>NZ_JAEUOL010000084.1 GCF_016789985.1 Accumulibacter sp.
AGGTCGGGGTTGGTTTCGAGAACGAGGTCGCCGACCTGGTCGACGTAGTAGAGGTCGGCGCCGTCACCACCGAGCAGCGTGTCGGCGCCGGGGCCCCCGTCGAGGGTGTCGGCGCCGGAGCCGCCGGTGAGGGTGTCGTTGCCGCCCAGGCCTTCAAGCAGGTTGGCACTGGCACTACCGGTAATGCTGTCGTCGAAATCACGTGAGCCGCGCACGTGTTCAATGTTCGTCAGGGTGTCGGTGCCGCCATAGCCGTCGCTCGCCAGACTTGTCCCGAGCGAGATATTGACCGTGACCCCAGCCTTGCTGGACCTGTAATCAACCCGGTCGACACCGCCCCGGCCGTCAATCTGATCATCGCCCTCGCGGCCCTCGAATGACTCAAAGGACGCGCTGTCGCTGCCCGTGAGAATGTCGTCGTAGGGCGAGCCACGAACGCCTTCGATCCTCCGCAAGGTGTCGGTGCCGCCAAAACCGTCGCTGGCGCTACCGTCCAGCGTGTCGTTGAGGGTGACAACCACCCCCGCCGGCGATGTGGTGTACTCCACCCGATCGTAACCCTGCCCACCATCGATGGTGTCGTTACCCCCGTTGCCGATGAAAATCTCGAGCAGCCCGTCGCTGATGTTCGTGCCGTTCGCGGCAAGCCCCCCGCCCAGAGTGTCGTTGTAAGCAGAACCGCGGATGCCTTCGATGTTGCTCAGGGTGTCGGTGCCGCCGTACCCGTCGCTGGCCACGCCGGTGTTCAGATTGACCGACACTGCAGCGGGCGCGCTGTCGTACGCGACGTTGTCGATACCGCCGCGCCCATTGATCAGGTCGTTTCCAGCCCTCCCCTCGAAGCGCTCCGTCAGCGTGCCGTCACTGCCAAGCAGCGTGTCGTTGTAAGCCGAACCCCGGATCTGGTTGAAATTGAGCAGCGTGTCGTTGCCCGCCGCGCCGCTTGCGGTTCCGGCTGCCAGGTCGACCGTGACGGCCCCGGTTGCATTGTGGTAGGCGACACGGTTATTGTTTTCCTGGTTCAGGGTGTCAGTGATGGCGCCACCATCGAGCAGGTCGTCGCCCAGACCGCCTTCCATCTGCTCATTGACCAGGGCGGTGCTGCCGGTGATGGTGTCGGCAAAGTTGGAGCCGCGAATCTGGTTGAGATTGAGCAGGATGTCGGTACCACCGAAGCCGTCGGTGGCCGATCCGGAGCCGACGCCAGCCCCCTGCCCCAGGTTGATGTCTACTGCCGTCGGGCTGGTGAAATAGGTGACAAAGTTGAAGTCGGTCCCGCCGATGCGGTCGAAAATGGCACCACCTTCAAGCGTGTCGTTGCCGCCACCACCGATCAGCGTGTCAGCACCACCTCCGCCGTTCAGAAGATCGTTCCCGGCACCGCCGGCGAGCACGTCGTTGTCTTCCGCGCCATCGAGCACATCGTCGCCTAAAGCGCCGGAAATGGAATCGGCGAAGGGGGTTCCGAGCAATATTTCCCCGGCAGCGCTGCCGTTCAGGAGGACCGGAGCTACCGGAGGCGGGCTGTCGTCGTCGATGATGGTCGCGTTGGCGGTGGCACTGCCCAGTGTCGCGTTGATCGGCCCGGACAACTGCACGCCAAAGGTTTCCTGGGTCTCGGCAAGGGCATCGTCGGTCGTCGCCAACCTGAGCGTCTTGACTGTCTCGCCAGACGCAAAAGTCAATGTTCCGGATTGATTCGTGAAGTCGCTTCCATTTCCGCTTGCCGTTCCCGCCACGCTCTGATAGTCCACCTTGACCGTGTTGGCGCCCGGAGCGGAGAGAGTCACCAGGAAATCCACATAGCCCTGCCCTTCAACCGTAACGACGTTGCTGATGTCAAGGACCGGCAAGACTACGGGGGCATTGTCGCTGCGATGGATGAACACGTATCCCGTTCCGTCGCCAACCGTGGCACCAAGCGCGCCAGTCACCACGACAGCGAAGACTTCGGTTGGCTCGATCAAGAGATCCTGGACTATGCCGACAGTCACCAGCTTAACCGTTTCGCCCGCTGCGAAATCCAGAGTCTGGGCCGGAAATGCGGTGAAATCGGCTCCGGCAAGAGCTGTCCGTGGTTCAACCTGGTAGGCAAGCGTTACGTTGCCGACGCTGGGTCTATCGAGAATCACGGCGACCTGAACCAATCCGGAACCCTCGTCAACAACCGCGTCGCTTACCCGCGCCACCGGTGTCCCGGATACCGCGTCGTTGTCGATGATCGTCGCGGTCGCAATGGAGTTGCCAATTTCCGCGTTGGCGCTTGGTGTGAACAGATTGAGCTGAAACACTTCCGTCGACTCGGGGATTGCATCGACGATCAGCGGCACCAGGATGGTTTGCTGCGTGACGCCAGGATTGAAGGTCAGCAGGCCGGACACACCGGAAAAGTCGATTCCATAGGACGCGCCAATCGCCGACAGATTCCAGTTCACCGTCACCGGATTCACCAGATCGGCTTCGGACAGCCGGACAGTGAAAACGGCATTGGCATCGGCTTCGCTGACGACAACATGGGCGACCGAGATGACGCTGGGCATGGGTTTTCTCCAGGGATTCGGTTGAAGGTGCTGGTTTCTTCTTTTTGGCGATCGATTGACCGAGCAGGCACACCCGAGCCGGATATCCCCCGCTGTCCCTCAAAGCGCGGCAAGCATTGCCACTTTAGCGAAGGGGAATGATCAAGTAAACGACAAAGAGACCGATCGTTGGCAAGACGCCCCACACCTCATGCAAAGCTGCTCCTGATTTCATTTCACGATCCGCACACAGTCCATCGACCGATATACCGGGCTGGGGAAAGCCCTGGTGAAGCCATGCTTCTCCCGCCCAAGGTCCCCTCTGCGGAGCGGCGGAGCCACCACCGGCGCAGAACGGTGCAGTCACCATCAGCCCGCCAACAGGCGCGACAGCCCCCTGTCAAAGAACAGCATGCGTTTCCCTTCCCAGTTGAAGGTGATCGATGACGAAACGGACGATCTGCGGCGCATCGTTGATGTCCAGCCAGTCCAGGCCGGCCGGCAGATCCGGTGGCGCTGCCTGATCGGAGGCAACCGCCACGATGTGCGGCTGCTGCGGCCAGAGCGGCGGCTTGCCATTGGCCGGCCGATAGACTTCGAGGGTCGGGATCGCCTCGTGTTTGAAGCCCTCGACGATGACCAGATCACACGGCGAGAAATGGGCGACATACTCGCCGAGGGTCGGCTCGGGCGCCCCACGCAGTTCGTTCATCAACACCCAGCGCTGGCTGCTCGCCAACAGTACCTCGCTGGCCCCCGCCTGGCGGTGGCGAAACGAATCCTTTCCGGGTTGATCGATATCGAAGGCGTGGTGCGCATGCTTGACAACCGAGACACGCAGACCGCGCCCGGTCAGCCGCGGCAACAGCTTTTCGATCAGCGTGGTCTTGCCCGCTCCGGAATATCCGGCGATGCTGAACAGCTTCATTCGCAGTCCCCGCTCTCCTCCTGACAGGGGACTGGAAAGACTGCCGCGAAGCCCCCGCCGGGTGTCCGGAAATTGGTTGTCTGACCGCGGTAGAGACGCGCCGAGACGAGCTGCACGGCACCACGGTAAACATAATTGCGCAGGTCGAGCTTGAAATCCTGCTCCACCCCGTCGATCAGCAGGCGTCGCTCGGACGGGGCGACCACTGCCTGAGCGACGTAGCCACCACGCGACACTTCTTCGAACACCCGGCGGGTCAACTTGTCGCCGCGATAGGTCGCCCGGCTGCCAAAACCGGCGAACGGCTTGAAGAACCACTGCCGGCGACTGGTCCAGAAAGCCTCGACGCCTTGCGCGACGACTTCCTCGGTACGTGGGATGCCGCTCGTCAGCAGCCGCCGCTCAGCCTCGCTCAGACCGAGTTCCCGCAGCCAGTGATCGTCGCCCAGAGCCACCAGGTTGCGCTTGTCGGCAAACAGCGCATGCACCCGTGGATGCGGGGTGAGAACCACCGCGTCGGCGAGGTAGGCTTCGCGCAACGCCCGGTTCTGTGGCTCGCCCAGGGCGAAGTCGGTGAGCCGGTTGTAAACCAGATCGACGACCTCGCCGCGACAACGCAGCGCCTTCCCGTCAAAAGAAAAATCGGCCGGTTCGGCCACCACGGCGACAAGGCCGTGCGCCACGAACAACTGGCGGAAGAGCTCGAATTCGGGCGCCAGATACTGCTCCGCCGGCCGTTCGTCGACAATGACGACGCGCGCCAGTGGCCGGTTTACGGCGGCCGGTCGAGCCAACTGCCATTCCTCGTGGAACATGTCAAGGAAGGTTTCTTCGACCGGCAACGGCGCCGGCATCATCCTGGCCACCGGCGCACAACACGCCCTTTGGGCGCTCAGCAGCCGGGCGTTGAGCAGTGCCCCACCGGCATTGGAATTAATTTCGATCAGTTGCGGTCCGTCCGGGCCAAGGTGGAAGTCATAGCCCAGAAAGACGCCGGCGGCGCGCGGCTCGTGGCGCGCCACCGGTGGCGCATAGGCCAGCACCCGCTCGCGATACTCGGGCCGGACGACCAGTCGTTCGATCAGGCTGATCAGGCGCGCCATGTGCAGGAGATGAGCCTGGCTGACGAAAACCATGCTGTCCGAAAACAGGTGCGGACGGGTGGCCAGCAGATCGGCATGCGACAGGCTGCCCGCACCGGCTTCGAGCGCCCGTTTGAGCGACGCGTGGTCGACCGAGACGCAGGCACAACCACGATTCAGTAGTTCGGCCGTGGCACGGCAGTCGGCCGGCAGCAGATCCGTCGCTGGGGACAGCGGCAGCAAGTTCATGCGCCCTCGACCAGTGCGTCACGGGCGAAGAATGCCTCCACCTCGGCCAGCTCACGCGTCCGCTGCATCGGCGGCAGACTGCGCCAGACACGCTTGCCATAGGCCTTGCTGATCAGCCGCGGATCACAGATCATCAGCACGCCGCGGTCGGTCTCGTCGCGGATGAGCCGACCGGCGCCCTGCTTGACGTTGATCACCGCGCGCGGCAACTGGTAGTCCATGAAGGCATTGCGCCCCTCGCTCTTCAATTTCTCGAGGCGTGCCGAGAGCACCGGATCGTCCGGCGGAGCGAAGGGCAGCTTGTCGATCACCACCAGCGAGAGCGCTTCGCCACGAACGTCGACCCCTTCCCAGAAACTCTGGCTGCCGATCAGGATGGCATTGCCCAGACGGCGGAAGCGCTCGAGCAGTTCGTTCTTGCTGCGCTCGCCCTGCAACAGCAAGGGCAGATCGAGCCCCTCGCGCGCCAGCCACTCGACGAGCAGTTCGTGCGTCCGGCGCATGGCGCGCAGCGAGGTACACAGCAGGAAGGCGCGCCCGCCGCTCGCCTTGAGCACCGGACAGGCCACCCTGACCACGGCCTCGGTATAGTCCGCGCTGTTCGGATCCGGCAGATTGCGCGGCACGTACAGGAGCGCCTGGCGGGGGTAATCGAAGGGGCTCTCCCAACGCGCCGAAGTGGCTTCGAGCAGCCCCATCTCGGCGCAGTAATGGGTAAAGTCGTTCTGCACGGCCAGCGTCGCGGAAGTGAAGATCCACGCCCGGGGATGCCCGCTCATCTGCCTCTGCATGATCCCGGAAATCGCCAGCGGTGTCGCGTTGAGCTGCAGGGAGTGGGTATGGGTCTCGCCCCAGCGGATGAGATCGGCATTGGCGCCAGTCTGCCAGGCCTGCAGGTGGGCGAGCAGGTCGGTGGCGCGTCGCCAGCAGTTTTCCAGGCCTTCGGCGCGCTGCGCCTGCGTTTCGAGCAGACCGGCGAGCGCCTGCAGCTCGCCGATCACTCCGCTCAGACCACCGGCAAAACCGGGCCGGGCGGCGAGCTGCATCAGGGAATAGCGTGCCGGTTCCACCGGCAGGGCCAGCCGCAGTTCGCGTGCAGCCTTTTCGAGCCGATTGCACAGGGGCGACAGATCAAGACAGTCGCGGGCCGCCGCCAGGCCTTCGATCCGCGCGTCGCGCCCCAGTTCGAGCAGTTGGGTACTCGACACACTGTCGCCAAAGAACAGACTGGCGATTTCCGGCAACTGGTGCGCTTCGTCGAAGATCACCGCGTTGCAGGCCGGCAGCAACTCGGCCGTTCCTTCGTCGCGCAGCATCACGTCGGCAAAGAAGAGGTGATGATTGACCACCACCAGGTCGGCGGCCAGGGCTTCGCGGCGAGCGGCCAGCACGAAACATTCCTTGTGCCGGGGACAGTCCTGGCCGAGGCAGTTATCCCGGGTCGAGGTGACCATCGCCCAGACCGTTGCGTTCTCGGGCACGTCGGCGCACTCGGATTTGTCTCCGCTGCGGGTCTGCAGGGCAAAGCGCGCGATGCGCCGGGCGCAGGCGGCATCTTCCCGGGAAAGGAAGCGGCCATCGTTCAACGCCCGTTCGAGGTGGTAGTGGCACAGATAGTTGGCTCGCCCCTTGAGCAGTGCCACCTTGATCGGTGACTTGAGTGCCTGGCGGATGGTCGGAATGTCGCGCGTGAAGAGCTGGTCCTGCAGGTTCCTGGTGCCCGTCGAAACGATCACCTTGCCACCGGAAAGCAGCGCCGGAACGAGGTAGGCATAGGTCTTGCCGGTACCGGTGCCCGCCTCGGCAACCAGCACACGATTCCCGGCCATCGCCGCGGCGATGTGTTCGGCAAGCTCGAGCTGCTGCTGCCGCGGGCGATAACCGGGAACACCAGTGGCCAGCGGCCCAGCGGCGGAAAAGACATCGGCGAGCAGGACAGTCATTGACGGTTCTTCGGGAGCAGCGCGCATGCTACCAGAAGCCGGGGGCGGTGGCCCTGATCATGCGCCATCGCCAGATGAGTGAGGCTCACCCGACAGGACGACTGTTGCCTGCCTACGGGCTCTTGTGCATCAGATCGCGCAGGAAGCGCACGGGAATGGCGAAGCTGATCCCCGAAGGCTTGCTCAACACCGATTCCTTGTTCTCCTTGACGAAAACCATATTGATGATCCCGATCACTTCGCCGCGCCCCAGTTCGAAGAGCGGGCCGCCGCTGTTGCCCGGATAGGCGGTCGCATCAAGCTGATAGATGTCGAAGCTGCCCTCCCTGATCTGTTGCACGACCCTGGCATTGAGCTGTCGTGCATTGGCACCGGGCAGGACAATTGGCGTGATCGCCGAGATGATTCCGCGATGCGTGACCGGCGACAGGCCCAGAGCGCCGCCGATCGGGAAACCCGTGAAGGCGACCGACTGTCCTTCGCGGACCGGTTCCGAGTCGTGCAGGGCAAGCACCGGCAAAGCCGGGCCGTCGATGCGCAGCAGGGCCAGGTCATGCGACTTGTCTACCTCGACGACTCTGGCCGGCCGCTGCTGGGCGCCTGACGCGCCGACCCGTGCGACGATCACCAGCTTCTCGCCGGCCGCCTCATCCAGCGCCGGCTGAATGACGTGCGCGTTGGTCGCCACCGAGCGTCCGTCGCCGACCACGAAGCCGGTGCCGCGCATCATGAACGGAGGACTGCGGGTCACTTGATGGGTGCCCACGACCACCACCGACGGTTTGACGCGCTCGATGATCTCGGGCAAGTCGGCAAAGACCTCTCCCGCCAGGATGCAGGCGGCGCCGATCAGACCCGTCATCCACCGCAGATATCGCATGGGCGACCGCATGCGGACTCCTACGAGCCCCTGGTCGAGCGAATGCGTGACAACTCCGGCGAAGGGGTGGTCACCTTGGCGTCATAGGGGTGGTCGTCGCGCTTGAAGATACCGATGATCCGTTTGACATAGCCCTGGGTTTCCGCGTAGGGCGGCACCCCGCGGTAGCGGTTGACCGCGCCCTCGCCGGCATTGTAGGCCGCCGCGACGAGGCTCACGTCGCCTTCGAAATAGGCCAGCAGCCAGCGCAGATACGCCAGTCCACCCCGCAGGTTCTGCTCCGGGTCGAACGGCTGCTTGACATTGAAGCGCGCCGAGGTATCGGGAATCAGTTGCATCAGGCCCTGGGCATTCTTGTTCGATTGGGCCACCGGGTTGAAGTTCGACTCGGCGCGGATCACCGCCAGCGCCAGACGTGGGCTGACGCCGTATTCCGGGGCCAACTGGTGTACGAGGCCGACGACTTTCTTCTGCAACTCGGTGTTCGGCACGATGACATCCCGACCGTCGTCGGCAAAGACCGCGGCGCGCATGCACTCCGGCGGGACCGAGGACGGCTCCCCCACGAAACGCTGCATTTTCTGCGACTGGAGGTGCCCCTGCCTGGCGGCCAGAGCGAAGAAGTAAGCCGCCAGCGCATCATCGCGCCCGATGCCCCGCCCGTTGGCATACATCCAGCCGAGACTGAACTGTGCCTCCGCGTCACCGAGGCGGGCACCCTCACAGTACAGCTTCACCGCCCGGGCATGGTCCTTGGCCACACCCTCGCCGTGCTCATGGGCCAGAGCCTCCTTGCGCAGTGCCAGCAGACGCTCGGCCTCGGCTTCCTTGGCCGCCAGCCCGGCAGTGGCCAGAGAGGGCAGGGCCAGACTCAGCAAACCGCAAAAGGCAATCGCGCCCCGACGCACCAGGGCTGAACACTGCAGGCAAGAAGGTTTCATCAATACACTCCCTCGGTCACGCTGAAGCGTGACACATACCACGGCATGGCCTCGCGAACCCCCTCCTCGATCCGGTGGCCTGGAAAATAGCCAAGCAAGCGCCTGGCCTTGCTGATGTCGGCCTGCGAGTGGCGAACGTCGCCCGGCCGGAAATCGCCGTAGACGGGTCGCAGCGCGCTCACTTCGGCCCTGAACTGGCACAAGGCGTCGCGCAGGATCTCGAACAGCCGGTTGAGCGACGTCCGGTCGTCGACCGCAACGTTGTACACCTGATTGACCGCCGCCGGATCAGCCACCGTCGCGGCCAGCAGGTTTGCCTGCACCGCGTTCTCCACGAAACAGAAGTCGCGGCTGGTCTCCCCGTCGCCGTTGATCGTCACCGCTTCGCCCAGCAGCATCGCCCGCGTCCAGCGGGGAATCACCGCGGCATAGGCCCCCTCCGGATCCTGGCGAGAGCCAAAGACATTGAAATAGCGCAAACCGATCGACGGAAAGCCGTAACAGCGCGCAAAAACTTCAGCGTACAGCTCATTCACCAGTTTGCTTACCGCGTAGGGCGAGAGCGGTCGCCCGATCTGCTCCTCGACCTTTGGTAGCGCCGGGTGATCGCCATAGGTCGAACTCGACGCGGCGTAGACGAAGCGCTGCACGCCGGCATCGCGTGCGGCCAGCAGCATGTTGAGGAAACCATCGACGTTGGCCGCGTTGGTCGCCACCGGATTGGCCAGCGAGCGCGGTACCGAACCGAGCGCCGCCTGATGGAGGACGAAATCGACCCCGCGACAGGCTTCGCGGCAGGCATCCAGATCGCCGATGTCGGCCTCGATGAAGCGATGACGAAGCCATTGTCCAGGCGCCACCAGGGCACGCACCTCTTCGATGTTGCTGCGGTGACCGGTAGCAAAGTTGTCCAGCCCGACCACCGTCTGGTCGAGCCGGAGCAAGGATTCGACCAGATGCGAACCGATGAAGCCGGCGCTCCCCGTCACCAGCCAGCGCGCCGGCTGCTGTCGCAGACGCTCGCCGAGGGCCGCCAGGGCTGGCGGTGAGGCTGGACTCAGAGACGCCACACGCTCACCCCGTTCGCCACCAGTTCTGCTTCGTCGAACATGCTCTTGACGTCGGTCAGCACGCCACCTTGCTGCAGCTTGCCGACGAAATCGGTCAACGGACGTTCCTTGAACTGCCGGTGTGCCACCGCCGCAACGATCGCAGCGGCCGCCGGCAACGCCTCCCAGGGTGTCAGTTCGACACCGTATTCATGGCGCGCCTCGTCGGCGTCGGCCACCGGTTCATGGACCACCACCTTCGCGCCGTAGGACTGCAGTTCCCGGATCACGTCGATGACGCGCGAGTTGCGCAGATCCGGGCAGTCCTCCTTGAAGGTCAGGCCGAGCACGATGATCGGTGCGTCCTTCACCTGCCAGCCATTGCGGATCAACTGTTTGACCGTCTGCTCGGCGATGAACTTGCCCATGCCGTCATTGATGCGTCGCCCGGCATTGATCACCTGCGGGTGATAGCCCAGCATTTCCGCCTTGTGCGTCAGGTAATAAGGATCCACGCCGATGCAATGGCCGCCGACCAGGCCAGGCCGGAAGGGCAGGAAGTTCCACTTGCTGCCGGCCGCCTGGAGCACCTCGACGGTGTCGATGCCGATGCGATCGAAAATGATCGCCAGCTCATTCATCAGGGCGATGTTCAGGTCCCGCTGGGTATTCTCGATCACCTTGGCAGCCTCGGCAACCTTGATGCTCGAGGCCGGGAAGACACCGGCGGTAATCACGCTGGCGTACATCTGGCGGACACGCTCGAGGGTTTCCGGCGTGTCACCGGAAACCACCTTGACGATCTTTGTCAGCGTCCGCTCCTTGTCGCCCGGATTG
>NZ_JAEUOL010000085.1 GCF_016789985.1 Accumulibacter sp.
GGTGAAGGTCCGGTTAGGCGCCGGGGTCGGGCCTTCATTCGTATTGCGACCTCTACGCGCCTGCGTGCCACCTCACATGGTGCACCCGATCAGGGCTTTCATGCTCGGGGGCGAGTAAGCCGAATCATGAATGGTTAGAATCCAGCTTCCGCCGGCTCCGGCATCGTCCTGGCAAACAGTGCATGGCTTGACATCGGTCTTCACGGGCGGGGCAACGCAACGGCGGGCGAGGCTGAGTCTGCTGCTGGCGCTGGCTGTCTCGCTGCTGCTGCATCTCCTGGTCTGGTCGCTCTGGCGTCCCGCGTCCGGCAGCGCCCTGCCGCCAGCCGGCGGTCGCGTGGCGCTGCTGGTGACGCTGGGCGAGGCGCTCCGGCAGCCGGCGCCGTCCGTGACGGCAGAATCCTCGCCGTTGTCGGCACCGGGCTTGCCCGAGGCGGACACGCTGTCGGGTGTGGAGCACGTGCCGGAAGCGCCGGAAGCGGCCGCGCTGCTGGCCACCCTGGGTGAGCGGCGGCTGGCGACGCATGTGCCGCCTTACCTGGCACAAGCCTGGGTGATCAACGCGCCGCCGGGTTCCTGGTATTTCAGGCGTGCGGAGCTGACCGTTCCACCGGAGCCCCTCGAAGAAGCGGTGCTGCCACCGGAGCTTGCGGCTGACACCGGAGCGCTGCGCGGCACGGTCGTACTGCGCGTCTTCCTGGGTGCCAGCGGCCAGGTCGAACGGGTGGCGGTCGAGCGCAGCACCCTGGCGGCGGCTGTCGAGGAGCCGGTGGTGACGGTCCTGGCGCGTTTGCGCTTCCGCCCGGGCGAAATCGAAGGGGTGCCGGTGAGCAGCGAAACACGCCTGGAACTCAGTTTTGACGCGGCCGAGAGCGGCAGAAGCCAGGCCACCGATCGCCCCGGGGTTTTTCCGTCGCGCCCGCGCGACAAGGCCGGGCCGTCGGCTGGGGCGGGCGCCGTCGACCTGGCGCCAGCGCGCCGGTAGACGCCGGTCGGCCGCTAGCAACCGGGCGGGGGGCTGGCGGTCCGCGGCCGGCGGCCGCTCAGGGCTTGCGCCAGCGGCGGCCCGCCGCCGGCCAATGGCTACTGGAGTTCGCGCGGCAGGGCGAAGGTGACGTTTTCCTCGACGCCGTCGAGTTGCGCGACTATGCTCTGGTCGCCACCCGACACGCGATCGACCACCTTCTGGACGACAACCTCCGGCGCCGAGGCGCCTGCGGTGACGCCGATACGGCGGCTGCCGGTGAGCCATGCCGGGTCGATCTGCTCGGCCTGGTCGACCAGAAAGGCTCGGCTACCGACCAGTTCGGCGACCTCGCGCAAGCGATTCGAGTTGGAACTGGAGCGGCTGCCGACGACGAGCACGACCTCACTGTTTTGCGCCAGTTGCTTGACGGCATCCTGGCGGTTCTGGGTGGCGTAACAGATGTCGTCCTTGCGCGGGCCGACGATCTCCGGGAAGCGTTCCTTGAGGGCGGCGACCACCTGCGCGGCGTCGTCCACCGAGAGCGTGGTCTGGGTGACGTAGGCGAGGCGGGCCGGGGTGTGCACGGCGAGTTCCCGGACGTCGGCCACGGTTTCGACGAGATACATGCCGTCGGGACTCTGGCCCATCGTTCCCTCGACCTCGGGATGTCCCTTGTGGCCGATCATGACGATCTCGCGGCCTTCGCGGCGCATGCGGGCGACTTCGACATGCACCTTGGTGACCAGCGGGCAGGTGGCGTCGAATACCTTGAGACCACGGCTGGCGGCTTCCTCGATAACCGCCTTGGCGACGCCGTGCGCACTGAAAATGACGATGCTTCCCGCCGGCACCTCGCTCAAATGGTCAACGAACACGGCACCTTTGGCGCGCAGGTCGTCGCACACGAAACGGTTATGCACCACTTCGTGGCGCACGTAGATCGGCGCACCGAACCTGTCGATCGCCCGCTCGACAATGGCAATGGCCCGGTCGACGCCGGCGCAGAAGCCGCGTGGGTTGGCAAGAAGGATCTGCATGCTGGGCCTCACAGGATGGCGATGACCTCGACTTCGAAGCGGATCGGCTTGCCGGCGAGGGGGTGATTGAAGTCGAAGAGTGCGCTGCTTTCGTTCAGTTCGCACAGGAAACCGGCGAAGCTCGAGACGCCGTCGGGCGCGCTGAATTCGATCAGCGAGTTCACCCTGAGTTCAATCCCGGCGGGCAGGGCGCTGCGCGCGATACGTTCGACGAGACGCGGGTTGTGGGCTCCGAAGGCGTCGGCCGAAGCGAGTTCGAAGACATGTCGTGCGCCGACCGGCAGGCCAAGCAGGCAGTTCTCCAGCGTCTCGGCAAGCTGACCGCCGCCCATCTGCAGGGTGGCCGGCGACAGCCCGAAGGTACTGACGTATTCGTTGCCCGCGAGATCGGCGAGGCTGTAGTGCAGGGTCAGATAGCTGTCGGCCATGACCGTTGCTGTGCTGCTGGCGGGGGGGGCGGTATCGGGCATGCGTTCCTGGCGGTCGGAGAAGATCAAGCGGGCTGGCGCGGCGCCTGGCCGAGCGACGGAGCAAACGGATCAGCGGACGTCGCCATCGTGGACGCCTGGGCGGGTGGCAAACTGATCCCAGACCATCAGGGCTGCACCGACGCTGATCGCCGAGTCGGCGATGTTGAAGGCAGGCCAGTAGAAGCCGGCAGCGTGCCACTGAATGAAGTCGATGACGGCGCCGAAGCGCAGGCGGTCGATGACATTGCCGACGGCACCGCCGAGGATCAGCGTGAGCGCCAGCGAGAGCCGGAACTCGCCGCTGTGACGCGGCAGGATGCTGACGATCCACGCCGCGATGCCGATGGCCAGCAGGGTGAAAGCCCAGCGTTGCCAGCCGCCGGCATCGGACAGGAAGCTGAACGCGGCGCCCGGGTTGAACACCAGGACCCAGTTGAAGAAGGGCGTCACGTAGCGCGAATCGCCGGGCTGCAGCCAGGCGAGCACCAGCCACTTGCTGACCTGATCGAGGATGACGACGATGCCGGCCAGCCACAGCCAGCGGTCGATGTTACGCGAAGGCACGTGCTTCGCCCCCGCCTGCGAGATTGTCGATGCAGCGGCCGCAGAGGCCGGGGTGATCGGGGCTGACCCCGACGTCGGCCCGCACGTGCCAGCAGCGCTCGCACTTGGCGTGCGTCAGGGGGGCGCAGAGCAGTTTTTCCTCGGCATCGCGGACGAGCGCGGTCTGCGAGCAGATGAGGACGAAGCGCAGATCGTCGCCCAGCGAAGCAAGGGTCTCGTACTTCTCGCCGTCGCAGTGCAGGCGCACCTCGGCCTGCAGCGACGAACCGATGTGTCCCGCGATGCGTAGTTCCTCGAGTGCCCGCATGACTTCCGCACGATAGGCGCGGATGCGGCGCCATTTGTCGAGCAGTTCGCCTTCGCCGGCCGGCGCCGGGAGTGGCTGCCAGGTCTGCAGCATCACCGACTGCTCGCCGTCGCCGCTCTGCAACTGCCAGATTTCTTCGGCAGTGAAGCACAGCACCGGCGCCATCAGCTTGACCAGACACTGCAGGATGTGCCACAGGGCGCCCTGCGCCGAACGACGCGCCGTCGAGTCGGCAGCGGTGGTGTACAGGCGGTCCTTGAGAATGTCGAGATAGAAGCCGCCGAGATCCTCGGAACAGAAGGTCTGCAACGACTGCATGACACGGTGGAACTCGAAACGCTCGTAGTCGGCCTCGCACTGCGCCTGCAGTTGCCGGGTCATGGCCAGCGCGTAGCGGTCGATTTCCAGCCAGTCTTCGAGCTCGAGCCTGTCACGCGTGGGGTCGAAGTCCGCAGTGTTGGCGAGCAGGAAGCGCAGGGTGTTGCGGATGCGCCGGTAACTCTCGACGACCCGCTTGAGAATCTCGTCGGAAATCGACAGTTCGCCGGAGTAGTCGGTGGCCGCGACCCACAGGCGCAGGATCTCGGCGCCCAGCGTGTCGGCGATCTTCTGCGGCGCGATGACATTGCCTTTCGACTTGGACATTTTCAGGCCCTTGCCATCGACCACGAAACCGTGCGTCAGCAGGGCTTTGTAGGGCGCCCGGCCATCCATCGCGCAGCCGATCAGGAGCGAACTCTGGAACCAGCCGCGGTGCTGATCCGAGCCTTCGAGGTAGAGGTCGGCGGGATAGGCCAGTTGCTCGCGGTGCGAACCGCGCAGGACGCTGGAGTGGGTCGAGCCGGAGTCGAACCAGACGTCCAGCGTGTCGCTCATCTTGTGGTACTGGGCGGCCTCGGCACCGAGCAACTCGACCGGGTCGAGCGCGAACCACGCTTCGATGCCGGATTTTTCGACCCGTTGGGCGACGGCTTCGATCAGTTCGCCGGTGCGCGGGTGCAGCGCACCGGTCTCGCGGTGCAGGAAGAAGGGCAGGGGGACTCCCCAGTTGCGCTGCCGCGACACACACCAGTCGGGCCGGGTACGCATCATCGCCTCGAGACGGGCGCGTCCCCAGTTCGGGAAGAACTGCGTTTCGTCCACCGCGCGTTCGGCCCGCCAGCGCAGGGTCGGTTCTTCTTCGCTGTGCTGCCCGGCCGGCATTTCGGGGGCTGGCGGACGGTGCTCCATGCCAACGAACCACTGCCTCGTGGCGCGGAAAATGATCGGTGTCTTGTGGCGCCAGCAATGCGGGTAGCTGTGGCGGATCGTTTCCGACTGAAGCAGGCGGCCGCTGGCGGCGAGTTCCCGCAGGACCAGCGGGTTGGCCTCCCAGACGGACTTGCCGGCCAGCTCGCCGACCACCGCCAGTGGCGGGGTGCCGGCGATGAAACAGCCATCGTCACCAACCGGATTATTGACCGGCAGACCGTAGACCCTGCCGATCAGGTAGTCGTCGGTGCCGTGTGCCGGTGCGGTGTGCACCAGCCCGGTACCCGCCTCGAGAGTGACGTGCCTGCCGCAGATGAGCGCCACGTCGCGCGGCTGGAAGGGGTGTCTGAGCAGTACCTGCTCGAGGGCGCTACCCCTGGCCGAGCCGATCACCGTGCCGGCAAGGGCATAACGCCGCAGGCAGGCGTCAGCCAGCTCGCGAACCAGGATCAGCGCGCCTTTGGCGGTGTCGATCAGGTCATAGATGAAGTCCGGGTGGGCGCAGACCGCCTCGTTGGCCGGCAGGGTCCACGGCGTGGTGGTCCAGATGACCGCGAAGGCGGGTCCCCGCAGGTGGGTCAGGCCGAAGGCCCGGGCCAATTTGTCGGCATGATTGGCGTGCACTTCGAAGGCGACATCGATTGCCGCGGAAGTCTTGTCCTCGTATTCGACCTCGGCTTCGGCAAGCGCCGAGCCGCAATCGAGACACCAGTTGACCGGTTTCAGACCCTGGTAGAGGTAGCCCTTGTCGAGGATGCGGCCAAGTGCGCGAATCTCGTCGGCCTCGGTCTTGTGGTTCATGGTCAGATAGGGTTGCTCCCAGGCGCCAAGCACCCCGAGCCGGATGAAATCCTTCTTCTGACGTTCCACCTGCTGGCTGGCAAAGGCGCGGCACAGTTCGCGCACACGGTCGCCCGGCAGATGCTTGCCGTGCAGCTTTTCGATCTGGTGTTCGATCGGCAGGCCATGGCAGTCCCAGCCCGGGACGTAGGGTGCGTCGAAGCCGGCCAGCGTTCTGGCGCGCACGATGATGTCCTTGAGGATCTTGTTCACCGCGTGCCCGATGTGGATGTCGCCGTTGGCGTAGGGTGGACCGTCGTGCAGGACGAAGCGCGGGCGTCCCTGCGCGGCAGCGCGGATTCTCTCGTAGAGCCGGGAGTTCTGCCAGGCGGCAACCCATTGAGGTTCGCGGCGGGCAAGGTCGCCACGCATCGGAAAGGGCGTGTCGGTGAGATTGAGGGTTTTCCTGTAGTCGGACATGGCGGGTCTCACAACTGGAAGTACGCCTTGACGTCGGCGACGTCCTGGGCGATCTGCGCGCGCAGTGCGCTGAAGTCGGGGAATTTCATTTCGTCGCGCATCTTGTGCAGGAAACGGACGATCAGGTGCGCGCCGTAGATGTCGGCATTGAAATCGAGCAGGTGTACTTCGAGCAGCGGGCGCACCACCTGATGGGCGCTCGGGCGATAGCCGAGGTTGGCGGCGCCCCGGTGTGGTCCGCCCGGCAGCCCCTTGACCTCGACCGCGAAGACTCCCTGCAGCGGTGGCCGCTCATGCTTGATGCGGATGTTGGCGGTGTGGAAACCCAGTTGCCGGCCGATCTTGTCGCCGTGCACGACGCGACCGTCGATTGCATAGGGACGGCCGAGCAGCCGCGCCGCGTGCTCGATCCGTCCTGCCTGGAGGGCGTCGCGCACCGCCGAACTGGATACCCGCTCTCCGTCGAGGGTGACGCTCTCCATCGCCTCGACCCGGAAGCCGAGGCGGGCGCCGCTCTCTGCAAGGAGGTCGAAGTTGCCGGTGCGCCCGGCGCCGAAGCGAAAATCGTCGCCGATGATCAGGTGTCGGATGCGCAGCGCGCCGAGCAGAACACGTTCGATGAATTCATTGGCTGTCAGGGCGGCGAAGCCGGCGTTGAAATGGCAGACATGCACCAGGTCGGTGCCGTCGTCGGCCAGCAGTTCGAGTTTCTCGCGTAGTGTCGACAGGCGTGAGGGAGCCGATTCCGGGGCGAAGAACTCGCGCGGGTGAGGCTCGAAGGTGAGCACCGCTGCCGGCAGTCCGGCCGCCGCCGCTGCCGCCGTCAGGCGGGCGAGCAACGCGCGATGGCCCAGATGTACGCCATCAAAGTTGCCTATGGTGAGGACGGTGGCACTGTGCGCTGTCTGTGAAAAACCGCGATAGACGAGCATCGGGCACGAGTGGGGGCGGACAAAACGTGCGATTATAACCGGTTTTCCGGTACGCTGGCCGGTGCCGCCCCATTTTCCTTCGTACGGCAGTGATGAATATCGGCAATTGCTACCATTGTGGTCAGCCCATACCGACCGGGGTCGATCTGGCGACCGACATCGACGGACAGCCGCGCGCCATGTGCTGTGGCGGCTGCCAGGCCGTGGCGCGGGCGATCGTCGATAACGGGCTGACCGACTATTATCGCAATCGCGATGCCTTGCCGAACGCTCCGCGCGAGGCGCTGCCGGCGATCGTCGAAGGTCTGCAGCTTTACGATCATGCGGACTTCCAGAAAAGCTTCGTGCGGGTCCTCGGCGAAGGGCCGGAGCACAGCGAGCTCGAGGCATCGCTGATGCTCGAGGGGATCACCTGCTCGGCCTGCATCTGGCTCAACGAGCAGCACCTGTCACGCCTTGCCGGGGTGACGGCGGTCGATATCAACTATGCGACGCGGCGTGCCCGTGTGCGCTGGGACACGCGCCGGATCAGGTTGTCCGGGATCCTGGCGGCGATTGCTGCGATCGGTTATCGGGCTTACCCCTACGATGCCGCGAAGAGCGAGGAACTGGCGCGCCAGGAGCGACGCAGCGCGCTGTGGCGGGTGTTCGTCGCCGGTTTCGGCATGATGCAGGTGATGATGTACGCCGTGCCGGTCTATCTGGCCGGTGAGGGCGAGATGACGCCGGCGGTCGAGCAGTTGATGCGCTGGGCCAGCCTGGTGCTGACGGCGCCGGTGATCTTCTACTCGGCCGCGCCGTTCTTTCGCAATGCCTGGCTTGACCTGCGACTGCGCCGTGCGGGGATGGATGTGCCGGTGGCGCTGGGAATCGGGGCTGCCTTTGTGGCGAGCGTCTGGGCGACCCTGACGGCCAGTGGCGAGGTCTATTTCGACTCGGTGACGATGTTCGTTTTTTTTCTGCTCAGTGGGCGCTTTCTCGAGATGACCGCTCGCCAGCGTGCGGTCAGCGTGACCGAGGCGCTGGCCAGACTGATGCCGGTGGTCGCGACCCGCCTGCCGGCTTATCCCGTGCAGCGCGATGTCGAACAGGTGCTGGCAGCCGACCTGCGGCCGGGTGAGGTCGTGCTGGTCAAGCCGGGCGAGACCATCCCGGCTGACGGGAGGGTGCTCGAAGGGGTCAGCAGCGCCGATGAATCGCTGCTGACCGGCGAGAGCGCGCCGGTGGACAAGCGACCGGGGCTGGCGGTGACCGGCGGGGCGGTCAATATCGAGAGCCCCCTGCTGGTCGAGGTGACACAGGTCGGGGAAGCCACCCGGTTGTCGGCGATCGTTCGTCTGATGGAGCGCGCGGCGACCGAGAAACCGAGAATCGTGGACCTGGCGGACCGCATCGCCAGCCGCTTCATCATCACTCTGCTGTTTCTGGCGGTGGTGGTGGCGATTGCCTGGTGGTTCATCGATCCGCGGCAGGTGTTGTGGATCACCGTGTCGGTGCTGGTCGTCACCTGTCCCTGTGCGCTGTCGCTCGCCACGCCGGTGGCGCTCACCGTTGCCAGTGGGGCAATGGCCAGGGCCGGTCTGCTGGTCACCCGCAGCCACGCTGTCGAGACCCTTGCCCGGGCCAGCCATTTCGTGTTCGACAAGACGGGAACCCTGACCACCGGCGAGATGCGGGTGCTCGAAGTCCTGCCGCTCGGCCAGCTCGATCAGGATGCCAGCCTGCTGCTGGCGGCGGCGCTCGAGCAGGCATCGGAGCATCCTCTCGGGCGCGCCTTGTGCTTGGCAACGAGGGGTCGGGTGCTGCCACCGGTCGAGGCGTCGACCAGTGAGCCGGGTTACGGTGTGAGTGCCCGGCTGGCCGGTCGACAAATCCGTCTGGGCCGGCCAGCCTATGTTCGGGCCCTGCACGGGCAAGCCTTGCCGGAAACCGCGCATGCACTGTCCGGCTGCACCGATACGGTGATTGCACTCGGTGACGAAGCCGGCTGGATTGCCCTCTTTCGTCTGGGTGATCAGGTGCGACCGGAAGCTGTGACCCTGATTGCTGCCCTGCGGGCGGTCGGGGGGAAGGTGACGCTATTGACTGGTGATGGCGCGGCGGCAGCGCAACGCGTGGCGCAAGCCCTGGTGGTGGATGAGGTGGTGGCGGAGGCATCACCGCAGCGCAAGCAGGATTACGTTCGGCGCCTGCAGATGGGTGGCGTCGTCGTGGCGATGGTCGGCGACGGAGTCAACGATGCGCCAGTGCTGGCGCAGGCGCAGGTCTCGGTGGCGATGGGTGGGGGCGCGCAGCTGGCACGCACGCAGGCGGACCTCGTGCTGCTCTCCGGGAACCTGGACCACCTGCGGCGAGGTGTGGCTGTGGCGCGTCGCTCGCTACGCGTCATCCGGCAGAACCTGTGGTGGTCCTTCGCCTATAATCTTATGGTTCTGCCGCTCGCCATGACCGGCTTCATTACCCCGTGGATGGCCGGCGTCGGCATGTCCGGCAGCTCCCTGCTGGTCGTCGCCAACTCGCTGCGTCTGCAGAGGGCTGTCGGGAGCTGACCACCCATGGAAACAATCTACCTGCTGATCCCGATCTCAGTCGTGCTTGTCTTCCTGATCGCCATCGCCTTCTGGTGGTCGCTGCGCAATGGGCAGTTCGATGACATGGAAGGGCCGGCCTACCGCATCCTGATGGATGATGACCGGTCGCCCCCGGCGGCGCCACGGGCGGATGATCACGCTGACCCAGCGGACGTTGTGGACCGGCGCGCCGGCGCCGGGTCTGGCCATCTGCGCGACTCTTGACTCAGGTCAAGACGCCCGTGCACCAGATCGGGATAATTCGCTGGTCGATGGCCGCCGTGCCGCGGCGATCGCCGTCTGGGGTGTCCACAGGAAGGTTTCTCTGTTGGGGTTCGGGTGCGTTTCGACGCACCCTTTTTTTGTATCGGCGAAGGCTTTTCCTTTTCTGTGGCCGGCTTGATCTGTGTCAAATTTGATCCCCAAGGGTTACAATAGCATCTGATTAATCAGTGCCCGGGATAAGGGCATTCAGGGCGGTGAAAGCCGGTTTTCTTGGTCAAGAACGAGGTGAGTCCATGTCGGAAACTCAGTCAACATACAACTACAAGGTGGTGCGGCAGTTTGCCGTGATGACCGTCATCTGGGGGATTGTCGGAATGCTGGTCGGCGTGATCATCGCCGCCCAACTGGTCTGGCCGGAGCTGAATATCGGCTGGCTGCACTTTGGCCGCTTGCGTCCCCTGCATACCAATGCGGTGATCTTCGCCTTCGGCGGTTCAGCACTGTTTGCCACCTCCTATTACGTCGTGCAGCGTACCTGCCATGCGCGCATCTTTTCGGATGGGCTGGCCGCCTTCACCTTCTGGGGCTGGCAGTTGGTCATCGTGCTGGCCGCCGTCACCCTGCCTCTGGGCATGACCTCCGGCAAGGAATACGCCGAGCTCGAGTGGCCGATCGACATCTTGATCACCCTGGTCTGGGTCGCCTACGCAGTCGTTTTTTTCGGCACCATCGCCAAGCGCAAGGTGAGCCATATTTATGTGGCCAACTGGTTCTACGGTGGCTTCATTCTTGCCGTGGCATTGTTGCATGTCGTCAATAGCGCGGCCATCCCGGTGTCGCTGACCAAATCCTACTCGGCCTATGCTGGTGTGCAGGATGCCATGGTGCAGTGGTGGTACGGTCACAACGCGGTCGGTTTTTTCCTCACCGCCGGCTTCCTGGGCATGATGTACTATTTCGTTCCGAAGCAGGCCGGTCGCCCGGTCTACTCGTATCGCTTGTCGGTGGTGCACTTCTGGGCGTTGATCTTCACCTACATGTGGGCCGGTCCGCACCACCTGCATTACACTGCTCTGCCTGACTGGACGCAGTCGGTCGGGATGCTGTTCTCGCTGATTCTGCTGGCGCCCTCGTGGGGAGGCATGATCAACGGCGTGATGACGCTTTCCGGTGCCTGGCACAAACTGCGCGATGATCCGATCCTCAAGTTCCTGATCACCTCGCTGTCGTTCTACGGCATGTCGACCTTCGAGGGGCCGATGATGGCGATCAAGACGGTCAACGCGCTCTCCCACTATACCGACTGGACCGTCGGACACGTCCATTCGGGAGCGCTCGGCTGGGTGGCGATGGTTTCGATCGGTGCGATCTACTACCTGCTGCCGCGCCTGTTCGGCAAGCCGGAAATGTTCAGCGTCAAGCTGATCACGGTGCACTTCTGGGTGGCCACGATTGGTGTCGTGCTCTACATCGCTTCGATGTGGATCTCTGGTGTGATGCAAGGTCTGATGTGGCGGGCGGTCAATGCCGACGGTACGCTGACCTACAGCTTCGTCGAATCGGTCAAGGCTTCCTATCCGTTCTGGGCCATTCGCTTCCTCGGCGGTCTCCTCTTCCTGTTCGGCATGTTGATCATGGCGTACAACATGGTCAAGACCATTGCCGGTGGTCGGGTTGTTGACGATGCGCGTGTGTTGCAACCGGCTGCTCACCACGCCTGAGGAGATGAATGAAATGAAAATTACGCAAGACGCGATCGAGCGCAGTGTCCCGCTCATGGTTCTGCTGACCCTGCTGGTGGTCAGCGTCGGTGGTCTGGTGGAAATCGTTCCGCTGTACTTCCAGAAATCCACCACCGAGCCGGTGACCGGGCTCAAGCCCTACGATCCGGTGCGCCTGACCGGCCGCGACGTGTATGTCCGCGAAGGTTGCTTCCTGTGCCACTCGCAGATGATCCGGCCGTTCCGTGCGGAGACCGAGCGCTATGGCCAT
>NZ_JAEUOL010000117.1 GCF_016789985.1 Accumulibacter sp.
GGATTTCCAGCTCCCGCTTGAGCCGGATGTCTCGGCACGCAGCCGGGAGAGTTCCCTCTCTTGCGGCGTTACCACTTTGCCGTCGGCGCCACCGAGCTTGCCCGCGGCGGCTGCCTTGACCCTATTGCGCAAGGCCTGCTCAACCAGCCTCAGTTCCTTCCCCTTTCGCCCCAGGGTCTGCCCGTCCTGTACCCGCTTCACCGCCAGCTCCTTGAATTCCAGCGTGCAGGCCCGTTTCGCCATCTTCATGCTTCTGCCTTCCAAGGTCACGTCATCTGACGTCACCCCGGGAAGACGAAATTCCGGGGGAAACTGACTCAAGAACGGCAGCCGAAGCCACGAAGTATGGGTGGGGAGGGTGGTTTGCAGGAACCCCCTTACCTGCAGCATGGTGTCGAGAAATCTTACATTTTTTCCGCTGGAGCTTCCTGGAGATGTTTTGAACTTCAATAAATCAGATCAATGTCAATCATGGCACGATGTTTGCTTGACAGCCGCGATAACGGCTGTGAGTATCGGTAAAAATCGAGGGGCATTCTTGGCTGGAGCAATGTCATGACCCGTTTGTTCCGGTTTGCCGGAATCTGGCGCAGGGGTCAGTGCCCCTGCACCCGGGATGCATGCCGCACACACTGTTTCCGTGAGCGTTCAATGAGTTTTGCCGGTGTTGCGGTAGTTAACGACGCGTGTTCACTGGAGTTTGCATGATCCAAACAGATCTCGACACTACAGTTGGTGAGCTAGACGGTTTACGCCGTGCCGACTGCCTTGGTTATCCCTCGGCCGCTTCGCCGGTGGCGAATGTGTGTTCGTCGAGAAGATGACTGTGAAGATCGAGTGGTGGATTCTGCGCTGCTTGAACGAGCTGGGGAGATGATCGCCTACGCATAATGACCGCAAACGATAGTCTTCTGGACGAGGGGGGTTCGATGCGACAACCCCTTGCCCGGCTCCAGGCGTTCCCGATCAGAACGTGATTGTCATCAACCGGGGTAGGGAATCTTTAAAGAGGGGTGAACGGCGCTTGTTGCCGACATCCCGTCTCGACAACTTGCTGCCGCTGCGGTGATCCGGGAGAAAACGTGGCCGACGCAATAATTCAGCTAACAACCAACAAGGAGGAAAATCATGCCCGCAACACCTTATCAGCCACCCACGATCACGTATGCGATGAAGACTCCCGGGATCGACAGCGTCGGGTTTGTTAATGACCCGCCGACCTACGACGATTTCAATGTCACTGCTTCCAGTTCCCCGCTCGTCTATCCGCTGGGTTGGTATGACGGATGGTGCATCGACAGGAGTACGTCGATCTACACTACGCTCACCTACACCGCGAAGGTGTATTCCAGTTACGAGTACAACATCCTTCGTGCGAACGCCAACTTGGCGACCGTCGGAGATAACGGGGCTCCCTTGTTGCCTGGTCTCGTTGCGACCGTTCCGACCGATGGGACGTCACAACCCTACCTGGAGAATCTTGACGTAATCAACTGGTTGCTGAACAACCTCGTGGTCGATTCCAGCCACACCTACAACGATACGATCAACGGAATAGGTTATACCAACATTCCGTATTACATCGTCTCGGGAAACCCTGGACTGGGCCTCTTCACATATGGCGACATCCAGCAGGCAATCTACCAGTTGCTGGGTGACGGGTGGTCCACCAATAAGTTCATCGGGCTCGACAGCCAGGCGGATGTGACGACTCTGGTGAATCATGCGCTGCAGCAAGTGGCTCTCGAACCGGGCGGGATTTATGTCCCTGACCTCGGGGAGAAAATCGTCGTAATACTCGACAATGGAATCAATCCCGCTGACGGGAAGGTCTTCCAGCCAACTATCATCACCACGCTTGCGGCGAAACTGGGTGATTATGTGTGGCACGACCTCAACGCAGACGGACTTCAGAATGACGGTGATACCGGAATTAACGGAGCAACAGTTACGCTCTGGCGTGATCTTGATGGCAACGGTGTCTTTGATCCTGCCACGGAGCTGCTGGGGGTCACCGTAACAGGTGATGATCCCAATACTACTGGAACGCAGTCCGGATATTATGAGTTCAAGGGCCTGACGCCGGGGCTTGAGTATCAGGTGCTCTTCGCGACGCCCACGGGTTTTGACGCGTCGAGTCCGCGCCAGGTGTCTGGAGCAGATCCCGCCAATGTTGTTGGCGACAATAGTGACGGCCTGGTTTCGAACAAGATCTACCTGTCTCCGGGTGAATTCAACCGAACCATCGATGCGGGCTTCTACAAGTTCGCCAGCATCGGTGATCGGGTGTGGCTCGATTGCGACGGCGATGGCATCCAGGACGCAAACGAAGCCGGGGTCAATGGCGTCACCGTCAATCTGCTGGATGGCAGCGGTCAGGTTGTGTCGACCCAGAAGACCCAGGGCGATGGCAACTACCTCTTCAGCGGACTGATCCCCGGCAACTACTCGATCGAGGTGGTCAAGCCCGGCGGTTACAGCTTCACGCTCAAGGACCAGGGCAACAACGACGCAGTCGATTCGGACGTGGACGCGCAGACCGGCAAGACAGCCGTAACGACCCTGACCTCCGGCGAGGAGGACTTGAGCTGGGACGCCGGTCTGATCACCACCTGCGGCGTCTGCGTGGACATCGACCTGACGTGCAACACGAATAGTGGTGGCACTGGCGCGGGAAACATCCGCACGGTCTCGCAGAATGGCGTGTCGGCCAGGATCAGCGCGTTCAGCCGCACCGACGCCGACGGGGCGTGGAAGACGGCCTACCTGGGCAGCTACAGCGGCGGCCTTGGTGTAACCGATACCAGCGAGGATGGCAGCAGCCCGTCGCATGCCGTCGACAACGTCGGCGGTCGGGACAACTACATCCTGTTCGAGTTCGACCGGGCGGTGGTGCTTGACAGTGCCTTCCTGGGTTGGGTTTCCGGCGACAGTGACATGCAGGTGTGGATCGGCACGGCCAACAACCCGTACGCCAATCATTTGACGCTGAGCGACACCTTGCTGAGCGGCATGTTCACCGAAGTAAACGATACCACTCTGAGTTCTACCCGCTGGGCCGACGTCAATGGCGGCGGACTGGCCGGCAATGTGGTCATCATCGCGGCGAGCACTGCGGACACCACCCCGGAAGATTACTTCAAGGTGCAGAAGCTCGATTTGTGCACCCCGGCGTGTGGTCTCACGGCGAGTATCGGCGATCGGATCTGGTATGACAACAACGCCAATGGTATCCAGGATAGCGGTGAGGGCGGCGTGGCCGGGGTGAGGATCGATCTGATGGATGGCTCGAACGTGAAGGTCGCGAGCACTACCACAGATAGCAATGGAAACTACCTGTTCGCAAATCTGGCGCCCGGCCAGTATCAGGTGAATATCGACGAAACCACCCTCCCCACGGCTTATGTCTTTACTGGGTCGAACAAGGGCAGCAATGACGCCACGGACTCGGACATCATCGACACGGCCACCTATCCGAAGAGCTACGGTCGCATGGAAGTGACCACTCTGACTGCGGGCGAGAACGACCTGAGCTGGGATGCGGGCATCACCAGGCAGGCGTGCGTCGGCGACCGGGTGTGGGAAGACAAGAATCACAACTGGATACAGGACTCCACGGAGCCGGGCATTGGTGGCATCAAGGTCAAGCTGTATAACCTCGGCGCAGACGGCAAAGTGGGTACGGACGATCAGATCGTCGCCAGCACCACCACCAGCAGCACCGGCTACTACAAGTTCACCGTCGATCCAGGCACCTATTATGTCGTGTTCGACAAAGCCAACGTGATGTACAACGGTATCAACATGAATACCTGGCTGTGGGCTTACAAGGACGTCGGCAGCAATGACGCGGTGGATTCCGATGCCGGATTCACTCAGGGCCAGGCGAGGGATTACAGCAACGTCACCAAGACAGGCACCTTCACATTGAAGGCGGGCGATAATGACATGACTCGCGATGCCGGCCTCACGCCGATCGTCATCGATCTCGATGGTGGCGGCATCCAGACCGTCAGCCGCAGCGAGTCCGCTGGTCGCTTCGACCTCTTCGGCAATGGTTCGGCGGTCGAATCGGGCTGGATCGGCAGCGGCGAGGGTTTCCTGGCGGTCGACAAGAGCGGCAACGGCCGGATCGACAGCATCAGCGAACTGTTCGGTGGAACGGCCAAGGGCGCGGGGTTTGCGCAACTCGCCGACTATGACAGCAACGGTGACGGCTTGGTCAATGCGGACGACGCCGGGTTTGCCGATCTGAGGATCTGGCGTGACGCCAATGGCAACCACCAGACCGATGACGGCGAATTGCTTACTCTGGCGGAGGCGGGTGTCAGGGATCTGAAGGTGAACTACACCGACATGCCGTTCCTTGACCGTCAGGGCAACCTGCACCTGGAGCGGAGCAGTGCGACGCTGGACGATGGCAGGACGGCCGACATGACCGACGTCTACTTCGCCGTTGACGCTGAAGATGCGGCGGCTGCCGGTGTCGATCTGCCTGGCCTCGCCGCGCTGCTTGACGATCTCTCGGTAGCTCCGGCCACCGACGCCGGGTGGTTGTTCGCCTGAGCATTGTAAACAGCCCGGCTCGTCGTTCGCGGCGGGCTGGAATGAATGCCAGGTGCGGCACTGACGCTCCATCGGCATCGCCGGGCGCGTAGCGCCCGGCGATGCCGACCGGTTGGCTGGGGAGAGGTTCAGTGGCCAATCGCCTCGCTTTTTGTCCGCCTGCAGAGACCGTTGGAATGGGTTTCGGCAGGCGGTTCTTTCTTTTTGCGCAGCCGTCCTCCGGATCGCGTTTCAGTTTCACTACGTAAGAGTCGGACCCATCAGGTCAGATCTACTCAGGCCCCCGCCGGACGGACGCTAATGGCTTAAAGAGCCCGAGCTTCTCATTGGTTGCGCTCCACCAGAGAGACGGACGTTGTAGAATGCCCCTCGGCTTGGGAGGCCTCAGCGAGGAGCAGAAAGTGGACAGACTGCGCGACATTGAAGAAGCGATCGGTGCGCATGCGCGCTGGATGTCGGACTTGCGGCAGGCTATCCTCGATGCACGTTCCGGGGTTGATGTGGCGATGATCCGGGCAGACGACCAATGCGAGTTCGGCAAATGGTTGTATGGTTCCCGCTGGTCAGCAGAAGACCGGACCACCGATAGTTATCAAGAGGTTCGCCAATTACATGCCGATTTCCATGAACTGGCAGCGCAGGTGGTCGAAAGGGCTGCGCAAGGAAAAACGGTCGAGGCCTATGCTCTGCTCTACGGTGAGTACGTCACGATGTCCGGCCGGCTTGCACTGGCTTTGCGGGCCTGGCAGGGACGCTTGTTGCAGGGTGTTGCGTAGGGGAAGCAGCGTCCCGCCAGGCTTTGAAACCCGTCTTCCCGGCCGGTCGCTTGAAGAGCGCCGGAAACGGGGAGGGTATGGGAGCCGCCTTCCTGCCGTATTCCATCCTCCTGCCCCTCGGGCAAGAAGAGATCGCTTTCGCAATCTCATTGCGGCATCAAGTGCTCGTCGACTCACGCTCCGCGAGATCAGTCACCAGCCTGACGAGGCGTGGCAGCGTTCGCGTGGCGAGGTCGAAATTCTCCCTCATCTCCTGCCTTGCCTGGGCGCGCAAGGGCTGCTCCTGCCGTGGTTCGGCGAGCACCGAGACGATCGTCTCAGCCAGCGCTGCGGATGAAAAGAAGTCGACCAGTCGTCCGTTCTGGCCGGCTCTGACGACTTCGCGGACGGGCGCCGTATCCGAGGCAATCACCGCGCAGCCACAGGACATGGCTTCGAGCAGTGACCAGGAGAGGACGAAGGGGTAAGTGAGGTAGACATGTGCGCTCGACAGGCGCAGCACGTCGATGAATCTTGGGTAGGGCACTTTGCCCAGGAAATGCACCCGGCTCAGGTCGAGGGCCGAGCCGAGTTCGCGCAGATAGTGTTGGCGGTAGGTCTCTCCATTCGGCAGAGGCCGCCCGTAGCTGACCTCTTCACCGCCAACCACAAGCACCTGAACTTTTGGCCGCGCTGCGAGGACTGCCGGCAGAGCGCGCATGAAGGTATGAAATCCCCGGTAGGGTTCAAGGTTGCGGGCAACGTAGGTGAGCACCTCATCGCCCGAGCGGAGTTTTTTCCTGCCATCCGGCAGGATGAACTCGGAAACCGGTCCAGGGCAGACCAGATCGGTGCGCACGCCGTCATGAATCACGTGCGTGCGCTGATGATGGACCTCGGGGTACTGATCGCGTTGCCAGTGCGTCGGGCTGATGCCAGCATCGGCCGCTTCCAGGCTGATCAATTGCGTCGAATTGCGGACCCGTACCTTGCAGCGGTCATCAAAGGAAGTGGGAAATTCCGGGTCGAAACCCATGTCCGAGCCGCTGCCGCGATAAAAGAACTCAAGATAGAGCAGCAGTCGGGCATCCGGATAGGCATCCTTCAGAAAGAGGGCCTCGCCCCAGGCCGGGTGAGCACAAATCACATCGGGAACAAAACCCTGCCTGCGCAACTCGAGTGCCAGGCGAACGACCGACTGGCCGCGACGAATTGCGGCTTCGGTACTGTGCAGGTAGTGATGGGTCTGCCGGGATGCGCCGGGTGGCTGCGGGTAGGCAATGAGCCGGATGCGCGGATGAAAGCCCTCGGCCCGCCTGATGCTTGCTTCTTCGCCGATGGCGACCACCTGGTTTCGGGTGGAATCGGCGAGCGCTGGAGCGATGTGGCGGTATTGCCCGGGAAAGTTCTGGTGAACGAAGAGGATTCGCATGCCCTGCGGTAGTGAGTGAAAAATCGATCAACATCGAGGTTGAGGTTTCCCCGGATTTTCGTCTTCCAACGGGTGGGTTCATGCTACCTGTTTTTTCCATCTGTTGAGCGGTGTTCCGGTTTTCCGGGTGAGCTTCCCCCGAAATTTCATCTTCCGAGGGTGACGTAAAATTCAGTCATTCCGGGATCGCCAAATGGAGATAGCGAAACCGGCATACACGCCGGAGTTCGGCGAACTGGCGACCGTGCATCTGGATGCCGGCGACACCGGGGGTGAGAAGCGAGGGAAACTGAAGAACCGGAAGGTGGACGGGGTGGTCACGACGAAACCGGACAAACTGAGGGCGATCCCGCAGGAAAGCAAGGCTGAAGCACGGCTGCGTTGCCTGGAATCGGTGAAGGCGAGCATTCGCGCGAAGGTTCAGCATTCGTTCCATGCCGTGAAGAATCTCTTTGGTCATCGCAAGGTGCGCTACCGCGGGCTGAAGAAGAACACGGCCCAGTTGCACGACGCGCTGGCCAAGGCGCCGGCCCTGGTCATCGGCGAAGGCTATGCCACCGCCGACAGCCTGTCACAGACGCTCGGCTTTGCAACCGTCGCCGCCTTCGACTCCGGGAACCTGGTGCCGGTCGCCAAGGCTCTGCACGAGAAGTACCCGGACAAGCCGATCGTCATCGCCGGCGACGACAAGCACCTGGAGGCCACCCAGGGCGTCAACCCCGGCCGCAGCAAGGCCGAAGAAGCCGCCCGGGCGGTTGGCGGCAAGCTGCTACCGCCGATCTTCGCGCCCGGCGAGCAGGTGGCGAACCCGAAGGGCTTTACCGACTTCAATGACCTGGCTACCCGAAGCGTACTGGGGCAGGAAGGTATCGTGCGGCAGGTTCGGTCGGTGGTTGATGATGTGCTCGATCGGCAGCAGGGGCGCGGTGTCGAGGAACTGCAGCCCGGGCAGAGGCAGGAAAAGCGGCAGCGCAGGGTCGAGAAGGTTCGATGATCGTCGCGGTGGTACCGAACCCGCGGGTGTTGCTCCTCCCTGAGAGCTCGCAGTACCTCACTGCCTTGTTGATCAGGGCGTTTTTTCGGTCGCGCGTTTCGGTTCCCTCTTGATGCCCTGGTGAACATCGCTACGGCCTTGGGCCGGCGCGTGCATGTAGAGTTGGAGGTGGCGTAACCAGGGTTGACCGCACTTGAGGCAAGCGCACATACTTCTGGCGATGCCGTCGGATTTCCTTCACTTGGTTGCTTCGGGGCACACCTACCAGCCACTAAACTGGCGCCGATTTTCCGCAGGAAGATCAACGATGATCGACATGGAGACCATACGCGCCGCCGCCGCCAGGCTGGTCGCTGCCGCTACCTCACCCGCCCGCGTCATCCTGTTCGGGTCCTACGCGCGCGGCACGGCTGACGAGGGTTCGGACCTCGACCTGATGGTCATCGAACGGGAAGTGCCGGATAGGGCGGCAGAATATATGCGCCTGATGGATGCCGTCGGCCGGGTTGCTCCAGGGATTGGCCTGGACTTGCTGATTTACCCTCTGAGTGAATACGAGCGGCGTGGCCAGGTTCCCGGCACGGTGTTGTTCGAGGCACGCATCGAAGGTCAGGTGCTGCATGACGCCCTCCATTGAGGAAGCCCTCCGGCTGCTGCGCCTTGCCGAGCGCGACCTACAGACCTACCGTATCCTCGCCGCCCATCCGGATGCATCCCTGGCGGCCACCTGCTTCCATGCCGAGCAGTGCGTTGAAAAGGCGCTGAAGGCTGTCCTGACTGCGCATAGCGCGACCTTTCCCCGCACTCACAACCTGGAAGAACTCGGCTTGCTTGTGACAGAGAGCGGTATCGGCCTGCCCGCTCCCGCAAGAGATTTGCGACGGCTCACTCCTTTCGCGGTGGACTTTCGCTATAACGAAGAAACCATCGCGCTGCTCACCACCGAAGCGGCTGGCCTTCTCGCGGAATCCGTATTCCAGTGGGCGAAAGCGTTGATTGAGGCGACCAGGCAATGAGCGACATTGCTGCCCGGTTGAGGAGAAATTCAGGAGTCGGCCGGATACTGCGCTGCATGCGGTGGTTCCGCTTGTCTGGACAGCCAGTAGGGTGGGATAAGCCAAAGCCAGTGGTTGAGTGACGGTTTTGACTTTCCCGGATTTTATACAAATCCACAGCGCATGGATCAGGCCACCTTTGCTGCGGCTTGGGCAAGGCCCCCGAAGTACGCCTCGTCCGGCGTCTGCCAGTCGAGGGACTGGTGCGGCCGGCGGCAGTTGTCCCAGTCGAAGCACTCGACGAGGCTCTTCTTTTGCTTGATGCCGTTGGCCGCTGGGCGCAGAGAAACCCATTCGTGCTTGACCGTCCACCACCGCCGCTCGACGAAGAGGTGGTCGTGGCACCGCCTACGGCCGTCCCTACTGATCCGGATGGCGTAGGCCTTCAAGACGTCAGTGAATTCTGTGCTGGT
>NZ_JAEUOL010000140.1 GCF_016789985.1 Accumulibacter sp.
GGGTGTAGGCGGCGAGCGTGCTGTAGACGGTGTCGTTGCCGCCGCTGGCCAGGTCGGGGTTGGTTTCGAGAACGAGGTCGCCGACCTGGTCGACGTAGTAGAGGTCGGCGCCGTCACCACCGAGCAGCGTGTCGGCGCCGGTGCCACCAGTGAGGGTGTCGGCGCCGGCGAGGCCGGCGAGCTGGTTGGCGTTGCTGTCGCCGGTGAGGCGGTCGGCGAAGGCGCTGCCGGTGAGATGTTCGATGCCGAGCAGGGTGTCGGAGCTGGAGCCGCCGGTCGCCTGGGCACCGGCCGTGGCGAGACTGACGGTGATCGCCGAGGGAGCGTCGGCGTAGGAGACGGTGTCGGCGCCGATGCCGCCATCGAGGACGTTGTTGCCGCTGCCGGCGTGGAGCGTGTTGTCGAGACCGTTACCGGTGCCGTTCGCAGCGCCAATGGCAAGAATGCGGAGGTTCTCGACGTTGGCAGTCAGGGTGTACGCCGAGAGGCTGCTATGGACGGTGTCGTTGCCTCCGGTGGCGGGGTCAGTATTCGTTTCGTTGACGAGGTCCCCGAGTTGGTCGACAAAGTAGTGGTCGCTGCCATTCCCTCCGATCAGGGTGTCGACGCCACCGCCGCCGTCGAGTGTGTCATTGCCGCTGCTGCCATCGAGGCGATTGGCGCTGCCATTGCCGGTGAGAGTGTCAGCGAAGGCGCTGCCGGCGAGGTTCTCGATGCTGATCAGCGTGTCGGAGCCTGAGCCGCCAGTGGCCTGAACGCCGGCCAGCGCAAGGCTGACACTGACGCCGGAGTTGGCAAATCGGTAGCCGACTGTGTCGATGCCTGCACCGCCATCAAGCATGTTGTCGCCTTCACCTGCGTAGAGAAGGTTGTCGAACTCGTTGCCAGTGCCGTCGGCAGGGCCGGTTGCCAGGATGCGCAGGTCTTCGACGTTGGCGGTGAGGGCATAACTGGCCAGATGGCTGAGGACGATATCCCTACCGCCGCTGGCGAGATCGGCGCTGGTTTCGCTGACGATGTCGCCGGGGTGGTCGACATAGTAGGCATCGTTCCCGTTACCTCCTGTCATGGTGTCCTCGCCAGTGCCGCCGTTGAGGGTGTCGTTGCCCGGACCGCCATTGAGTTGGTCGTTGCCAGCATCGCCATCTAGCTGGTTTCCTGTGGTGTCGCCGGTGAGCATGTCGGCGAACGGGCTGCCGGCAAGGTTCTCGATGTTGACCAGGGTGTCCGAAGCGGAACCGATAGTGGCTTGGGAACCCGTTATCTCAAGGCTGACGATAACGCCCGCCGAGGCGAGGGCGTACGAGGCGGTGTCACTGCCAGCGTTTCCGTCCAGGACGTTGTTGCCGCCGCCAGCGTAGAGCCGGTTGTCGAGGTCATTGCCCATGCCGTCGGCGGCGTCGGCGGTCAGGAGACGTAGGTTCTCGACATTTTCGGGGAGGGTGAAAACGGGGAGAGTGCTGTGAACGGTGTCACTACCGCCGGTGGTGAAGTCGGGATTGGTTTCGAGGACGATGTCGCCGATATCGTCGACGTAATAGTTATCGTTGCCGTCGCCACCGATCATGGTGTCCTGCCCGGTGCCTCCGTATAGGCCGTCATGACCAGCCGCACCGGTGAGGATGTCGTTCCCGTCGCCCGCGGTTAGGCCGTCATTGCCGGCTGCGCCAGTGAGAACGTCATTGCCGGAAGATCCCGTGAGGGAGAGGTTGAGGGTGCTGTAGACCAGCAGTTGTGCCGCTGCATCGCGGTGGTTGAAGACAGAAAACGTCTGGCCACTATGGACGACCATGCCATCGTTGGTCCAGTCGGCGGCGTCGGACAGGGTGATGGAGTCGCCGGCGTTGCCGGTGATTACCAGTTGGTGGCGGCGTTCGGGGTTACTGCCATCGGCACCGCCAGTGGCGAGATTATAGCTGCCATCCACCCAGCCGGTGGCGTTGTTGAAGCTGTTCATCTCGGCCATGTCGAGTACGTCTCGCAGGTTCAGCTTGACGGTATTGTTGCCGCTTCCCGTGAGGTCGATAAGTTCGACCGATTCGAGGCGCGAGTGGCTGCCGGAGGTGCTGCCACCCTGGTTGGCGACCAGGGTGAGGTTGAGCGAGAGGCCGCTACCCGCGAAGGTGATCGTGTCGATGCCGCTGCCGCCGTCGATGCGCGCGAGTTGGTCTGAGGTGGTGCCTGTCCTCAGTGCCGCGAGGTTGCTGGCGTCCACGACGAAGTTGTCGTCACCGGTGCCGCCATACAACACGTCGGCGCCGCCGTTGCCGATCAGGGTGTCGTTGCCTGCGTTGCCGATCAGGGTTTCGGCAGCCGCAGTGCCGATCAGGGTGTCGGCGCCAGAATTGCCGAGCTGATCGACGGTGCTTGCGGCAAAAGCACCGCTGGTGCTGCCGAAGATGACGTAGCTGCGGCCGGCGTTACTGCCGGCGACGGCGTCGCTCCCCCAGGAACCGACGATCAGGTCCGCCAGGCCATCACCATTGATGTCGCCGGCAGTGGCGACACTATGCCCGCTTTCGTCACCCAGGCACTGACCGTTGATGACAAAGCCGCCATTGCCAGCCGTGATCGCGGAGAGGTCGACCGCACCACCACCGACCTTGCCGAAAACGACGTAGCTGCGGCCGGCAAGGCTGCCGGTTACCGGATCGCTGCCGGGCGAGCCAACGAGCAGATCACCCAGACCATCTCCGTTGATGTCCCCGGCAGCAGCAACGGTGAGCCCGCTGCCGTCGTCCGCAGACTCGCCGTTGATCACGAAGCCCCCGTTGCCGGCGGCGACCGCCGAGAGGTTGACCGGGCCGCTGCCGTTCTTGCCGAAAACGACATAACTGCGTCCGGCATCGACGCCACTGGCCGGGTCGCTGCGGTACGCCCCGACGATCAGATCGGCCAGGCCATCACCATTGACATCGCCAGCTCCGGCGACGCTACTGCCGCTATGGTCAGAGGCGCACTGACCGTTGATGACGAAGCCACCGCTGCCCCCGGCAACCACGGAAAGATCAACGGTGGCACCATCGCTCCTGCCGAAAACGACATAGCTCCGCCCGGCGGAGGCACCGGCAGCCGGATTGCCATGCAAGGCACCGACGATCAGGTCCCCCAGGCCGTCGCCGTTGACGTCGCCGGCAGCGGCGACACTGCGTCCGCTCTCGTCGCCGGCAGACTGCCCATTCACGATGAAGCCGCCGTTGCCGCCAGCGACCGCGGAGAGGTCGACTGCGTTGCTGTTTGTCTTGCCGAAGATCACATAACTGCGTCCGGCCTCGTTGCCTGCGGCGGGGTCGCTGCCATAAGCCCCGACGATCAGGTCGGCCAGGCCGTCGCCGTTGATGTCGCCGGCACCGGCGACGCTATGGCCACTCTGGTCATCTGCGCAGTGGCCGTTGATCACGAACCCCCCGTTGCCGGCGGCGATCGCCGAGAGGTCGATGGGGGCGTTGCCGGTCCGACCGAAAATCACGTAGCTGCGCCCAACGTGGTTGGCTCCAGCGAGGTTGCTCCACGGTGCGCCGACGATCAGGTCGGCCAGGCCGTCGCCGTTGATGTCGCCGGTACCGGCGACGCTCCATCCGCTGTAGTCATTCGCCGACTGGCCGTTGATCACGAAGCCGTCGCTCCCGGCGGCGATCACCGCAAGGTCGACGGCGCCGCTCCCGGTCTTGCCGAAGACGACGTAGCTGCGCCCGGCGTCCACACCAGTTGTTGGGTCACCCTTCCAGGCGCCGACGATCAGGTCGCCGAGTCCGTCGCCGTTGATGTCACCGGCGGCGGATACGCTCCATCCACTGTGGTCATCGGCACACTGGCCGTTAATGACGAAGCCGCCGCTGTTGGCAGCGATGTCGGAAAGTTCTATTGCAGCCACGCATTCACCCCAATTTTCGATTTGATCAAATAATTTAATGATACAGCAGGCCACGCCATTGTCGACGTGACGAAAGTCGCACGACAACTCGAAAACGCTTGCCATCCCAGATGGTGCTGTCGTGTGCGCGATTGCAAGCAGAGGATGGGGCGAAGGATTGGTGAGGCGCGCCGCTGGACCACTGCCGTGAAAGGGCGGTGGCGCAGCAGGGCTTGGCACCGTACCCGAGAAACGCGAGCCCGTGATTTGTGGAAGGCTTGCCCGATTCCCTCAGCTTGCTGCCAGCGACTGGTGTTGATCGTCGTCGGTTTCGACCAGGTTCCGGTAAGCGTGCCATGTGGCGTGACCGACCAGAGGCATGGTCACGATCAGGCCCAGGAAGAATGTCGCGAAGCCTATGCCGACGAGGATCACGATGCAGCCCGCCCAGAGCAGCATCGGGCCGGGGTTGCGTCCGCAGGCCAAGAGGCTGGCGATTGCCGCTGTGATGGCATCGGTTCGGCGATCGAGCATCAGCGGCAGAGCGATCACACTGATCGCGAAGACAAAAAGCGCGAAGAAGCCGCCGACCGCAAAATAGACGACGGCAAAGTCCGCTTGCTCAAAAGTCAGGACCGTGCGCACTACGTCGCCAAAGGTCGGCAAACCACCGGCAAAAAAGAGCGCAAAGACGACGATCGATGCACGTGCCCAGACCAGTAACACCACTGCCAGCAGGGCGGCAAAGAGACCGACGTTGGGCAGGTTGACGCGCCATGCGGCAAGCGTCGGCGCCAAGCGTGGAGCCTGGTTCAGTTCGATGCGCCGACTGAGGTCGTAGAGACCCAGGGCGAGGAACGGGCCGAGTAGCAGGAAGCCGGTCGTCAGGCCGGCAAACAGAGCATAGGCTTGGGCAAAAACCACTTGCATCAGCCACCCGCCGGTGGCGAAACATGCGCCATAGAACAGACTGGCGAGTCCCCCAAGTCGGCAGTCATGCCAGCCGGCGCGCAGCCATCCCGCAATTGCTGCGGCCTGGATCGGCCGGATGACCGGAAAGCGCGTGACAGTGCCATCCGAGCCCGGCGCATGGTTTTGGGTCATTGCTCGCCCTCCGTGGTTATTGTTGCGTATGGCGCAGCAAGCAGCGGGAAACCGGACTTGCCGCGGCTCGGCGCTCGAGGGGTTGCCCCTCCCGGTCAATCATCCATGAATCAGCGGGTTGCTTGCAAGCATCTCCCTTGGCCGGAGAAGCTCGCATGTCGAGCGGCTGCGGGTGGACTTTGTGTACCAAGTGTCCGGTAGTTGGCGATATGCGCAGAGTTTTACCACCCGGAACTGATGACGCGAATCGGCTCGGCGGGTAGCAGGCATTCGTCCGTCGCTGGCCGATCGTCTGGTGGACGCGGACCATGCCCGGCGTCCGAACACGGTCGATTTCGTGTCTTCGTGTGTCCATCAGGTATTCCTTCAGCGGTTCGAGAAACCGCCCGAGCGGCATCTTCGCTCAGCCGTGACAGATCCGTCCTGGGCGAGCTGGGGAGGCGCGTGAAAGCGGCAGTGCCGGACAGGATCGTCGAATGTGGAGGCCCGCGGTGCTTGACTCGGCAGGTCTCTCGCTTACAATCCAGTCGAAGGTGCCCCTCCGGTGTGGCACGGAAGAGAGGATGCTGCGCGCAATGGCGTGACCGTCATTCACTGGGGGGCAGGGATGGGTGATTTGAACTTGCAAAAGAGTAGGGGGACGATGGACATTCTACTGCTGTTGGGACGTGCCGCCGGGCTCGGCGGCATGCTGCTTTGCCTCGTGGCGGCAGCCGTGCGTCTGGCCGGAGGAGGTTACTATCTGTGGACATTCCAGTTGGTGACGCTTCTGCAGGCCGGCATTGCCGCGCTCGTCGTGGGGTGCTTCCTGCTGCTGCTGGTGCTGACGACACGGGTTAAGGCTGATGGCGCGGGTCGGTCGCGTCAATGAACCAGTCCTGCGGGGTTACGGACTACTTTGCTGGCCGCGTGGCGGGCGGCGGCACCGGCAGGCCCCGGCATTCTGGTGATCGTGGAAAAGACTCCCGCAGAGGCCGTTTTGATTGACCAGCGGGTATTGCATCGCTAGACTGATGGGCTTTTCGAACATCGTGCAGTGCCGCGTTTTCAATCGTCGGTACGCGCCGTGTTGATACAAGGACGCTCCCTTAAGGCTATGGGTTTCAGCGCGGTCCGTTTGCAGCGTTGGCGAACTCTTCTCTCATGACGAAAGTCCAGGTCGATTCAACCGGGGGGTGATGCGTGCGGCAAAAGGGAGATCCCGGTCTTGTTGACACGCGGCATGCAGTGAAGCTCCGGTAAGGTCGCACACGATAGTGCTCATGGACAAGACTCGTTCATCGGCCGGGATAACCCTGGCAGTTTGGAAAGCGCTGTTTCTGCGCGAAGCCGTGACCCGGGTGTCAGGAGGGCGCGCCGCCTGGTTGTGGTTATTGCTGGAGCCCGTGGCGCATCTCGCGATCCTGATGCTGATTTTCTCGACAATTCGTCGGCGTTTCATGCCTGGCTTCGATTTTGCGCTCTTCCTGGCAATCGGCATTCTCGGCTACAACCTGTTCCGCAATTCGGCAACGCGATCAATGGCCGCGATATCGGCCAATCGGGCCCTGTTTGCCTATCGTCAGGTGAAACCCGTGGATGTCGTTCTGGTGCGCGCCTTTCTCGAAGGCGGGATTCAGTTGTGTGTCGCCCTGGTGCTTTTTTCCGGTATGTTGCTGCTCGGGTTCGATGTCCTTCCTGTTGACCCGTTGACGGTCTTTTCGGTTTTTGCCCTGTTCTGGCTTTTTGGTACCGGGCTTGGGCTGATACTGTCCGTAGGGAGCACCTTGATTCCCGAGCTGGGCAGGGTCGCCAATCTTCTGTTCATCCCCTTGTATTTCCTGTCCGGGGTGCTTTTCTCTCCAGCCGTCTTGCCACCGGAGTTGCGCGACCTGCTGTTGCTCAATCCGGTCATGCAGGGGCTGGAATTGCTGCGTTCCGCGTTCTCTTCCCAGTACCACGTGGCGAGCGACATCGATATCGCCTACCTGGCGGCCTTCACCCTAGTGTCACTATTCTTTGGTCTGGCTGTTCACGTGCGTTTTGCGACCCGGATGGCAATGCAATGATCATCGTAGACGATGTTCACAAGCGCTACCAGACCGATCATGGTCCAGGCAGATGGGTTCTCCAGGGCGTCTCGTTCACCATTCCGCCAAGGGTCAGCGTGGGCCTGGTTGGCCGCAACGGAGCCGGAAAATCCACTTTGTTGCGCTTGATTGGTGGGGTGGACACGCCGAATCGAGGGTGCATCGAGCGCCGCTGTCGAGTCTCGTGGCCGATGGGCTATGGCGGAGGGCTGCAGGGTTCGTTGAGCGGACGGCAGAATGCCAAGTTCGTTTCGCGTATTCACGGTCATGACGTCGACCTTCGTGATCGCCTGGCGTATGTCGAGGGCTTCGCCGAGCTTGGCGAGGCCTTCGACGAGCCGGTCAAGACGTACTCGTCGGGAATGAGATCGCGTCTGCAGTTCGCGCTGTCGCTGGCCTTTGACTTCGATGTCTACATCTCGGACGAGGTCACTGCGGCAGGGGACGCTGCATTCAAGGCCAAGGCAGCGGCAGCCTTCAAGAGCCTCGCTGACCGCGCCGGCTTGATCATGGTATCGCACGGGGAGAGTACGCTGAAGCAGTTCTGTTCCGCCGGAATCTGGCTGCATGAAGGGCGCGCGCAATGGTTTGATGCGATTGACGATGCCCTCGCTGCTTACAAGGAAAGCATCGCCGCATGATTGATCGCATCCGAGAACGGGCCTTGCCGCGCTGGCTCGAGAGCCTGCATGACCGACTGGCTCCACATCTGGTCCGACGTCGCGCCTTGCAGGTGGCGCTTGTGGCGATCCTGCTTGCCGTCGTGTATTGGGGAGTCATCGCGTCCGATCGCTACGTTTCTGAGGCCATGGTCGTGGTCGACCGTACCGAGCTTGGTGGGGGACAGGCCATGGATTTCGCGTCGCTGTTTGCCGGGAGCAGAAATGATCACGAGCTGATGCTGCTGCGTGACCATCTACGTTCGGTCGACATGCTGCACAAGCTGGAGGCAAAGCTGCAACTGCGTACGCATTACAGTGACTGGAAGCGCGACCCGATTTCACGCATGTGGTTCGACGATGCCGAAGAGGAGTTCTTTCATCGTCATTATCTGTCGCGCATCAGTATCGACCTGGACGACACTTCGGGCGTTCTGCGCATCAAGAGCCAGGCCTATACCCCGAGAATGGCGAACGAGATCACCGCGACTCTGGTGGAGGAGGGCGAGCGATTCATGAACGATATCGCTCACAAGCTGGCTCGTGATCAGGTGGACTTTCTGGAAAAACAGGTGGGCGAGATGAGCGAGCGGGTGCTGACGACGCGCCGTGCTCTGGTTGATTTTCAGAACGCCAAGGGTTTCCTCTCGCCGCAGGCTGCTGCCGAGACCCTGACCAGCATTGTTTCCCGACTGGAAGGAGAGCTGACGCAGCTCAAGGCCAGCCGCGAAACCATGCTCGGTTACCTCAGCCCGACGGCACCCGACGTTGCCCAGATCAATCTGCAGATCTCGGCCATCGAGACGCAGTTACGCGCCGAGAAAGCGCGTCTGACTTCGCCAAAAGGTGGCACACTGAATCGTACGGTGGAGGAATATCAACGTCTCGAGATGGAGGCCATGTTTGCGCAGGACGTATACAAGACAGCGTTGACGGCACTCGAAAAAGGCCGGATCGAAGCGACCCGCAACCTGAAGAAGGTTTCCATCGTGCAGAGCCCGACGTTGCCGCAGTACCCCCTGGAACCGCGGAGGATCTACAACATCGTTGTCTTCGCCCTAACCGTACTCGTGCTGGCCGGCATCGTCCAATTGCTGGCCGCCATCATACGCGACCACCAGGACTGAAACCCCATGATTCGGCTGCCCTCTCTCTCGACAACGACCACTTCCTCCCTCCAGGTGGCCGCTTTCCTGGCGATCCTGGGAGGGCTGTGTCGTCCTACCCGATGGTTTTCTTCCCTCGTGCTGGTGGTGCTGGCCGCCGTGGCCGCAGGGGCGTTTGCGGCAGCCAATGATCCCCTTGGTCTGGGCATGACGACAAGCCAGTCGGCCCAGCGCGAAGCGGCCGGTAAGGCACCGGCACAACCAGCGGTGGCGCCTGCGGTGGCGCCGGATATTCGCACGCAGCCACCGCAGTTCTTCGATTACTCGGCAAATCTGAAGAGCGACGTCTTCGGTGCCAACCTGTTTACCGGTTCTTTTGCGCGTGATGGAGCAACCCAGTTCAACCCGGACTATCTGGTTGCTGTCGGTGACAAGATTCAGGTGCGCCTATGGGGAGCCTTCGAGTTCGATGCGCCGCTGACGGTGGATCCCAAGGGCAACATCTTCCTGCCGCATGTCGGCCCGGTGCATGTCCTGGGAGTACGGAATCAGGATTTGCAGCGCATCGTTGAAGCGGGTACGAGCCGGGTGTTCCGTGCCAATGTCTATAGTTACGCGAGCCTCGCAGCGGCCCAGCCGGTGCGGGTATTCGTGAGCGGCTTCGTCAATCGGCCGGGTCTGTACAGCGGGACCAGCATGGACAGCCTGCTGCAGTATCTTGACCAGGCTGGCGGGATCGATCCGGAACGTGGCTCGTTCCTCAACATCCAGGTCAAGCGCGGGAGTCTGACACGCGCCACGGTAAGCCTTTACGATTTCCTGCTCGACGGGCGAATCCCGCTAATCCAGTTATCCGACGGCGACGTCGTCTTCGTCGGATCCCGCCAGAATTCTGCGAAGGTGACTGGCCTGGCAGAGAACGCCAAACGCTTCGAATTCACTCCGAAGGCAGTGACGGTGGCCGACCTGGTCCGGCTCGCCAAACCGAGCCCGCAGGCCACCCATGTGCGTGTCGTGCGCAATACCGGGACGGTCAGGAATACGGAATACTTCCCGCTGGCCGATGCTTCGATTGTCAGCTTGCACAATGGTGACGAACTGGAGTTCACCGCCGACAAGCGGCCTGGCACGATAGCCGTACGCGTCGAAGGCGAGCACAGGAGCGTTCAGGAGTACGTCCTGCCGTATGGTGTCAGGCTCGGCGAACTGATCAGGCAGATCGAGTTCACCGAACGATCGGACAGCGCGAGTCTGCAGCTCTTTCGTCTGAGCGCCAAGGAGCGGCAGAGGCAAGCGCTGCAGACCACCCTCAAGTTCCTTGAAAATGCGGCCCTGACGGCTCGTTCGGCGACCAACGAGGAGGCTCAGTTGCGCAAGGAAGAGGCCACCCTTCTCCTGCAATGGGTTGAACGTGGCAAGAATATCGAACCCTCGGGACAGGTTTTCATTGCCCAGGCGGCTGATCGCGACCAGTTGCTGCTGGAGAACGGAGATATCCTCCGTGTTCCGGTCAAGGACGGTCTGATCTTTGTCAGTGGGGAAGTCATTTTCCCCAACACCATAGCCTATGACCCGGCACTGGGTCTTGCCGATTACATACAGAATGCCGGGGGCTACACCCAGAACGCAGATGCCTCGCGAGTGGTGCTTGCCCATCGCGACGGGAGTTTTGACGAAAGCAGCCGAGGACGAGGCTTCTTCGGTTTTGGCGGCCCGGATCCGACAGTCCGCCCGGGAGATCACATCATGGTGCTGCCCAAGATCGACGTCAAATCCCGGCAGCTTTTCAGGGACATCGTCGAAGCCCTGTTCCGGATTGCAGTCATTGTCGGGGTGGTTAATAACCTTTAGCTTGATGGCGATGCGCGAAGCTTGCCGGGGCAAGCCGCCTGTATTCGCGACAGCGAGTCGCGGCGTGCGTGCAAGTGCGTGCAAGTGCTGTTGTCCGGTTTTCGGGGAGGGCGCGCGGGGGCATTCCCGGGCTGACTGTTTTGTAGTCGGTGGCGCCACCTTCGCCGGCCGGCTTTTCGTTTGTCGAGGAGCTTGTGGGGGCATGAAGAACATGGACGGCGATGTTCTGGTGTCGTCGTGGAAGCAGTGGCAAGGGTTGGCTACGTGAGGCTTGGCGGTCAGGTGCGGGAAGCCACCGGAGAGTGCGTAAGCGCAGAAAATGGCGGGTGTCTTGCCGTACGGGTATGACATCGTTTTGTTGTTTGGAAACACTCGTGGCAGCGGTGGTATGGCAATCAGTCAGGAAGGAATCATGGGCGGGGTAGAGATTCAGATGATCGGGTCCGGAGTAGGGTATCGGTCCGAGCGAGGGGGCGTTGAGGCCCGTGGGGAGTGCACCTTGAACCGGTGGCAGTACATTACGGCGCGGCCGCTGGGCGGCGCGCGGGAACGATCCAGAAAACCGGGTGGAGCGCGACCGTGTGCCAGGATCGTTGCGATAGGCGGAGCATTTGTATCATGACTCTCAAGACTGTCACGATTGTTGGCGCTCGACCGCAGTTCGTCAAGGTCGCGGCGGTCAGTCGCGCCATCGCAAAATGGAACGTGACCAACCCGGAGCGAGCAATCGCCGACCATATCGTTCACACTGGGCAGCACTTCGATGACAACATGTCCGGCGTGTTCTTTCGACAACTGGAGATACCCGAGCCGGCCTATAACCTGGGTATTGCCGGAGCGAGCCACGGTGCAATGACTGGGCGAATGCTCGAGGCGATCGAGTCGGTTCTCCTGGAGGTACAACCGGATTGGGTGCTGGTGTACGGCGACACCAACTCGACCCTGGCTGCAGCGCTGGCCGCCATCAAGCTCCATATTCCGGTGGCGCACGTCGAAGCCGGGCTGCGCTCGTTCAACATGCGGATGCCTGAAGAGGTGAATCGGATTGTGGCAGACAGCGTATCCTCGCTGCTGTTTTGCCCGACACAGACGGCGGTGGAAAATCTGCAACGAGAAGGCTATTCGTCGGGAGTGCATAACGTGGGCGACGTGATGTTTGATGCGTCGCTCCACATGCAGGCCATTGCCGAGCGTGAATCGGGCATCCTTCATGAGCTCAGGCTGGAGAGGAAAGCGTTCGTTCTGGCCACTTGCCACCGTGCCGAGAATACCGATGATCCGGTCAGGCTCGGGGCAATCCTGGATGCTTTCGTCGAGGTGAGCGCCGACTTGCCCGTCGTCCTGCCACTCCACCCGCGTACTCGCAAGCTGGCTTCGCAGTACGGACTGGATGACAGACTGGATTGCCTGCGAGTGAGCGAGCCGCTTTCCTATCTCGACATCAGCCGACTCGAGAGCGCGGCGTTGGCCATTGCCACCGATTCGGGGGGGATGCAGAAGGAGGCGTACTTTTACCGCGTGCCCTGCGTCACCCTGCGTGAAGAGACCGAATGGGTGGAAACCATCGCCAGCGGCTGGAACCGTCTCGCACCCCCGACCAGCAGCCAGATGGCACAGGTGATAAGAGACGCGCTATCAGCTTGTCCGGTCTCCTATCCTCAACTTTATGGCGAGGGGAGGGCCGCCGAGTCCGTGGTCGCACTGCTGAACAACACGCTGCCCATGCTCCCCAACCGTCGCTATCAATCGGGTAACACGCCATGAAAGTCTGCAAGGTCGTCATCAATTCCGTATCTCACGATGCACGTGTGTTGAAAGAGGCGGAGGCAGTCCGGGAGGCCGGCTTCGATGTTGTCATCGTCGGCATCCAGGACGCCAACAACAACATTCCGATCCAGGTCCTCGATAATGGAGTGGTGATTCGACGCGTCGCCTGGCAGGCCGAGGCTTTCCGACCTTTTCTCAGCGAGTTCCTTGGCAAGATCGTGCTCGCCATAGTTGCAATCCTTGCGGCCATTCAAGCCGGACTCTACCTGATCAACTCGGAATGGCCTTTGCTTGCCTCGTTCGTCGCCTGGCTTACCATCAAAAACGCTCTCCAGCTTCTCGGTGGCCTGCTTGTCCTGTCCGGGTTGTCTTTCGTCGGATATCGGCTTTGGCAGGATTACGCACGCAAGAGAAGAAGTTACCTCTCCCTGAAGAAGCGGGAAGAGGATGAACTCCTGAAATACGAGAAGGTGTTCGCCTCTTACAAGGAGCGGCAAGCGGTCCAGTCTGATCGACCGTTGGTTGTCCAAAACAGAGCCGAGTTTCCAGCCGATGCATCGGCGGCACCACAGATCGCCGTCCCACACACGGCAGGTGGAGCGGCGGCGCCGCGTCGTCCCCGCCGGGTGGCGAAAAAGGGGGGGGATACCGAAAGCTTTGCGGTCCGACTGCCTCGTCCATTGATGCGCGGTTTCCTGAAGGCAATCGCCCCCGATCAGATGAAGCGCTGGAAGGTGATTTTCGCGCGCGAACGCTGTATTCGCCGGGTATTGGCCGAAGAGCGACCCGTGATCGTTCATGCCCATGACCTGACGGCCCTGCCGCTGGCTGCGACATACGCCGCAAAAACCGGAGTCAAGCTGATCTTCGACGCGCACGAGATCTACGATCACCTTGCCCAGTCGGAGGACGACATGGCGGAACTCAACAGCTTGTTGCTCAGTAAATACGCCGGGGCGGTCAATCGCTTCATTACCATCAATGACAGTATTGCTCGTTATTACCGCAACAACTACCCGTCATTGCCGCCGGCAGTGGTGGTCAAGAATGCCGCAAAGCCTGCCGAACCAGTGGACTACGATGGACGCTTGCACGATGTTGCAGGACTGCCGCGTGATCGGCGAATCGTCATTTACCAGGGCGGCTACGCGGCCAAACGCGGCCTGATCCAGTTGCTGATGTCGGCCGAGTATCTCAACCCCGAGTGGACCCTGGTCTATATGGGTTGGGGCCGGCTGGAAGACGAACTGTTGCGGGTTGCCGATGCGCTGAAGCTCAAAAACCCCGCCTTGAGCGAAAAAATCAGATTCGTACCAAAAGTCAAACAGGACGAACTGCCTTACTGGACTGCCGGTGCCACGGTCGGTGCCATCCCTTACGAAAACACCGGACTCAATCATTGGTTCTGCAACCCCAACAAACTCTGGGAGTACCCAAACGCCGGTGTGCCGATCATTGCCAGTCCCTTTCCCGAGATGAGTGCGATCATCAATACCTATGAACTCGGCTGGTACTTGCCCGACCCGTTGAATCCGAAGGCAATCGCCGATGTCATCAACGGATTGACAGAAGAGCAACTGGCCACCGCGTCAGCAAATTGCCGTCGCTTCATGGAGTCCGACAACTGGGGTGTCTATGCTGCACGCCTGAAAACCCTGTATGGAGAAATGTGATGAGGTTCTTGACACGCCGAACTCAGGACGACCCGACCGTAAACTACGAACTCATCGACCACGCGCCTCTCGAGGAGCAAGCCAAACCCGTCAAGTGGGAGACCGACCGGACACCCGAGTCGCTGTACATCAGGATCAACGAGATCTCGACCCTGTACACGCGCGGCAAGTATACGAAGGGTCTCGCTGTTCAGCGCCTGCTCGACCTGCTTTACGACATCAATCAGGTGCACGACGGAGCTTACAGTCCGCAGGCCAAGAGCCGTTACTATCTGTTGATTTTCAATTACATCTACCGGATCAGGACGCCGCGGCTGCGTCTCACCAATGCAATGAAACGCCGGCTGATCGCGACGGACCAGACGATGTATATAACGGGCGTTGATTTCTCCAGCATGAGCCTCCCTGGCTTGCGTATAGGTAATGCCTTGTTCAAGGATTGCGATTTCTCGGACTCGATCTTCCAGGGATTTCAGGCAACGAACTGTCATTTCGAAAATTGCAGTTTTGCCAATGCCAACCTGCAAGGACTGCAGGCCCCGAACTCTCATTTCGAGGAATGCAATCTCGCACGTGCCAATCTGAAGGATGTGGCGGCCAATGCGTGCCAGTTCATTCAATGCCGCCTCGAGTTGGCCAATCTGAGCAGTGCGGAGTTCATCAGTTCGTCCTTCGAGGGAATCACCCTGACCGGGGCCAATCTTTCGTCTTCGCGAATCGCGCGTTCGACCTTTGTCGGGTGCGACTTTGCGGAAGTGATCAGTTCCCGGGGACAGTTGCCTTTGCGTGTCAATGGCTGCAGTTTTCTGGCTTGCTCGTTCCGTGAGGCAGACCTGCGTGGTGCCGATTTCCGGAATACAAGAATGGCCGGTTGCGATACCCTTGACGCGAAGAAGGAAAATGCCAGGGGATTGACATGACCACGTCCGCCATGCTCGACGACGGATCGCCGCCGATCCTGGAATATCGGAAAGCGGTTTACGAATACTATCAACTGACTTTTGACCAGTCTGGTTGCCCGATGAAGAGAACGGGCAATGGCTTGGTGTTCCATCCCATACTTGCGCCCTATCTGATTGCCGACTATACGTCCGAATTCGAAAGAACCGGCGATCAGATCTTTCTGGAGCATGCACGCCGCATCGCAGCGCACGCACTGAAGCGTGCAGAGACGCTGGAGGGAAGTCTGGTATTCATGTACCAGCCAAACACCGGTTTGTCGAATGTGCCGACGGCCTTCTATTCCGGATTGACGCAGGCATGGTATGTCAAGGCGCTGTGCCTCCTGGAAAAACAGTCTCCGGGTTTCTATGCGGATGCAATCAGGCGCCTATTTGCCAGCCTGATGATTCCGGTCGAGCGGTCCGGCGTATTGATGAAAAAGGACTACGGATGGATCGTTGAAGAGTACCCGCATGAACCGGCCTTCTACACCTTGAATGGCTGGCTGACGGTGCTTCGCTGGGTGGTTCAGAGCCGCGGTGTGCTTGATCTTTTAGCCATTCCCTACCGAGACTTCCTCGAGCGTAATCTGGATGCGGTGGTTCACCTGTTGCCAATGTATGACGCGCCAACGTGTCTGAACAGTCGCTATCAGTTGGCGGGGTTTTCTCGTGTCAAGATCGTTTTCGACAGGGTGGTCGATCACCGGTGTGTCAGTTTCGCGGTGGACATCCCGGGCGAAGGCTGTTTCCGGGGAGACGTCATTCGCGGGAAGAAGTCGCGATGGGAGAACCATATCGAGCGCAGCGAGCCACGGCTTCTGCAGTTCAACGTGTTGCTTTCACTGATCAGCAAGCCCGCAGAGAACGTGTTCAGGGCCTGTCTCGAAGTGGACAAGGAGTGTCGGGCCAAGGTATTCCTCGCGCAGGGCGAGTATCGTCCGGATAGCTCCGGCATGCCTACCGAGAGCTGGAAGTTGCTCCGGGAGGTCGCTGTCGGTTCGGGCGAGGTGACGGAGATTGAGTGCCCGATTCCGTTCGACGGGGTTGACCTGTTTGCCTACCCGACCAACTTCAAAAAAAAGATCGGTGACCTGTCGTACAATGGTTACCATTTTGTTCATATTGTTGATCTGGCGGAACTTTACGGCTATTCGCGCAGGGAGATCCTGAAGGATGTCGCGGAGAAATGGCTGGCTTACTACGAAGGGTGGAGCGACCTCCCTTACTTGAAGGGAGACAAATACTCCTTGCTGCCGCATCTTTACGGCAGCGATTTTCCTGCAGTCGTGCGTCGCCTGCTGCGTTGAAACAAGACGATTCGGCTCTGGCGTGCCGTGCCTGCCGCTTTCCGGTACATTTCATACATGATCATTAGACCCGGTTCCAAATGTGTTATTTGTGCCCATGAGTTCTCGGGAGGCGAAGATCGCGGAATATGCTCGTCGTGCCAGTCTCGACCGCGCGTGAGGACCATTGCATCGCTGCTCGAGAATCACCTCGTGCCGCGTTTTGGGCGGCTCGGCAGCAGCCTGGGGAGCGCTTTGTGCTTCGCGATGACCAGTCACGAGAGGATTCTTCTGTCGAGATACTATCAGGCCTTCGAATCGGTCTCGTTATTCGGTACCTACGGTCGGGAGCACACCACCGGAGTGGATGCCAGAGATCTCGGTCGTTACCCGGATGGTTCCTTTGGTGCGCACTATAGTTGTCTGCTTTTTGATTATTTTAGCGAACACGAGCAGGCATTGGCGGAGGCGTTCAGGATTCTCGCACCCGGCGGGCTGTTCATTACACATCTTGAAGGTCCGCGAGTGGAGGAAGGGTCCGGCGCGCCGCGAGTCGTAAGCACCATCAGGCCGCGCTCGGGTTACTATGAATATATTCCCGATGGCGGCGGGATGGTCAGCGTCAAGGTCGGCAAGGAGTGGTTCCTGGAGGCGATGCAGCGGGCTGGGTTCGAAGCCCACCTATTTCACATCGTGGACGAACCTTCGGGGGTGGCGTGTGACTGGTTTGTTGGTGCGAAGCCTCTTTCACACCTTGCCGAGAGTGAGGGTAGAACCCATCGGGCGGAGGGCGACATGCTGCCGCAATCCAGGCAGGAAACGGTGCAACGCGCACCGGCGGTGACTGCAGGCGCCGCCGTGCGCAGCAAGGAGTACAGCATTCCCGTACGGCATCCGGGATTCCCGTTCAGGCATGTCACCGTGACACTGTCCTTACCTGTGGTGAGCGATGATCCGAAAAAGGTCGTTCGCTTTTCGGAGCACGTCAGGGAACAGGGGACGGGTGTTGCGACCGAGCGCGTCATGGCATGCTCGGTCGGCGGTTATTATGTCTCGGATGATCTGGGTGTCAGCTGGGACTGGGCCCCCGTCAAGGGTTTCGAGCGGGTGCGCTTCGTCAATTCTTTTTCCCTGCCCGACGGGACGATCTGCCTTCAGGCGAAGGGTCTTTCCCCCAAACTGCCAAAGGAAGAACAGCCACATGCCGGCCTGTTGGTCACTTTGGCACGCGATGGCACGACCAGGTCGGCGATCGCACCAAGCACCAATCAATGGCATGGCTCATCGTCGGTCGATTTCCAGGATGGAGTGTTGCTTTTTTGTGATTATGCGCTCAACGCTCCCAAAGGGGGCACGGCCGGCGGCGAGCGATACCCTTCAGCGGTTTTCCGAAGCGTCGATGCGGGCGGGTCATGGAGCAAGGTGCTGGAATGTTCGGGGGAGGAAATACGCCATTTTCATACCGTGCGTGCCGACCCGTTCGGTGCCGGTACCTGGTATCTGACGAGCGGCGATCTGCCCAGCGAGACCAATATATTCGTTTCACATGATCACGGACTGAGCTGGCGTCCTTCATTCGAGCCGTCGAAAGACGGTTCGATGGCGCGCTTCCGGATGACCGACATGGCATTCACCAGACAAGGCCTGATTTGGGGTTCCGACGACATTCTCGGGTCATCGAAGGAGATGAACCCTGATTTGCCACTGGCAGGAAGAACGGGGGCACGGATGTTTTTTGCTCCGAGAGAGGATATCGGGCAACCCGTGGAAATTGGCTATCTGGGTCAGCCGGTACGTTCGATTGTTGATCTCGGGGCGTGCTGGCTGGTGATTACACAGGGGTCCCTTTATCAGGTGTTCACCCGGCCAGCGGTTTTCCTGCTGACGAAACGGGAGCCTTACACGGTTCAGCATCTGTTCGATGTCGATAATTACTCGGACCTGGTTACCGGATTCACTTACTCATGTGCCAGCCGGTCGGCCAGGGACGGCGTGTTTTTCACCGTCCGGGGTGCAAAGGATGTATTCGATGCTCCGTCCAATCTCCTGAAGTGGTGCGTTCGGTTCGACTAGAATCTTCTTTCGGGAGGAGCTCATGAAAAAGTCATTGTTCCGTCGGGATGGCATGGCCGGGAAATACTTGCAGCTGGCAGTGCTTTTCACCGGCTTGTTGGGCTACCTGTCGGGGCCGACATTCGGCACGGCGCAAGCGGCGAGTCTGGACATGCCCCCACCGACCAAGGATGCGGACGCCCTGGCGGTGGCTTACGATTGCCTGGCCTCGCTGGCGAGATACTCGCGCGGTAGCAAGGCACTGCTTGGCCGTGCCAAGGCGGATGGCGATGAATTGCTGTCCATGGCGACGGTTGATGGAAACAAACGTACAGGCTGGCCCTACATCCAGAGAACGACGGAGGAGTCCAAGAAGTGCGGTCAGGCGGGCGCCCTTGATGCCTTTGGGGATGGAACGTGCAATCCACCGGAAACTCCTTACATGCTGCAGACCGGCTACGCTGTGGCGTGTCTCGCGCAGTTGAACATCGCGACCGGGGATGTCAGATATCTTCAGGTGGCCCGGAAGGCTCTTTCCGACTCATGGAGTCTGGGTTCTGCTGTTACTGGCTGCCAGGACTGTTTCTATTATTGGTACAGTTACCACGCCAATGACCTGAATCGTTTCGTGCGCAATCCGAACGTGGCCATGGGGCTGGGTCTTGCGTGGATGTTTGCCGCGACCGGCGAGGCCATCTACCGGGAAAGGGCACTGGCGATTGCCAAGGCGGAGCACCACGAGATTCAAGCCGGCAACGCGGGCTACTTTGGAATCGACGACCCGAAATATAAGGCAAACCCAAAGTTTGAGGCGCAGCGCATCGAGAACCATGTTCCGCATCAGGTGAAGGGTCTCAAGGACATCAGTAAGCTGACAGGAAATGCCCAGGCGCTGGGTGACGCCAAGAGCGAGATGGATTCCTTTCTTTATTGCCGTAACGATCGCTGTCGCCCGGGAAACTGCAAGGCATGGGCAGCGCCCCCTTCGTGCCAGGCGACGGCGACCATTGCACCGTGTATTCTGGCGGATCAGGGTGATCCCTACCAGTCGTTGTGTGAGGTCGTGTTAAAGGAGCTACCGCGACTGAACGCCTTCCAGATTTTCTTGCTTGACTCTGCGAGCGGTAAAGAAGGATTGATCACAAGGTGACGAGGCTATTTGCCTACGATTGTTTCTCCGCTATAGAGTGTGCTGCGCTCGTCCGGTACCTGCAGGGCCGTGGAGCGGAGTTTTTTTCGTGTCTGGAGCTGGGGATCTCGCCTGTTCCCCGCGGGGTATCGCTCCGGTTTGACGTGCATGCGCGGGATATCGTTGGCTCTTACGGTTTCCTCGCGGCTCTTTATCGGCACAACGTTCCCGGCACCTTCTATCTGCTGGCCGACTACTCAACGGACGAACAGGCTCGACGGGCCGATTTCCTGGCACTGGTTCGACGGATCAAGGCGCCTATGGAAATCGGGCTGCATGACTCGCCGGTAGACTCCTATCTCATAGCCAGGAAGTTCAACGGGGTCGGAGTGGAGTATTGGCGATGGCTGCAGTCGGACAAGTCGCTCGAGTGGTTCGCCCGGCTTGCGGAGTCCGAATCGGGATGCGAATGTTTCAATGGCGAGGTGATGGAGGCGTTCGCAGCACGCGTTGCCTCGATGAAGCGGGCGTTCGGTGATTTCAGGACCATGGCAAGTCACGGAGGGGAAATCAACCAGATGTTCCGGAAACGGGTTCCTGAGCTGGGGCCTACGGGTGAATTCCTGACGTCCTTGTTTGCCGAGAACTGGATCACGCCGGAGCGGCTCAGCCAGGCAGGTCTGGAGGCGGATGTCGAGCAGTTCAGGAAGAAGGCTCCGCTGCTGTACCAGGTGACTGACGGGGGTGGCCTGATCAAGCGGATGATCGACAATGCGGAAATGTTCATCGTTGGGCGAAACAGGGCGGTACAGGTGTTGATCCATCCGTACACCTGGGGCGGCCCGCTCGGTCATAGCGGCGGGACGCGCGACGCGGAGATATCGACCTTGCTTGGGGAACCAAAGGGAGAATCGCCGAGGGGTGGGAGGGCGTGGTACCAACGCCTGCTGCGCACGCGCGTGATGATCGTTCCGGACGGTCTCGGCTCGCAGACGGCAAACAAGGCAGTGCCGGTCAGGCCACCGCTGCCGGCAACCGCTGGAGGCGCCATCGTCTGTGCGACGGTCAACGACATTCAGGCCGATGTCAAGTACGCTGGCATGCCCGTCGCCCCGCGTAGAGTCGTCGTTGTCGAGGTCGGCGAGAGCGCACCCGAAAGACTGGGCGAGAGTGTGGTCACACCCTTGTTCGATTTCATGAGCGCGTCCCTGGTTGGCGCGCAATCATCGCCCATCGTGATGGGCCGGTCGATTGGCCGGTACGGGCCATTGGTGGGTGGGGCAGTGGAGTCTCTTGCCCGCCGAACCGATCGGGCGTCATTGACGTCGAGCGGGGCCGAGCAGAGGTTGGCTGAATGGATGGTGCAAAATCTGGGCGGGAACAACAAGGAGACCGCTCAGGGTGGTGTGCCCACGCTGCAGCGCAAGGAGTTGTCGTATTTCATGTTCTCGTCGTCGCAACGCGCTCTGATCATGAAACGGATCATCGACCGTTTTCTTTCTGCGCAAAGCATCTCGTGCCTTGTGGATCATGGTGCAGGGATCGGGATAATCCCGTTGTGCGCGAACTTCGCATGCGACGGTCGTATCAAGCGGGTTGTCTGCTCCGAGGTCAAGCATGCCTTTGCTGTGATCGGCACACACTTGTGGCGAGACGTGGGATATGAAGGGGTGATCGAGTACCAGGAAGGTTCGGTCACCGACTTCGTTTACCCGAACCAGGTCGCTGTCGTGCTCCTGGCCCAGATGTGCTATCGCATAGCACCGGAGCAACGCGGCACAGTGATCCAAGCAGCGTGGCAAGCGCTGCTACCGGGCGGGCTGCTTGTCATCAACGAAATGATGGATCGCGACAGCAGGACGCTTGCCCATCCGCTGCTGACTTCCAAGGAGATGCTTGCACACCTACCGGAGGCCAGGGAACGCTGGTTGTTCTGGGGTAGTGATTCGAGCAACGTGGTCGCCTTGCCGGACGCCGATCGACAATTGTTCAGTCGCTCCGACAACTTCATCGTTCTACGGAAATAGCCCCCGCTAGAGGCGACACACTGGAAAAAGGGAACAAGATGTCGTTGGCGGAGAATCTGCGCGCTGCTGTTGATGGCGGCCTGTCCGGCTACGAAACGGCCGGCGGAGTGGGGCCGGATGCCTATTGTGCCGCATCCAGCTATCATCCGATGGCGGACGGCAAGTATCTGCAGATCCTGGCAACACTACGTCGCAGTCGGTTGCTTTCCGAGCATCAGTTTGAAGCGCGTGTGGCGGCGGCCTGCGGTCGTCTTGCACGGGCGGCACTTTGCCGGGAAGAGAATGGCTGGTGCTGGGGCCTCGGGTTCCCCTGGCGCGGGCTGCCGGCGGCAGAACCCTTCCTGATCACCTCGGCACTGATCGTCCGCGGCGCACTGGATTGCCGCTGTGCGGGCTCTGCTGCGGAACCCCTGTTGGCCTTGCTTGGTAATGGGGTGCGTGGGCTGGGTGGGTGGATTGAAGGCTTGGCAATCCCGGTTGGCGAACACGGATTGTCGATTCCCGCCTACTCGCCGGGAATACGGGCGCCGATCTACAATGCCGCTGCTTGTGCCTACGCCACCTTGAAGCAGGCTGAAGTCGTCGGGTGCTGGTCCGCGTTCGAGGCGCAATGCCGGCCGTCATTGCAATGGATTGGCTCACGTCGAGTGGCTGGCCTGGGTTGGCCTTATTCCCCCGCCAGTCCAGTGGTCGACCTGCTTCACCAATGCTACATCCTCAACGCAATGGGGGATGTATTCGGGACCGATTCGATCGAACGGGCAATTGCGGAGATGGTCGGCCAGTTTGCCGGGGCCTGTGGTTTCGCCGACGTGATTCATCTGGTCGCCAGTGGCGAGCTGGAAGCCACTCGCCGTGACATCCAATGGCTACGCCCGTTGGGTGAGCAGTGGATCGAGGTGCTTCCCAAGCCGGCCCGCCTGTGGTCTCTCGGTGAGCTCCTGGTCGTGGTGTCTCGTCTGGGGCTCGATGGGGAAAGTGCCGAGGCGTGGTTCCGGCTGGGCCGTCGGCTTGCCGAATCGATCCTGCAACGCACCAGTCTGGTCGATGATGTCGAGGCGAAGTATCCGCGGCATCTGATGCACGCACTGCACGGCTTGAGCGCTTATCTGGCACTCCAGCGGGAGCGAGCCAGACGTCCGGCAGCAGGATCATCACCGGAGGACGGGCGCGCGTGAGGATGCTCGGTGCTTCGCTGCTGCGGCGCTGTGTCGATGGCTCTGCCATGCTGCGTCAGGTGGCCGGAGTCGGGTGGGGCGGGGATCAGTCGTGGAACCGCTTCGGGATCAGGGATCCATCGATCCTCACCAACGCGGCGGGTCATCCGGTGCTGGACGAGGCAGGCCGGTTCGCCATGTTCTTCAATGCGCGCGACAGGGCGACCACCGATGGCGGTGTCACGTGCGTTGGTCTTGCCCAGGGAACCATGGAATCCGGTTGGACCAGCGAGCCGCAGCCGGTCTTCGTCGATGGCGCCTATGCCGCGCAGGGCAGCGTCCTGCAGCTGGCGCCCGATCACTTCCGCATGTACTACAGTCCGGATACCCTGTGGGGCTTTGCGCTGGCTTCTTCGACGGATGGACGCTGTTGGCGACGTTTCGGTACGCGCCCGATTCTCGAACCGGGACAGTTCGGTGTACGACGCATGGGTCTGCCTTTCGTGCGGCGGATCGGGCAGCGATGGATCATGCTCTTTGAGGGAATGGCCGGGAGCGGGTTTCATATTTATCTGGCGACATCGCTGGACGGCATCGAGTGGCGAGCGGGCAATCAGGGGCGGTCGGTGTACACTCCTGCCGACGGGGCATGGGACTGTCTGGGTCAGGCCAATCCGAGTCTTTACGTGGAGAACGAAGAGGCGGAAGACTCCGGCTACTTCATTTTCTATAATGGCTGTCGGGAAGTTCATGCCTGGGATATTGGCGTCCTCCGCTCAGATTCACTCGAAGGACCCTGGCGCAGTTCCCCGGCACCTGTCCTGTGCCGGGGGCAGCAGGGTGGCTGGAATGCCGGACGTGTCGAAGGGGCAAGGCTCGTCGAGCGGCCCGAGGGCTTGCCGGGAGTGGTCTATTTTGCCTTGCCGACCACGGATTCCTACGCTGGCGGCCGTATCGCTTTTGCCTCGATCGATGCCGCCGCAAACTGCGCTCCCATGGCCGAGAGAAATGCAGGAGCAGAGCGCGCCTACAACGACCAGCTGGCGCTCAGGTATTTTTCTGTCTGGGACAACTTTCCGATCCAGCGTTTTTCAACCGACATGGAATTCCGCCTGATCGACAAGGTGGTGTCTCCGTTATCGAAGGTCATTCTTCTGGGCAGCGGTGGTGGTCGGGAACTGCCGGTCCTGCTGAACAAGGGGTGCCGGGTGACAGCCGTCGATATCTCGCCACAAATGCTGGCTGTTGGACGGCAACGCTATGCGGATGCCGACGTTGGCTGGATAGAGGCGGATCTGCACGAGTTACCGGCCGAGTTGGTCGATTTCGATGCCGGTATTTGCTTGGGAGCGGTTTTCAACTACTTGCGCGAACCGGACTTGTTTCTTGCCAATGCCAGACGTTGCTTGAAGCCTGGCGGGTCCCTGGTGCTCGCGGTGATCAATTCTCGGCATCCGACCGAGGCCCATGTCCGGACTGAGCTGTCTGACGGTCGCGTGCGCGTGCTTTACAGTGTGTCGCAGCTTGAGCAAATGCTTGGCGCCATCGGTTTCCGGGTCGAAAAGACCATTGGTGTTCGCTTTCTGGTGGACCTGCTGCCTGCGGAGTGGAACAGCAAGCCCGCACAGCAACCTTCGGGGACGGAGATTCTGAACCGTCTTCTGGTGGCCGAAGCCGAACTTTCGGAACATATGTCGGCCGAGAAGGCAAAGTTCATTCTGCTCCATGCCGTGGCGCGAGCAACCGATCCGCCGGTGACGGTTCGTGCTCTGGTGTGCTCCTGAGGCGATAGCCGCGTGAAGGCGAGTCCGAGGACGGCGGTCTTGATCGGTGAAGACATCGCCTGTGACAGAAGGGTTCTCACTTCGCTGGCCGAATATCCCGTGCCGGAGGTTGTCGATGTCGTAAAGGAAGCGGCGGCGGCTACCGGATTCAGCTTCCATGCCTACTGGAGGGCGGCTGGAGCACTGTTCTCGGCCCTGCTCAGAGGGCGCCGGCTCTGGTCCTTGCTGGGCCGGCAATACGGACTCGGTTCGCAGGAGATCGCTGGTGGCCTGTCTGTCTCCCTACGAAGTTTTGTGCGAGCCCAGCAAGGCGCGCGGCGTCTTCGCGGCCGGCTGGAGTCGGTACGCCTGATTCACGCGCACGATCTGTTTTGTGGTGTGGTTGGTCTCGAATTGTCGAAGCGCTCCGGAGCTGCTCTTGTTTATGATGCGCATGAGATCGAGTTTCATCGTAACCGCAGGAACAGTTGGTTGCGCACGGCGTTTGACGCGGCCGTCGAGCGCTCCGTGATCAGCGGCGCGTGTGAAGTGCGAGTGGTCAACGAACCGATCGCGGGGCTCTACGCGCGCATCCACGACGTACCGCCCGGGCGATTGCGGGTGGTGCTCAACGACCACTTCGTTCAGTGCTGGCAGAAAGGATCGATTGCCGAACCCGCTCGCGATGCACTGGCTGTGGTCTATGTCGGCGGCGGTGTCCGGGGGCGGCAGCTTGAGCGGCTGGCAGCCGAGGCCAACCGCTTCCGTATCCCCGTCCATGCATTCTTCATCGGCGAAGTACCGGAAGTTGCCAGGGCGGGGGGCTGGATGCTGGGGGCGCGCGATTATGAGGGCGAGTTGCGTTCGCTGGTTGCGGCGTGTCGCTGTGTGATGTGGTGCTGTGTGGACGATGTCTGCCTGAGCTATCGGCTTGCCTTGCCCAACAAGTTCTTTCAGGCTCTGGCGGTCGGTATTCCGGTAGTGGCTGCAGCCGACACTTATCTGGCAGAGGTCGTGCAAGCATACGATCTGGGCTTCACCTACGACGGCAGGAACTTCGCAGCGATCGTGGATGGACTGCGGAGCCCTGGATTCGCTGATCTGGTCGGTTCGGTACGGCGTTTTCGTCTGGCGCTGAGTGCAGGTTCGGTGAGGATCTAGGCCGGTGTACGGGGTTTTCAATCGAGGCCTGCAACGGCTCATCGGGCTGGAGAATTTCCTCGCAGGAACGGTCGTCCGTTGCGGCATGCTGGTTCCAACGCATCTGACGGCAACAGTGGGCTGGGGTCGGAGTCGCCATGCGCGACGCGCGCTACGCGTTGCCGAAGATCGCGGGATTCCATTCATCTGCCTGGAGGACGGCTTTTTGCGCTCGGTCGGGCTCGGTCGGGATGAGCCTCCGCTCTCGTTGGTGGTGGACGACTTGGGCATCTACTACGATGCTGACAAGCCATCCCGGGTCGAGAGGGAGATCGGTCGGGAACTGTCAGAGATGGAGCGCGCGCGCGCGCAGACTCTGGTGTCGCGGTGGCGGCAAGCGAGGGTGTCGAAGTACAACCATGCGCGGGAGTCCCTTCCCGGACTGCTGACTCGGGGCGGCGATGTGGCGGCGAACTACGTGCTTGTCGTTGACCAGACCAGGGGTGACGCCTCGATCCGCCATGGGATGGGCAGTGAATCGGGTTTCCAGCACATGCTGGACGCTGCCCTGGCCGAGAACCCGGGGTCGATGGTCGTGGTCAAGGTGCATCCAGAGGTGGTAGCAGGGTACAAACAGGGGCATTACGATCTGGCAGCCCTGTCGCGCAACCCCCGTGTCTGCGTGCTGGGCGGCGATGTCCATCCCGTGGCGCTGATCGAGCAGGTGCAGGCGGTCTATGTCGTGACTTCGCAAATCGGTTTCGAAGGGCTGTTGTGGGGCAAGCGGGTGCGCGTTTTCGGCATGCCGTTCTATGCCGGCTGGGGATTGACTTCGGATGAGCTGCGTGCCCCCGACCGCCGTCGGCCGGTGCCTCTGGAGAATCTGGTTCACGGGGCACTGATCGGCTATCCACGCTATGTCGATCCGGAGACCCGCCAGCGTTGCGAGGTCGAGCGGCTGGTCGACTGGATGGGCTTGCAGCGCAGAATGCGCGAGCGGTTTCCGGCCGAGGTCGTGGCGCTTGGCTTCTCGCGCTGGAAAAAGCCAATCGTCAGAAGTTTTTTTCAGGGCTCCGCAGTGCGTTTTTCCGACGGACCTGCTCCTCCCGGCTCTTCGGCGTACGCGATCTGGGGGCGCAAGGCAGCCCCTGGGGGCGGCTCTGCAGACGGCAGGGTGGTGCGACTCGAAGACGGGTTTCTGCGCTCGGTCGGGCTGGGCGCGGAGCTCATTCGTCCGCTCTCCTGGGTGATGGATGGACGCGGGATTTACTATGACGCAAGCGCTCCGTCCGATCTGGAATGCCTGCTGCAGGTGAGCGATTTCGATGCACAGATGCTGGTTAGAGCGAGAGCTCTGAGGGAACGCCTGGTGGCGACCGGGGTGACCAAGTACAACGTCGGTTCTGTCAGGTGGGTGAGGCCGCTGGGCATCGATGGCGGCATTGCGCAGACCCGTCTGCCGGCCGACCGGAACACTGGGGTTCGGCTTGCCGCAGGCCGCAGTGCGTTGCAGCGGGCGTCCGGACCGGTGATCCTCGTCCCCGGGCAGGTGGAATCAGATGCTTCACTCGCTTATGGTGCGCCCGGCATTCGCCGCAATCTCGAATTGCTGCGTGCGGTACGAACTGCCGAGCCGCACGCCTATCTGATCTACAAGCCGCATCCGGATGTGGCTGCCGGTTTGCGACTGCGCGGCGAGGGTGAGGACGACGCCGGCCGCTGGTGCGACGAAGTGGTGACAGACGTGGCCATGGGTGATCTGTTGCCCGAAGTGGATGAGGTACACACGCTGACCTCGCTAACCGGTTTCGAGGCCTTGCTGCGGGGCCGCAAGGTGGTCTGCTATGGGCAACCCTTTTACGCGGGCTGGGGTCTGACTGTCGATGTTCTGCCGTTGCGTCGCCGGCAGCGCTCCCTGACGCTGGACGAACTGGTTGCCGGAGTGCTCATCGTGTACCCGACTTACGTGTCCCGAACAACCGGCAGATTCACCACGCCGGAACGGGCACTGGATGAATTGCTGGCATGGCGTCAGGAGAAGCCCATACTGCATGGAGCATGGCGGCGAATGATCGGCCGCTTGTTCCGCAAGAATTGAGTGCTCGATGAATGTATATCCTTATACAAAACTTCGGGATCTCGCCGTAAGCTGCTGGTTTTCTTGAGCAGGTGTCAGGATGGGCTGGGCTGCGGAGGAGCTGAAGGAAATTGATCTGGGGGACCGAAGACTGAACCGTGCTTATCCGGTTAACTCCCAAGCTTACTGGATGTAGTGGGTGGTGATTTTGTGGCGTAGAGCTCGGCATAGGTCGGTGCGGTGACGTCGCCGGCGATACCGAGCAGAGAGAGGAAGGCGTTGAAAGGAGAGAAGCG
>NZ_JAEUOL010000197.1 GCF_016789985.1 Accumulibacter sp.
GATTCATGGCCATGGCGGTGCTCCCTGTGGTGACAGAGTGCAGGATAAGCCTCGCCGGGCTCACCCAGCGCGCCCGGCTGACGATCATTGCTAATCAGGACCCTCTTTATGATTTCCAGCAGGTGAGCCGCTGTCACCGAGCGAACAGGTAACGCGCCGATGTGGGGAAATACGTCGGATTCCATGAAGCGCTCCACCTGTCGCAGGTAGTAAGCGGTCCAGCCTGGTTTTTTCTGCCCGATCCATTCCCGCGTGACCGCCTCGAAGGTGTTCGCGTTGTCCCGAACAGTGATGAGGTCCTGTGCCTTGCGATGGTGGGCCGGATGGATACCCTGCTTGACCAACTCGCGCGCTTCCTCGCGTGCGCTACGCGCATCGGCGAGGCTTACCTGCGGGTATTCGCCGATGGCGTAGATGTTTTCCTTACCCGCAATGCGATAACGAAACCGCCACAGCTTGGTTCCCGACGGACGAATTTCCAGATACAGCCAGCCCCCATCGTTAAGCCGGATGGGCTTCTCGCCGGGTTTGGTGTTGCGGATTTTTGCGTCGGTGAGCGGCACGGTAGCGGGTATCAGTGTTTTGATACCCGCTACGATACCCGCTAATTTCTAGGATGGCAATGGATGAAACAAGTTCGTGTCGGACGCTAAACCATTGCATTTACTGGTAGTTAGGCGATATTTAGAATCTCGCCGGAACTGTCTGGATGTCGATGATGATTATCGATCATCATCAGCATCAGATAGTTGATCGCCTGGTAGTCGAAGGCAGAGTGCATCGCCTTCTCCAGTTTCGCCACCAACTCCGCCAACCGGGCCATTTCTGTGGGGGTTACCTCGGAAAAACGGGCGGCATGACGATTCAGCGACAGGATTCCTGCGCCGAGCGTCACCTGGGCCGGCCGCACCGACCAGGACCAGGCCTCGTTCCTGACCACCAGCAGTTCCTCGACCCGAAACTTTGCGCGAAAATCGGCCAGCATCTGCAGTTCGTTCATCTTTCCTCTCCCGTCGCAACAAAAGGCCAAAGGTAGCAGAAGTACGCCGAAGCGCGATGCCCGGTCCGCAGCCCGGCGCGATTGTCGAACGCTGCCGACCCGCCGCGCCGGCCCACCTTTCCGTTCGGCAGAAATGTGTCAGACTGGCACACCATGGCAACTCGACCAGTCACGAGGAGGGAGCAGCAGATGACCAGATATGGATTCGTCGCCTCGGGCGGCGGCTATCGCAGTTTCTACAGCGCAGGCGTCCTGGTCTGGCTGAGGAAGAACGATGTGCCGGTGGTACACATCGCCTCGACCAGTTCGGGCAACAACATCGTCATCGACTACCTGCTGTGGGACTGGGACAGCGAGGAATTGCCACCGGTGTTGTCGCGCACGGTCAGGCTCAACGTCAGCGACATCTTTCACATCTTCTCCAACTTTCTCGGTTTGCGCCCGCCATTACTGCCCGCCGGCACGCATCTGTTCAGCGTGGACAAGGCAAGTTGCCGCAAGTCGCTGCTGCTCGATGAGCCGAAGCGCCGTGCCTTGCTCGCCGAACATCTCGATGGCATGCGCTGGGATATCCGCGCGACCAATCTGAGCCAGCGGCGGGCTTGCTTCTTCAAGGTCAACGAGATCCTTTCAACGATCAACGACGCGAGTCTTGACGCGTTCATGGACGCCTTCCTGGCCGGCATCACCACCATCCCCTATTTCAAGGCGATCACGATCGACGACGATTACTACATCGAGGGAGGTTATCTGGACAACACGCCGCTGCGTACCCTGTTCGAGGATGACGAGGTGGACGAGATCATTGCCGTCGACTTCACCGACTACGACTATCACCGGGAACTCGACAAGCTCTACAAGTCAACCTCGTTCATTCTGCCGTTCAACAGCATCGACACTCACCTGCTGGTCAGCGACCTGCAACTGACGCTGCCCAATACCCGCATCTTTGCCCAGGCAACCCTGATCAACGCGATGCTGAAAGCGATGGGCAGGCAGAGTGCCGAGATCGACGGCAAACGCTATTTTGCCAAGCCGCTGCACGTCCTGCGACCCAAGGACCTCGAAAGCATGACCATTTCACTTAAGGACAGCAGCGCCCAGAAGCGCTACTTCGAACTCGGCCAGCAGCAGGTGGCGGCGATGTTCGCCACCGTCTGATTGCGGGATCGCCGCCGCGACTTGCGGCCTGCACGGGGTATGGGGGGTATGGGGGGTATGGGCAGAGTGCGGCACAACCGGCGGCCCGGGCTGATCACAGCCCTGCCCGCTCGATGCCGCGACAAGCGTGCACCAGATCCCAGTCCTTTTCGTAAAGGGCGGTGCGCACGTCGAGCAGACCGAGCAGCGTATGGAACAGGTGATCATGGCTGGCCGGCCTGGCGGCCCGCTGCTGCAGGCAGTCGGCATCCAGCCGGTCGAACCGGCGCAGACCCTCGGAGAACCACATCAGCATCGGCACCTGCTTCTGGACATCGGGGGCAATCGAGTATGGAATCCCGTGCAGGAAAAGGTTGTTCTCGCCAAGTGATTCGCCATGATCGGAAACGTAGATCACTGCCGAATCGACCCTGTCGGCCTGCGCCTGCAGCTTGGCAATCAGACTGGCCAGGACATGGTCGGTGTACAGCAGTGCGTTATCGTAGGCGTTGACGATCTGCTCGATCGAGCATTGGCCGAGGTCGTCGTTTTCGCACTCCGGCTGGAACCGGGCAAAGGCTGGCGGATGACGGCGGAAGTACGAAGGGCCATGATTGCCAAGCTGGTGCAGCACCAGCAGTTGCACCCCACTGGCTCTGCCCAGCCGCTCGTCGAGACCATGCAACAAGCCTGCGTCAAGGCAACGCCCACCAGAGCAAAGCCCCGGCGGATTGAGCGAGGCGACGGATTCGCTGGGTAGACCTTCGCACACGCCTTTGCAGCCAGACTGGTTGTCGCGCCAGAGGACAGCCACGCCGGCACGCACCAGCACATGCAGAAGGGATTCGCTGCCAGTGATGCGCGCCTCGTCGTAATCGCGCCGGCCGACCGGCGCCAACATGCACGGTAGCGACACTTCGGTGTTCGTGCCGCAACTCGTGACGCTGGTGAAGTTGATCAACCGCAAACCGGCAAGTTCCGGCGTCGTCTGCCGCGCGTAGCCATTGAGATTCCAGTTGGCCGCGCGCGCCGTTTCGCCGATAACCAGGACGACGACCAGCGGCTTGCTGCGCTCGGCCCAGGTGGGACCCGGCACGGCGTCCAGCCCGATGGGCCGGCGTGCTGCCGCCGCACCGCGCGCGTCGGCCATCGTCACGCTGCTCAACGACCACAGGTAGTTGGCCGGGGTCACCAGGTAACGCACTTCCCTGTGGTTGCGCATCAGTGACGAGAAGGGCTTGAATACGGCCAGCAGAGCGCCACCCGCGACGACCGCAGCGAGCAGCAGAACTGCCAGCCGGAAACCCACGGCGCGCAGTTTCGGCCGGCAAACGATCTGCGTTCGCCAGAGCAGGGTCAGGGGCAACACCGCATAGAGCAGCAGTTGCGTCAGCAGCGTCCAGGAGAAAAGCTCGCGCGCCTCGGCAACGTCGGTCCGGATGACATTGCGCAGCATCGAAGGGTCGAGGTACACGCCATAAGCCTTCATGAAATGCGAGGCCACGGCGGTGCTCACGATGAGCAGGGCAAGTAGCGGTTTGACCGTCCAGCGGTTGGCAAGCAGCGCCAGCAGAAAGAAATGCGCCGCCACCAAGAATACGCCCAGGGCGATAGCGAAACCCCAGGTCGTCAGATCCGACAAGGCACGGTCCTTGAGCGCCGCCCCGAAGAACGCCCGATTGGCGGTCAGCATCCAGAACACACTCGCCACCAGCAACAACTGCTCGACCGTCGCAGAAATGAGGAAACGTTCACGACAGAATGCCGCAGTGCCGGCCGACGGTGCCCTGGAAAGAAACGGTCTGATGGTCATCCGTGCATGCTGCACCGACAGTCTGAAGCCGTCCTTAAGCCAGCTCTGTGGGTCCGCCCGGAGCGCGGCGCCAGACCCGGCGGCAGGGCCGCTCGCCCTTCGGTACAATGGCTCGCCTTTCGGCATCAAGGATAGGTCAGGAAAACCATGCGACTGCTGCTGATCGAAGACGACGAAATTCTCGGCGAAGGGCTACGTGACTATCTGAGCGCCGACGGGCACCGCGTGGACTGGTGCCGCAGCCTGCGGGAAGTAGCCTCCTACCGCGGTGAACCCTACGACGCACTGCTGGTCGACTGGCAGTTACCGGACGGCTCGGGCCTCGACTGGCTGTCGGCGCGACGTGCCACCGGCGACCTGACGCCGGCATTGATGCTGACCGCACGCGACCTGCTCAGCGACCGTGTCCGCGGCCTTGACAGTGGCGCCGATGATTACCTGGTCAAGCCCTTCGCTCCCGAGGAACTGGCGGCGCGGCTGCGTGCGATCTGCCGGCGCGCCGCCGGCATGGGCGGAGCGCGCCGGCGCTACGGACAGGTCGAGGTCGACCTGGCAGCGCGCAGCGTGCATCTGGCGGGAGCGCGGGTTGAACTGACCGGCCGTGAGTGGGCAATCCTCGAAGCCCTGATCCTGCGCGCCGGACGCATCGTCCCGAAACAGGATCTCGAACGGCTGGTCCTCGGTTTCGATGCGGAATGGGCCAGCAACGCCGTCGAGGTGCATGTTGCCGGCCTGCGGCGGAAGCTCGGGCGGGCCATCGTGGAAACCCTGCGCGGCTTGGGCTATCGCATCGGTGAATCCGCATGAAGCGCCGTCTGCCGTCGATTCGCAAGCGACTGACCCGCGCCCTGGTGGTCTGGTCGATCCTCTGGGGCGTGGCGGTCTCGGCGGCGGTCTGGCTGGCCGTACGGCAGGAGGTCGACGAACTGCTCGACGACACCCTGCAGGCATCGGCCGGCGTCCTGAGCGGGCCACTGACGAACCAGGCCGGCGCCAATCAGGAAACGGGAGGCCAAACCCCTGGCCCTATCGCACACTCGCCGGCGCCCAGCGGTCGCTTCGCCTGGCAAGTGGTGCAGTACGCTCCGCACGGCCAAGCACGGGTCGTGCTCAGCGCACCGCTGGCGCCGGCAAGCGCGCTGCGCGACACGCCGTCGAGCGGCTTCGCAGACGTTCCCGGCTGGCGCGTCTTCGGTCTGCCCCTGGCCAATGACAGCCGGATGCTCTACGTCGCACAAAGTCACGAGGAACGACGCGAAGCGCAACTCGACGTCGCGTTCAGCGCGAGCATGGCAACCCTTGCCATCGCCCTGCTCGCCCACCTGTGGCTGCGCGCCCGCGCGCGCCATGAACTGCAGCCCCTGGAGCGGCTGGCACAACGCCTCGCGACGCACGATCCGGTCAACGCCAGCGCGACGCTGGGAAGCGCCGAGCGGACCGAACTGCAACCCGTGCATGCCGCCATCGATGGACTGACCGAACGGCTCGCGCACCGCCTGGCACAGGAACGCGCCTTCACGGCGCATGCGGCACACGCCCTGCGCACGCCGCTGGCCGGCATCGACGCACAGCTCGCCGTCGCCCTGCGCGAGTGCCCGCCGCAACTTCAGCCACGCCTGCAGCGCGTACGCACCGCCGCCGGTCGCCTGCAGCGCGTCGTGACGGCGTTGCTGACGCTCTTTCGCAGCGCCTCCGAGACACGGCCGCAACCGCTCGACCTCGCGGCGCTGGTCGCCCGCCTGCCAATCGAAGGACTCGCCTGCGAGATGGCCGACGGACTGGTGGTGACCGCCGACGCCGACCTGCTCGCCGCCGCACTGCTCAACCTGTTCGACAACGCGCTGCGCCACGGAGCCACCCGCGTCCACTTGTCGACACCGCGCGCCAACGTGCTGCGGGTGGTCGATGATGGTCCCGGGCTCAACCATGAACGGCGCGCTCGCCTGCAGAGCGCCCTGACGACCCAGACCTACGAGGGCCAGACCGGGCTCGGCCTGATGCTGACCGATCTCATCGCGCGCGCGCATGGCGGCGCCCTGCTGCTGCCCGAAGTCGACCAGGGCTTCGCCGCCGAACTGCACCTCGCCCCCGAACACGCCATCACCTGACGCTCGCCAGATGGCGGCACCCGCTGCGTGGCGCCTGATCAACGCCATGCCGGTGAGGAGCACGCAATCCTGGCCACCCGGCACGCGCGCTCGTGGAGCGGTGCGCATCAAACATCAAGATAGTTGTCGCCTGAACTCATACCGCCAAACGCATGTTTGTCGTGCTGGCGGTGGCCGCCGCGATGACGCTGTCCCGTTCCTGATTGAGCGTCACGGCATGACTGGGGGAGCAGTTGCCGGTCTGTCCGGAGCAGCGGGCCGGGTTGGCCTCGCGGGCGGTCTGGTAGAGCGCATGACGGGTCGCATCCAGGTCCGCGAAACCCTGGGCGGGAAACTCCGGCCGGTACTTGGCAGTGCGGAACCAGGCCTCGGCCTTGTCGTCGGACACCCGCGGCCGCGAGTACGCGGGCTTGACGCCCAGCCAGTGGAGCCTCGCCAGCACCATCGTGGCCTTGAACGTGGCGCCGTTGTCGCCGTGGAGCACCGGCTTGGTCGCGCGGGCCGCGATGCCCTCGGCCAGCGCGGTGCGGCGCACCAGATGGGCGGCATGCTCGGCGGCGTCGGTCTCGTGTCCCTCGGCGCCGACGATCTTGCGGCTGAAGAGATCCCGGATCAGGTACCGGTGGTGCCAGCGGCCGACCACGGTGGCCGGCAGATCGGTCATGTCCCAGCACCAAACCTGGTTGGGTACCGTGGCCCCCTGTGTCAGGATAGTTGTCCAGTCAACCCGATCTAAAGTCGGGTAACCAGGTGGGGGCGAGGAAGAGGACGAAGTGAGCTATCCGAGGGAACTGAAAGGGAAGGTTGTTGCGCGGATGATGGCTGCGGGGGACGAGCGGATCAGTGCGCTGGCCCGGGATGTCAACGGCGATTCAAAACTGATACAGATTTCCTTCGAGCAGCCATTCAAAACTGATAGACCCGCAAATGCTTCCCTTGCGCTGAAAGCGGCGCCAGGAGGGCGGGCCGCAGGCCCAACCGGATGGCGACGCTTTCAGCGCGGCGCTCAAGCGTTGGCCTCTCCTTTCCTGACCTGAACCATGCCCGCTTGCCGCTGGGGCTTCAATCGATAACTCTCGCCGGCAATCGGCACGATCCGCGCGTGATGCAGCAGGCGGTCCAGCAATGCGGCGGTTAGCGTCGCATCCTGGGCAAAGGTGGCGTCCCATTGCCCGAAGGGCAGATTACTGGTGACGATCCAGGAGCCGCGCTCGTAGCGCGCCGCGATCACCTGGAAGAACAGATTGGCCTGCTCCCGGTTTATCGGCAGGTAGCCAATCTCGTCGATGATCAACAGGCGGTAACCGCTGATCGCGCGCTGCATGACCGTCTTCAGCTGGTTCTGCGCATGCGCGACCGACAGGGTCATCAGCAAGTCTGCGGCGGTCATGAATCGGGTCTTGAGGCCCGCCTGGGTCGCGCGATCACCCAGCGCAATCGCCAGAGGCGTCTTGCCAACGCCGGAGGGGCCGATCAACACGACGTTCTCGTTGCGCTCGACAAAGCCCAGTCCGGCCAACTCGTCAAGCTGACTCTTCTTGACGCCGGCCGCGAAGGGGAAATCGAAGTCCTCCCGGGTCTTGATCGCCGGGAAGCCCGCCAGCCGGGTCATCCTGCTGTGCTTTCTGACTTGCCGACTGGCGGCTTCCGTCTTCAGGAGCGATTCCAGAAAGTCGCTGTAAGCCGTGCCCTGTTCCGCCGCAGTCTGGGCGGCGCCGGCGTAGCCTTGGGCGATAAAAGGCAGGTTGCGGGGCTCGCACAGAAATCGCAGACATTCGTGTTGCCGGTTCATTGCACCACCGCCAGTCCGGTCCGCCATTGGGCCAGCAGTTGTTCATACTCCGCCAGCGGATGCTGGGCGGGCAAGGGCGTGGCGATGCGCGCACTGACGACAACCGGCCGCGCGTTGCTTGGATCGCCGACTTGAGCTTCTGCAACCAGAGGTCTGGCCGCCGCGAGGCCGCCTCGCCACGCAGTCGGGATGGGCTGGAGATGCGGCCGCTCCTTGATCAATTGCACGCTGGGCTGGCGTTGGGTCGTGCCGTGGATGCGCGCATTGGCCCCCTCCTTGAGCCCATGCCGGACTTCGACCTTGGCGGTGACGACATCGAGCGGTAATCCCGCCGGTTTGAGTCGGGCCACCCAGGGAACGTCGAAGGAGCGGCGCAGGTAGCCGTTGAAGCGCTCGACCTTGCCTTGGGTGCGGGCGCGATACGGACGACTGAGTTTGATCACGAAGCCGCAGTGTTTGGCGTAGTCGAGAAAGCCGGCGTGGAAGCGGTGTTCTCCCGGCCCCTCGACGTCGCGATCCAGAACGACGGTCTTCAGGTGGTCGTAAAGAAGGCGCCGGGGGACACCGCCCAGGGCGGTGAAGGCTTTCTGGTGGCCGTCGATCAGCGTGCCGGCTTTCCTGTCGCTGACGAATTCAACGTCACTGGCCCGACAAAAACCCAGCGTGGCGCAGAACGCGTCGAGGGGTTGGCTGCCTTTGCGGAACTCGACCCAATCGACCTGCATTGGCTCGCCGGGGGCGGTCTCGAAGCGGACAACCGGCTCGGGCGGCAGGGTCGGCCTGAGCCCGCGCAGGAAGGAGCGCAATGGGCTCAGGCCGCCTTGGTATCCCTGGGCGGCAATCTCCCGAGGCAA
>NZ_JAEUOL010000182.1 GCF_016789985.1 Accumulibacter sp.
TCTTCAGCGCCACCTGCGCCTTGAATGCCGGCGTGTGCTTCCGCCTCGTCCTTCTCGTCATGCTCTCGCTCCTGTTGGGGCTGCTTCCGCAGCCGTCCAATGGGCAAGACTACCACCTATCCTGCTGTCCGAAATTCCGGCGCCACCTCTGCTTCGTGTGGCCTCAGGTTTTCGTTATTTGTACTTTTTATCCATCTCTCGTGCTGCGCGGATCATATCGGCATCGAGCACCGAGGTATCCGTTCCATAGCAGCGAACCATTTCGATTTCCTCAAAGACCGGCTGTGCGTCTGGGGCGGCTTCGGTCGCCTGCGCAATGGTCGTCGCACCGTACTGCTGCCCGCGCCAGCGTGCAATCATTATTTCCTGCTCGCTTAGTCCGGTCTTCATGCCGGCGGGTAACTTCGCACCGAGTTCGATCAAGGTCTTGACAACCTCGGTGCGATTGCCGCGAATGGCCATCGACAAAGGCGATGTCGGTTGTGTGTTGTCCAGGGTATTGACTTTGGCTCCACGGCGGACCAACTCGCGCACGATATCGGCATAGCCCATGAAGCATGCAACCCCGAGCGGCAGGCCCGGATCTCCGCGACCATCCAGGAACTCGACGGGGGCGCCCGCATCGAGGACTGCCTTGACCTCCTGCAGACGGCCGGTTCGAATGGCTTTGAGCAGGTCAATGGCTGTGTTCACAGTTCATCTCCCATTTCAGTCGAGCGCCTGATCACTGACCACGACTCCATCGTTGTCAGCGTAGATCCACTCGCCGTTGCGGAAGGTGACGCCACCGAAAGTCACCGCTACATCGCGTTCGCCGATACCTTTCTTGATGCTTTTCAGCGGGTGCGTATTGAGCGCGCGCAGGCCGAGGTCGATACGGCTTATGTCGTCCGAATCGCGGATGCAACCGTAGACGACGATCCCTTCCCAAGTGTTCCTGTGTGCCAGGATTGCCAGTTGATCGCCAACCAGTGCGCAGCGCAGTGAGCCCCCGCCATCGATAACCAGTACCTTGCCACGACCGTCCTCGACAAGTGCCTCACGTACCAGCGAGTTGTCCTCGAACAGTTTCAGCGTGACGATCTGCCCGCTGAACGCAGTGCGCCCTCCGTAACTCTGGAACATCGGTGTGACGACGCGGACCCGGCCGTCCTGGATTCTGGCTTCGTGCTTGTCGAGCAAGTCGGGTGTCTTGAAACTCATGGTGCTGGCCTCGCTGTTCGAGGTGTACGATGAGCCATGCCTGCGGCAGGGCGGTTGACATGGGGACTACTCAGGCAAGGACCGCCGGCTCTTCTTCGAAGACCAGCCGCACATTCCTGTTTTCGTCCAGATCGACGGTGACATGTCCACCGTTGGCCAGACGGCCGAAGAGCAGTTCATCGGCCAGTGAAGCGCGAATCGTGTCCTGAATCAGGCGCGCCATCGGTCGGGCACCCATCAGCGGGTCAAAGCCTTTGCTGGCGAGATGTTCCTTCAGTGCCGTGGTGAACACCGCTTCGACTTTCTTCTCGTGCAATTGCGCTTCAAGTTGCATCAGGAACTTGTCTACCACGCGCAGGATGACCTCGTGGTCGAGCGCCCGGAAGGAAATGGTGGCATCAAGCCGGTTGCGGAACTCGGGGGTAAAGATCCGCTTGATTTCGGCCATTTCGTCACCGGCCTGGCGCGACGGGGTAAAGCCCATTGTCGCTTTCTGGATAGCTTCCTGTCCGGCGTTGGTGGTCATGATGATCACCACATTGCGGAAATCCGCCTTGCGCCCGTTGTTGTCGGTCAGGGTGCCGTGGTCCATCACTTGCAGGAGGATGTTGTAAATGTCCGGATGGGCCTTCTCGATCTCGTCGAGCAGCAACACGCTGTACGGTTTCTTGGTGATGGCTTCCGTCAGCAGACCGCCTTGATCGAATCCGACGTAGCCCGGTGGTGCGCCGATCAGGCGCGATACGGCGTGCCGCTCCATGTATTCCGACATGTCGAAGCGCACCAGTTCGTTACCGAGACAGTACGCAAGCTGCTTGGCCACTTCCGTTTTGCCCACCCCGGTCGGACCCGAAAAGAGGAAGCTGCCGATCGGCTTGGTGGGATTGCCCAGACCCGAGCGTGCCATCTTGATCGCTTTGGCGAGCGCATCGATCGCGGCATCCTGTCCGAAGACCACTGCTTTCAGGTCACGGTCGAGGTTGCGCAGGTTGTTGCGGTCGTCGGAGGAAACGTGGGTCGACGGGATGCGCGCGATCTTGGCAACGATCTCCTCGATGTCGATCTTGCCGATCAGCTTCTTCTGCTTGGATTTAGGCAGGATTCGCTGTGCTGCTCCGGCTTCGTCGATGACATCGATTGCCTTGTCGGGCAGGTGACGGTCGGTGATGAAGCGGACCGAAAGTTCGACGGCCGAGGTCAAGGCTGCCGCGGAGTACTTGATGCCATGATGCGACTCGAAGCGCGACTTGAGGCCCTTGAGGATCTCGACGGTTTCGGCGCTCGACGGCTCATTGACATCGATCTTCTGGAAACGCCGCGATAGCGCGTGATCCTTTTCAAAAATGCCCCGATACTCGGTATAGGTTGTGGCGCCGATGCATTTCAACTGGCCGGTAGACAAGGCCGGTTTAAGCAGGTTCGAGGCATCGAGTGTACCGCCGGAAGCCGATCCGGCGCCGATCAGGGTGTGGATCTCATCGATGAACAGGACTGCCTGCGGATTTTCGCTCAACTGCTTCAGTACACCCTTGAGGCGCTGCTCGAAGTCTCCGCGGTACTTGGTTCCGGCAAGCAATGAGCCCATGTCGAGGCAGTAGACATTTGCCTTGGCCAGAATCTCGGGGACGTCGCATTCGACGATCCTGCGTGCCAGCCCCTCGGCAATGGCGGTCTTGCCGACCCCCGCTTCACCGACCAGCAGAGGATTGTTCTTGCGACGCCGACAGAGAGTCTGGATTACCCGTTCCAGCTCACGTTCGCGGCCGATGAGCGGGTCGATCCTGCCCTGCAGCGCGAGTGCGTTGAGATTGATGGTGTAGCTGTCGAGCGGACCAGCCACTGTCTGCGGCTCGCTTTCGGCTTCGCCCTCCGGTTCGCTGCGCGGCGTGTTCTGCGGCACCTTGCTGATTCCGTGCGAGATGAAATTGACCACATCAAGGCGAGTGACTCCCTGCTTCTGCAGATAGTAAACGGCGTGCGAGTCTTTCTCGCCGAAGATTGCCACCAGGACGTTGGCGCCATTCACTTCCTTGCGTCCGGAAGACTGAACGTGCAGGATGGCGCGCTGAATCACCCGCTGGAAACCCAGGGTCGGTTGCGTATCGATCTCGTCGTCACCGGCGACGGTGGGGGTGTGTTCGGCGATGAAGCGGGTCAGGTCCTTGCGCAGTTGTTCGATGCTGGCGCCACAGGCGCGCAGAGCTTCGGCTGCAGAGGGGTTGTCGAGCAGTGCCAGCAGGAGGTGTTCGACGGTGATGAACTCATGGCGTTTCTGACGCGCTTCGACAAACGCCATGTGCAAGCTGACTTCAAGTTCCTGCGCAATCATTCAGTTTTCCTCCATTACGCACGCCAGCGGATGCTGGTTGCTGCGTGCGAAGCTTGTGACCTGTTCTACCTTGGTGGCAGCGACATCGCGCGGGTAAACTCCACAGACACCACGGCCTTCTGTGTGCACCTTGAGCATGATGCGTGTTGCCTGTTCTCGACCCATTGCAAAGAACTTCTGGAGAACCGCGATCACAAAATCCATTGGTGTGAAATCGTCGTTCAACAACATCACCTTGTAGAGTGGTGGTGGTGCGAGTTGCGCGCGCTTCGTTTCGAGTAGGGAGCCATCTTGATGCTTCGTTGCCATAGGTGAATTCTAACCAGTCCTTGCGGATGCGCAATACCGGCTCCAGCCAATTTACGGGAGCCAAAGAGCGCTTGGTGGGTGGCAGGTAGCGAAAACGCTTGACGCCCCTGCCTTGTTTAGCGTAAAAAGCCTGCATGCTCTTAGTCCATGCCAGTGGGGGGTGGTTCTGCGTCTCAGCAATACCTTTCCAGCTGTTGTTGAATTAGAAGCATGCAAGTCGGGCATTGCCCGGATTTAGTCTTTTTTCAAGGAAGTGGCAATATGGCAACTGGTACAGTGAAGTGGTTCAATGACGCCAAAGGTTTCGGCTTCATTACTCCGGATGATGGCAGCGAAGATCTCTTCGCTCATTTTTCGGCGATCACCATGGGTGGGTTCAAGACCCTCAAAGAGGGCGAGAAGGTTTCCTTCGACGTGACGCAGGGCCCCAAGGGCAAGCAAGCATCGAACATCTCGCGCGCTTGATTTTTTCGGGTGTGCAACAGGGACCCGCCTCCGGCGGGTTTTTTTTCGGCTCCGTCAAGCCATCCGGCGCTTCTGGGTGAGGCTAGGCGGCGGCGATCACCACCTCGTCGCGACGTTGTTCACCCTTGCTGTCGGACCATTCCATGGCAAGCCGGTCGCCGGCCTTCAGGCCACTGGCGTAGAAAGTGAAGAGCGGATTGCGGGCAATCGAGGTGTTCAGTTGCCCGTTGACCAACGGGTTCCCGTTGGCACTGAGCGAGAACGTCTGTATGAAGTGCTGCGCGATCGGCTTGCCGTTCTCGGGGTCCTTGCGCTGACCGGTTTCCATCGGGTGCGGCATGAGGACACGAATCTCGGCGATGTCTCCCTGTAGCGTGGCGCGGATCTTGATTGCTTCTGCCATTTCCGGTTTCGGTATTCCCTGCTTCAGCCGCCGCAGCCGCCGATCGTCACCTTGACTTCCCGGCTGGCATGATAGGTTTTGCCGTCAGCCGCCCTCACCACGACACGTATGCGCGACGATTCGGCCATCTTGAGTTGCAGGCGAACGCGCGCCAGGGCCGCTTTTCCGAAGTTCAGGCTGGCCGCCAGCGGCATCGGATTCTTCTCGACAAAGATACTGATGTTCTGGCTGTCCGGCAGGTTGCTGATCACCTCCAGGGGTACTTGCGCGCCATTCTCGGCTATTTCGACGGTCTTGATGACGATGCTGCCGCTTTCCACCGAACCTGTTACGCTGGCTGCCTTGATCGCCTCGGTCAGGCTGGTGGCGGTGAAGGCAGGACGGTTCCAGTCGGCAGCCAGAACGCGGGAAGGTTGAAGCAGCCCGGTGGCCAGTAGCCCGCCAAGGCCGACGCTGGCGCTGCTTGCCTTGAGCAGGAGTCGACGCAAAGGGTCGAAATCGCTGGCAGGGCTTGCCATGGGCTCAGGTTGCTTTCCAGTGTCCGGACTGGCCGCCGAGTTTCTCCAGCAGGTGGACGCCCTCGATTCGCATCCCCCGATCAACTGCCTTGCACATGTCGTAGATGGTCAGCAGGCCGATGCTGGTTGCGCAGAGTGCCTCCATCTCGACGCCGGTTCGACCAAAACATTCGGTCTGCACCAGGCAATGCACGGTGTTTTCCGCGCGGTCGATCGCAAAATCAACCGTCACCTTGGTCAAGGCGAGCGGGTGACAAAGGGGAATCAGATCAGACGTGCGTTTGGCACCCTGTATGGCGGCGATGCGGGCGACACCCAGCACGTCACCCTTGCTGGCTGATCCCCGCACAATCAGTGCCAGGGTCTCGGGTTGCATCGAGATGCTGCCGGTGGCACGTGCCTGGCGCGCCGTTTCCGCCTTCTCCCCGACATCGACCATTTGCGCCTGGCCTTGCTGGTTGAAATGAGTAAGCGGCTGGGTGGGCATGGCATCAACTGAGAGGCTGCGGGTGAAGACCGGACGGGGTGGTAACGCTTAGTAACAATTCGAGGGATCGAGATTGGATATCATAGCACCATCCGCCTTCGCTCACGACCGAGGACCCTGTTGACCAAGATGCTCCGTACCGTTGTTTGCCTGGCCGTTGCGGCGGCTGTCGGGAGTTCCTCCGCGCGCGCGGCCGATGAGCTGCCCGACTTGGGGGAAGCAGCACGTGCCGAGTTGTCGCCACAGCTCGAACGCAAGATCGGGGAACGGATTCTCAACGAAATTCGCTTGCGTGAGCCGAGTTACGTCGATGATCCGGAGCTGTCGGATTACCTCAATCGTCTGGGCAACCGCCTGGTGGCTGCCAGTGCGCACCCCAGCGCCGACTGCCATTTTTTCCTGATTCGTGACAATACGGTAAACGCGTTTGCGATGTTTGGTGGTTTTATCGGGGTGAACACTGGTACCGTACTCATCGCGCAGTCGGAGTCCGAGCTGGCCGGCGTGCTGGCGCACGAAATCTCGCATGTGCTGCAGAATCATTTGGCGCGGCACATCGCTCGGGAGAAGCAGAGCTCGATCGCCACCATGATCGCGATGGCGATCGGTGTGCTCGCTGCCCGTTCCAACTCGCAGGTGGCGAGCGCCGCGATCGCTTCGGCGCAGGCCGGCTCGATCCAGGCGCAACTGGCCTACAGCCGTGATTTCGAACGTGAAGCAGATCGTGTCGGGTTTCAGACGCTCAGCCAGGCAGGCTATGATGTGCGTGGCATGGGTGACTTCTTTGGCCGGCTGCAGCAGGCGGGGCGGGTTTATGAGAACAATGCGCCGGTTTATCTACGTTCGCACCCGCTGACCGTCGAGCGTCTCTCGGACATGCAGAACCGGGCGCAAGGGGCGCCGTACCGGCAGGTGGTCGACAGCCTGGACTTTCACCTTGCACGGGCCAAGTTGCGTGCCCAGATGGGAACGCCGCAAGAAGGCGTCAATGAGTTCGGCAAGCAGTTACGCGAAAAGAAGTATGTTTCGGAGGCGGCGACCCGCTACGGCCTGAGTTACTCGTTGTTGCGTGCGAAGGATGTGATGGCTGCACAGCGGGAGTTCGAAGCATTGAACGCGCTCAAGGTGTCATCGCCGATGTTTGCCGGTCTGGCGGCGTCGATCCGGATTGCTGCCGGCGATCTGCCCGCAGCCACCGCGATCTATCGTGATGCTCTGCAGCGCTACCCGCAGTCCACCTCGTTGATCTATGGTTATGCTGAAGCACTGCTGGCCGGAAGGCAATACGATCAGGCGCTGCTCTTCCTCGATTCTCAACTGCAACTTCACCCTGTGGACTTCAGGCTGTATGGGCTGCAAGCCAGAACCTTCGCCGCAACAGGCCGGCGTCTGCAACAACATCGGGCACAAGCCGAGTTCTACTTTTTGCAGGGCCAGTTGGGGCCCGCCGTCGAGCAACTGCAATTCGCTCAACAGGCCAACGATGGAAGCTTCTTCGAACAGTCAGCGGTGGACGCTCGTCTGCGCGAATTGCGCAAGCTGCAAGTGGAGGAGCTGAAGCAGAAGAAGAATGGCGTTTAGAATATGCGCTCAGCTTCGTAATGGATCAGACCATGCACTTCGATCGAGAGTTGGACGTCAAAGGGCTGAATTGCCCGCTACCGATACTGCGCACCAAGAAAGCTCTTGCCGAGATGGCGCCTGGCCAGGTGCTGCATATCCTGGCGACCGATCCGGGGTCGCTGAAGGATTTCGAGGTCTTCGCCCGGCAGACCGGCAACGAGCTGTTGTCGAGTGTCGAGGTGCACAAGGTCTTTGAATACTACCTTCGGCGCAAGTAAGCGCAGGCTCCGTCGGGTGGCGTCTCGTGAGTCGAAATGAGCCGCTTGCGGCCGATGGCCGTTTCGCTCTGTTTGACCGTGACGAAGGTGGTGCCCTGCTGTTCAGTGTCTGGTGTCGAACTCATCATCTGGATGACGCAGGCGCTCCGGGTGCGCTGTTCGCGAAGCTTGATGCCGAGCTGGCCGCTGGCCGCTGGGTCGCGTTGGCGGCCGATTACGAGCTTGGCGGCTGTTTCCGTCTGCGCACCGCCCCGGTGCTCACCAGTCGTGCGCTCCTGCGGGCCTGGGTGTTCGAGCGTGCCGAACGGCTTGATGCGCAGGCCCTGGACAACTGGCTGGCCGCCCGGGTCGCTGCGCTTCCCGAAGATCAACGGGTGGCCGGCGTTGGCGAGCTGTGTGCGGCGGTCGATGCCCGGAGCCACGCCGCGAAGGTCGGGCAGGTGTGTCGCTGGATCGCCGACGGCGACTGCTACCAGATCAATCTCACTTTCCCGCTGACTTTTCGGCTATACGGTCATCCCCTGGTACTCTACCAGCGGCTGCGCGAGCGGCAGCCGGTCCGCTACGGTGCTTACCTTGCCGTCGGCGCAGAGACCATCCTGTCTTTCTCGCCCGAGCTGTTTTTTGAGCGTTGCGCCAGCCGCGTCTTGACGCGCCCGATGAAGGGCACTGCAGAACGCGGCAGGACGCCGGCCGAAGATGAGGCGCAACGCGTGGCACTGTTGTCATCGGCGAAGGAGCGTGCCGAGAACATCATGATCGTTGATCTTCTGCGCAATGACTTGGGGCGGCTGGCGCAGGCCGGCCAGGTGCGGGTGGAGGCATTGTGCGAGGCGGAGGCTTATCCGACACTGTGGCAACTGGTGTCGTCGGTGTCCGCAGAATTGCCGGGAGCGAGCCTGGCGGACCTGTTTGGTGCGCTGTTCCCCTGTGGTTCGATCACCGGGGCACCAAAGGTACGTGCCATGCAGCGCATTACCGAACTCGAGGATGCGCCACGCGGACTGTACACCGGTGCGCTGGGCTGGGTGGCGCCGAGCGGCGACTGCCGTTTCAATGTGGCGATTCGTACCATCGAGCTTGGTTCTGCGGGACAGGCTCGGCTTGGCGTTGGCAGCGGGATCGTTGCCGAGGCCGAAGCGGCGCGTGAGTACGCCGAGTGTCTGCTGAAAGCGCGCTTCCTGACGGACTTCGATCCTGGATTCGAACTGGTCGAGACCTTGCGACTGGAGGGTGGCAGCTATCCGCTGTTGCCCCTGCACTTGCAGCGACTACAGGCTTCGGCACACAGCCTGGGCTTCAGCTGTGCGCTGCCAAGCTTGTCATCGGCGCTGGCACGCGAAGCGGCCGAACGTCCGGGCGGGATCTTCCGGGTTCGCCTGACCCTGGCGCATGACGGTCGGTATGGTATCTCGTCGTCACTGCTGGCCGAGCAGCCGGGTGGGCCGCGGACGGCAGTGCTGGCCAGTGAGGCTCTGTCCGCCAATGACTTCCTGTTGCGACACAAGACCACGGCACGGGCGCGTTACGATCGGGCACTGGCCGCCTTGGCGGCACGCCCGGAGGTTTTCGACGCGATCTTTCTCAACGGTCGTGGTGAGGTGTGCGAAGGGGCACGCAGTAATGTTTTCGTCGAGCGCGCCGGACGATTGCTGACTCCGCCGGTGGATTGTGGTCTACTGCCCGGGGTCTTTCGTCGGCACTTGCTCGAAGGGGGCAGGGCTGTTGAACAGGTATTGCGCCTTGCCGACCTGCGCCAGGCCTCGTGCTTGTACCTGGGCAATGCCCTGCGTGGTCTGGTACCGGTATCCCTTGCCGGGTGAACGCCGCACGGGCTGCGCTGCGGCGACGAGAGCCAACGGCGCTTTCGGTTAGCTGCCCTTGAGGCGCGCGCGCTGTGGTTCGAGTTTCTCGAGTGTGGTGATGAAGCCGTCGAGACGCTTCCTTTCCTGTTCGACCACCGCCTCCGGCGCGCGCGCAACGAAGTTCTCGTTGGCCAGTTTGGCCTGTGCCTTGCCGATCTCGCCGGTCAATCTGGCGATTTCCTTGTCGAGGCGTTCGCATTCGACGTCAAGATCGATCTGCACCTGCAGCATCAACTTGGTATCGCCAAGCACGGCGATTGGTGCGTTCGCGTCGGCGGGGATCTCGTCGACGATCTGCATTTCCGACAGCTTGCAGAGCGCCTTGAGATAGGGGGCGAAGTCGGCCAGTGTCGAACCATTGCCACTGGCGAGCAGCGGCACCCGCAGCGCCGGTGACAGATTCATCTCGCCACGCAGGTTGCGGCAGGCGTAGGCCAGTCCTTTCAATTGCTGCACGCTGGCCTCGCTGGCCGGATCAAGCTTGCCGATCTGTGCCTGCGGGTAGGCTGCGAGCATCACCGAGTCATGCGTCCTGCGGCCGGCAATGGGTGCCACCGCTTGCCACAGTTCCTCCGTAATGAAGGGCAGCAGCGGGTGTGCCAGGCGCAGAACCGCTTCCAGGACGCGCGCCAGCGTTCGGCGCGTGGCGCGCACTTGCTGCGCGGACCCTTGTTGCAACTGTACCTTGGACAATTCGACATACCAGTCGCAGAATTCGTCCCAGACGAATTCGTAGAGCGATCGCGCCAGGAGGTCGAAGCGGTAGTCGGCGAAGTGTTGCGCAAGGTCTGCTTCGGTGCGCTGCAACCGGCTGACGATCCAACGGTCAGCAAACGAAAAGCTGAGTCCCGAACTGCAGCCGTCCGGCGTGCAGGCGGTCAGGCCCAGGTCATGCCCGGCGGTGTGCATCAGGACAAAGCGGCTGGCGTTCCACAGCTTGTTGCAGAAATTGCGGTAACCCTCGCAACGGTTGAGGTCGAACTTGATGTCGCGTCCCGGGCTGGCCAGCGAGAGGAATGTGAAGCGCAGTGCGTCGGTGCCGAAGGGCGGGATACCTTGCGGAAATTCCTTGCGCGTACGTCTTTCGATCTGGTCGGCCTGCCGGGGGTTCATCAGGCCAGTGGTGCGCTTTTCGATCAGGGCGTCGAGGCCGATGCCGTCGATCAGATCGATCGGGTCGAGCACATTGCCCTTCGACTTGCTCATCTTCTGTCCTTCGGCGTCGCGGATCAGGCCGTGCACGTAAACGTGCCGGAAGGGGATCCGGCCGGTGATGTGCCGCGTCATCATCACCATGCGTGCGACCCAGAAGAAGATGATGTC
>NZ_JAEUOL010000200.1 GCF_016789985.1 Accumulibacter sp.
GCTTGCGGCAGTTCTTGAGGGTATCCCAGTTGCGCGTGATGAAGTCGCCCTTGTAGGCCTGCATGTAAGAGAGTGACTGCATCACGGTGATGTCGGCGCCGGCGGCGAAAGCCTTGTCGGAACCGGTGATGACGATCGCCCCGATGTTTTCGTCGGCTTCGAAGCCGCCCAGGGCGGCGCCCAGCTCGTCCATCAGGTCATCGTTCAGGGCATTGAGCTGCTTCGGGCGGTTGAGGGTGATCAGGCCGACTTTGCCGCGCACTTCGGCGGTAATGTTGACGTAGGTCATGAGGAAAATCTCCGGATTCAAAAAGGGTGAATGGGTGAACGGGTGAATTCGAATTCCCGCGCCCGGGAACTGCGGCAACAGCCAGCGGCAACGCAGGGAAGCAGCATCTCCCGGGCAGGGCCAGCCCTGCCGCGCGGAAAACGCCACCGGCCTGAACGGCAGCGCTCAGGCCGGCGGTTTGCCTGGCCGGGCGCGCCGCGACGGACGCGACGCACGGGCGGCAGGCGAGGGGATCACCGTCCGCTCACGAAATGTCCATCTGGAACTTGACCGGTCCGCGCGAAGCCTTGCCATTGGCGTCGGTGAAGGCGCCGTTGACCGGCGCCTTCTTGCCATACGGGCTGGTCAGGATGGCCACGTGGCCGCCGAAAAAGGCCACCGACTCGAGGCCGTCCCAGCCTTCCAGGAACTTGTTGCCGGCGGTGGCGCAAGGCGGCGTGACGAGGTCGTCCTTGATCGCGTAGTTCTGATACCACGGCACCTTCAGATCGACCAGGTTCTTGATGTTGAGTGGCTGGTCGAACAGCTTGACGGGCAGCGTGCCATCATCGGCGATCGGGTCCTGGAAGGTGTGCGAACTCATGTTGGCGATCGCCAGCGGCAGGTGGACGCGTTCCTTGAGCAGCCAGCGGAAGAGGGCGGCCGGCGTCTTGCCCGGGTTGAGGTCGGTCGCCCGGTGCAGCGAAGCCTGATCGAGCACCTTGACCAGCGGCGACTCGCGGTCGATGGCGACGAAGCGCATGCCGAGGCTCAACAGATACCCGTTGGCCACCTTGTTGCCACTCGGCAGGGTGGTGGTGATGAAATCGTGGTGCATCGTCGGCATGCCGCTGATCGCGTCGCTGTAAGTGCCGTCCACCGGCGTCACATTGGTGATCAGCGCGTCGCAGACCTCCTGCAGTTTGCCCGACAGGACATTCATCAGGCAGATGTAACCCCCCTGGCAGGTGCCGTTCAGGGTCACCTTCTTGCCGCCGTTGAGTTCCTTCACCTTGGCGCACAGTTCCAGCGTCTGCAGGCAGTCCTGCTCCGGGGTCATCTGCTGGACCTTGTCGTTGGTCATGATGTCCTTGACGACACGCACATAGGTCGGAATGCCTTCGTTGGCGAAGGAGTGGCTGTAGCTCTTGTTCTCGTAGGGCAGGAAGGAGAGGATGTGCACACCGAGCATGTAGGGCGGGACGAGGATGACCGGCTTGAGGTCGTTACGGACTTCCACCCCCTTCTTCAGCGGCAGCACCTGATAGAGCTCGAAAGCATCGGTCTCATGCACCAGCTTGTAGTGCGCGGTGTTGAAATGGAAGCCGAACTCGTCGGCGATCGCCTCGATCTGCTCGTTGAAGTTGGAGACCGCTTCCATGATCTCGGCTTCGCGCCGCATGTAGCCGCCCAGCTTCTCGCCCTCCGACTTGAGGACGGTGTTGAGGAAGGCGCGGGTGGCTTCTTCCATCTGGTCGAAAGCGTAGTCGGTCATTTTATCCTGCATGCCGGCCAGACCCTTGCGCGCCATCCCGACGTTGTGCTCGAGGATCTCGAAGGTCTCCATCATGCTCAGCGGATTGTCGCGCGCCGCGGTCATGGCGATGTGCGCGGCAATGAAGAGGTTGTCGTTGAACTCGCTGATTTCCCGGTTCGAGGCGCGCAGCATGGCCAGCGTGTACCTCCACCAACTCGTCGTGAAATCGGGCATTTCCCTGAGCAGTGCATTCATTTTCCAACCTCCAGCATTTGACGTGAAACATGAGTTAAAACGGGTCGGCCCGCAGCAGGCCACCCACGACTGTCCTGGCACCGTCAGGCGAACGGATGCCGCTCACTCCGGCAGCGGCGATGCCACCTCTGCATGGTCCAGGCAGCCCCGCTGTCGCCGGTGCCCAGCGCGTTCCGCTGGCTCCCGGCCAGTCGTCCGCCATTGCGCACCGCACAATGGCATTCTACTCCTCCGTGCGGCGTTTGTTCATACTGCAGGGGGTTCTTTGGCGGTTTATTTCGGGTCCGCCGAGAAAGCCGTTCATCCCTGCCTCGCACCCCCCTGCGGGGCATCCGCCGGGGTCCGGCAAGGCTCTGCGCCGACGGCCGGCGGCGGCCTCTGCCGCAATCCCGGCAGGCATTGTATAGTAGTGTTTTGTTGCGCTGCGATGAGGCAGCAGGGGGCCGGCCGGCGCGCGCCAGTCCGGTCGGACAGGGAATTCGGGGAGGAGAAGAACATGCTGCAACTGGCAACGGTGATCGGCCATCACGCACAATTTCGACCGGAGCAGGTGGCGGTCGTCTTCGAGCAGGAACGTCTGACCTGGCGCGACTTCGCGGCGCGCGTCAATCGCTGCGCCTGCCTGCTGCAGTCGCTCGGCGTGCGCAAGGGCGACCGGGTGGCGACCGTCCTCGCCAACTGCCGCGAACTGCTCGAGATTTACTGGGCCGTTCCATCGATCGGCGCCGTGCTGGTGCCGCTCAGCCCCCTGCTGATGGCTTCCGGCCTGGCCAGCCTGCTGCGCGATTCGGGCGCCGTCTGCCTGATCTCGCAGCGCTCGCTGGCGCCGCTGCTCGAGCAGGCGTGCGCCGATCTGCCCGGCCTGCGCAGCAAGCACATTCTGATGGTCGACGGCGTGACCGGCGACTACCCCGCCTACGCCGCCCTGCTCAGCAGTTGCCCCGAAGGTCGTCCCAACCCCGTCACCGTGCGCCAGGACGACCTGTTCAACATCATGTATACCAGCGGCACCACCGGGCTGCCGAAAGGCATCATGCACAGCCACTTCGTGCGCGCCATGTATTGCACCCTGTTTGCCACCACCTGGCGGATGCGGCCCGAATCGGTCGTCCTGCACACCGGCGCGATCGTCTTCAACGGCGCCTTCGTCACCCTGATGCCCTGCTTCCATCTCGGCGCGCGCTACGTCCTGCAGCGCCAGTTCGACGCCGTGCAGGCGATCGAGATCATCGCCCGCGAGCAGGTGACGCACACCATGATGGTGCCGGCGCAGATCATCGCCCTGCTCGATGCGCCCAACTTCTCGCCCGAGAAGCTCGCCTCGCTGGAGATGATCCTGTCGCTCGGCGCACCGCTCTACCAGGAGCACAAGGATCAGCTCAACCGGCTGCTGCCGGACCGTTTTTACGAACTCTACGGGCTGACCGAAGGTTTCTGGACCATCCTCGACAAGACCCGGTCGACCCGCAAATCCGGTTCGGTCGGCGCCCCGCCGTGCTTCTTCCAGATGCGCATCGTGCGCGAAGACGGCAGCGACGCGCCGGCCGGGGAAGTCGGCGAGATCGTCGGCCGCGGCCCGTCGCTGATGCTCGGCTACTACGGTCGCCCCGATCTCACCGAGCAGACGATCCGCGACGGCTGGCTATTCACCGGCGATCTCGGTTACGTCGATGGCGAGGGCTACCTCTACCTGGTGGACCGCAAGAAGGACATGATCGACAGCGGCGGGGTCAAGGTTTACCCGCGGGACATCGAGGAAGTCGCGGCGCGCCACCCGGCGGTGCGCGAGGTGGCGGTGTTCGGCGTGGCGCACGAGAAGTGGGGCGAGACGCCGGTCGCCGCGCTGTTGCTGCACGCCAACGCCACGGCGAGCGAAGACGAACTGCTGAACTGGATCAACCAGCGCGTCGGAGCGCGCTACCAGCGCCTGCACGCCGTACGGATCATGGACGACTTCCCGCGCAACGCGGCCGGCAAGACGCTCAAGCGCGAAATGCGCGACGCCTACCGGGCGACCGGTGACGGCGGATGATCTACCTGCTCAATTCCCCGCTGCTCACCGCCTACGGCGATTATCGCCTGAGCGGCCCGCTGACGGTGGACGAAGCCCGGCAGCGGCTGGCCGGCGGCTTCACCTCGGCGATCGGGCACCCGGCCAGCGCGCGGCTGCTCGCCCTGCTGCTCGGCCTTGCCGTGCCGGCCCGGCGCATCGGCATCGTCATGGCGCCGGGCGACGCGGCGCTGGTGCTGCGCATCACCACCCGCCTGGCGGAGGGCAGGCTGCTCGACGACGCCGAGCTGGCGCAGGTGCCGCATGAGCTCGCCTGGCTGGAAAGAAGCGTCTGAGCCGGGCGGGGCGCCGCCGCGGCGAGCGGCGACGGTCCTTGACCGCCGGCGCGACTTCTTTTCTAATCCCTGCCGTGCGAAATGTTTTCGCACGCGCCTTCCTGAGGAGACTTGCGATGCCGCAGAACCGTATCGACGCCACTTTCACCGCCGAGCAACGCGCCAGGGCCGAGGCCGCCCTGGCCAGCCTGGGTGAGGCCCTGCCTTTCCTGATCAGCCTGGGCGACGTCAACCGCGCCAGCATGGTCAAGTTCGGAGAAATGAACCGTTCCTTCGTCGTCAAGGCGCTGGCCATCGCCAGGGCGCACCCCGAGGCGCTGCCGGCCGGCTTCAACATCAAGGAGTTCGCCGCCGATGTGGCGCTGGTCGAGGATCTCTATCCGCTGCGCCATGCGCTGGAACATCTCGCCCGCCGGGTGGACGACACCTACTTCGCGGCGGGCAGCGAGGCTTATGCCGCGGCGCTGCTGGTCTACCAGTACGCCAAGCTGCACAACGTCGCTTCGGGTGATCTCGAGGAGAGTCTCGACGACCTCGGTCGCCGCTTTGCCCGCCGGGTCCGCAAGCCGGCGCCGGCCGCGCCGGCCTCCTGAGGCCGGACGTGCCTGCCGGCCCGGCGCAGCGCCGGCGACACGCGAGCGGCGGGTCAGGCGATGCGACGGGGCGCCGGCGCCATGCAGGAATCCGGGTCGCCGGCGGAACTTTCCCTGGCGCAGAGGGAAAGCTCCGGCGCGGCGATGGAATCTTTCATCGGCGGCCGGCAACGATGCCTCGGCGCGATGCAATTTTTCATCAAAACGATGCATCGTTTCGTCTGCGTCAGGCAGGCTTCCGTCGGCGCGATGGAATTTTCCGTGAAAAGGATCAACCGTTTCGTCTGCGCCCGGCAAGCTTGCACCCGGAGCAGCGCAAGCCGGGTGCAGGGGATGCGCCAGTCCATCCACGGCATGGTCCGGGTCAACAAGCTTTTGGGGATTTGGAGAGGGCTATGATGATTATTCTGGCGAAGCCAATTTTTCGGCATGTGATTAATCTTTGTCGACCGTTTTTTCTATGTAGCATCTGTGTTTTTTCGCTTTCCGTCAAGGCAGAAAACGCAAACGACCATTATGCCAGGAACAATTCGTACCGAACAAATTGTGCTGAATACGACAATGTGAATGTACCCATTTTCTCGAAGATGGTGGGACATTCTGGCCAATCTCCCGGCTTTGAGCTGAAGGCAATTCACCCATCATATATTGGCACGATAAGTACTTTTTCCGGATGTCCGGCGGATTTTTCTGGAAGTGATTGTCAGGACAATCAGAATAACGCAAAACCCATCCCGTTTCCAGGCAATGGCTGGGTAAGGCAAATCGATGGCGGCGGCAATACTTTGGCATATTGCAAGCTGCTCTTTGACGATCATATTAACAGATTCGATATCTGTAGGACATCAGTAACTTGGTGGCGCAATCGGGACATGACCGTACGACTTGGGGGGAAATCGGAAACGGGAAGCTACATAAAACTAATCAAAAAGATCTCGGATGCCAGTTCATGGCCAGAAGTCATGGTTCTATATCAGGATGGAAATTTGCGCTTTAAGCCGCACCCCCCAAAAGCCAATAATCTTCAGGATGTGTGCTATGGAAGTTCGGTTATTCTAGGTCCCGCACTTGAGGATGCGGCTCGACCGTTTATAGATATTGGTGAGGTAACGATTGATCCAGTCCATTTATGCCTGGACATCGTGTATTTGGTCGGCGGAGATGCACACATGTGTTTGACAGTGGACAGAAGCGAGGCCAAAATTAGCGTCAATCCAAATTATGGCATTGCAGCCCCGGTAGTGACTTTTCGTTCAATGTGGGTGGCAGATGGGAATGCTGATGTTGATAAAATTCAGTCCGGCCAGCTTGCCACTCCTGTGCTTGGTGGCTGGAGTGAGTTGTATGGTTCAGATTTTTTGTTTTACCGCAGCACAAAGAGCATTCATAACCCTGAAGCCCCGGACATCGCGATCAGGCTATTTCCTCCAGCCGATATCGTTGTCCAGATTTTGAATGGCGATGACGCCCGAAAACGTAAGCCGCAATAGGGTTCCACGCATGATCTTGACGGTTTTACATTAAAAATTTTATATGAGGATCTCGGACATGTTTTCATGCAAACAGATCAGGGTATCACTCTTGGCGTCTATGTTGTTGTCGTTGTCCTCGGCTACGGCCGTTGCAGCACCGCAGTGGTGTTCCGGAAAAGTTGGTTATCTATGGATATATTCTGATGGGGGGGTGTATGTTCGCCCAAGCTGGCGAGGCGATCATGTTCAAGTATGTAACATTAATCAAAATCATGGGCAGATTACTCCACAGGTTTGCGCCGGCTGGCTAACGTTTTTGCGTAATGCCGTCACCAACCAGGAGTCGGTCATGATTTTCTACTCGGATGCGCCAGCCTGTCAGGCTATGCCAACTTATGGAAACGCACCTATTCCTGGCTACATAATGCTTGTTGATTGATCCCTTCCTGTTCATCCATTGTTGATTGAGCCGTGCCGGAGCTTTGCCTGGCGGGCTCAGGAAAGCGTTTTCGAGGGCTGGCTCGACGCGCGTCAGCGGCAGTCGCTGCTGGCGCGTCTGGCGGTGCTGATCGATGCCGGAGCGGATCGCGTCGCGCTTTATGTGCTGGCGCCGGTGGAGCGCGACGAGCTGGTGTCGCTGGGGCGCGGCTTGCCGCCGGAGGATTTTCGCCACGCCCTGCTGTGAGCCCCTGCTGTGAGCCCCTGCTGTGAGCCCCTGCTGTGAGCCGCCGGCGGCGGTGGCCGCCGGACCGGGGCCTGCTACTGCTGATAAATATAAGTGCCCGGCGCGTCGCAGAGCGGTACGTAGCCCTTGTCGGGCGCGCCCATCGGCGGGGCGGCCTGGCTGCCGGTCGAGTGCTGCTGCAGCCACTGCTGCCAGGCCGGCCACCACGAGCCCTGACAGACCGGGGTGCGCTCCTTCCAGGTTTCGGCATCGAGAAAGCGCTCGCCCTCGCGGCAGACGCTGAGCTGGTAGGAGCGGCGCGGCCGGCCCGGTTCATTGACGATGCCGACGTTGTGGCCGCCGCTGGTCAGGACGAAGGTGAGTTCGGTGGCGTCGCTCTGCAGGTGCAGCTTGTATACCGAATGCCAGGGCGCGACGTGGTCGGCGCCGGCGGCGACGGCGAAGATCGGCACGTGGATGTTGCTGATCGAGATGGCGCGGCCATTGACCAGGTACTTGCCCTGGAACAGTTCGTTGTCGACGTACAGCCGGCGCAGCACCTCGGAGTGCTGGCGGTAGGGCATGCGTGTGCCGTCGGCGTTCCAGGCCATCAGGTCGAACATCGGTTCGCGATGCCCAAGGTAGTACTCGCGCACCATCTTGGACCAGATGAGGTCGGCCGACTTGAGGAGCTGGAAGCCGCCGGAAACCTGCTGGTGGCCGAGGTAACCCTTCTCCCACATCATGTCCTCGAGCAGGGTGACCTCGCTGGCGTCCATGAAAACGTTGATCTCGCCGACGTCGGTGAAGTCGGTCATGGTGGTGAACAGGGTGACGCTGGCCAGCCGGTCGTCGCCATCGCGCGCCATGGCGGCGGCGGCGATGGTCAGCAGGATGCCGCCCAGGCAGTAGCCGACGGTGTGGATGCGGCGTCCGGGCAGGATCTCCGAGATGGCGTCGATGGCGGCCATGGTGCCCAGCTTGCGGTAGTCCTCCATGCCCAGGTTGCGGTGCTCGGCGCCCGGATTGAGCCAGGAGATCATGAACACGGTATGGCCGCGGTCGACCAGGTACCTGACCAGCGAGTTGTGCGGCGAGAGGTCGAGGATGTAGTACTTCATCATCCAGGCGGACTGCATCAGCACCGGTTCGCGCTGCACCGTGTCGGTGGTCGGCGCGTACTGGATGAGTTCCATCAGCAGGTTGCGATAGACCACCTTGCCGGGGGTGATGGCGAGATTCTCGCCGACCCGGAAGGCTTCGACGCCGGCCGGCTTGTCGTCGCGCAAGGAGCGCCGGACGTCCTCGCGATAGAACTCGGCGCCGCGCGCCAGGTTGGCGCCGCGTTCGTTGGTCGTCGTTTCGACGATCTCCGGGTTGAGGAAGGGGATGTTGCACGGCGCGCTCATGTCGAGGATCTGCTTGGCGGTGAACCAGACGGCGGCCTCGCCGTGCTTGGAGACGCCGCGGATGCCGGTGGTGGCGTTGTGCCACCACTGCTGGTTGAGCAGGAAACCCTGGGAGATGACGTTGTAGGGATAACGCTCCCAGCCCGGATGGTCGAAGCGGTGGTCGCCGGGCAGCGGCCTGATGCAGGGCTGCGCGTTGCCGGTGATCGCCGAGGAGAGGGCGTAGGCGCTCAGGCGCATCGCCTTGCGCACCGCCTTGGCGGCGAGCTGGAACTGCTTGCCGGGCGACGCCGCGAGGTGCACGGTCCAGTCGAGATAGGCCATCGCCAGCGAGGCCGGCGAGACGCCGCCGCTGAACTGGCCGAGGGCGATGTTGGTCATGCGGTCGATGTCCTCGAGGGCGTCGGAATCGAGCAGATGGCGGTCGCCGAGGCGGCGCGCGAAGTCGCCGGGCAGGCGCGGCGCGCTGGCGCCGGCCGGGTCGGCCGATGCTGCCGCGGCGGCAGGGGGCGCTTCGGCAGCCGGCGGCGTGGCGACCAGCGCCGGCGCGCTGGCCGGTGCGGCGGCGCTGTCGGCCACTTTCTTGCGGCGCGGCGTCGTCGTGCGGCTGCGGCGCTTGACTGCGCCGCTGGCGGCCGCGCTGCCCGCCGCCTCCGGGTTGGGGGTCTCGGGAAGTTCTTTGAGCGTTTCGACCATGGGGGTTCTCCGTTGTACGCTGCATCAATCGTCAGCCGCGGGCGCCGGGGCGCCCGCCTGACCGGACATCGTAGCGCATTCGCTCGAGCCCGCCCTGATCCAGGTCAACCGCCACCGTCAAGGGCGCCTCTTTCCCCTGCCGGAGGCAGGGCAAGCGGCGCCGCCGGGGCGGCCGGCCGTTGCGCGGCGCACGGCTGCTGCACTGCGTCTGGTGCTTGACTCGGCAGTGCTCCACATTCGACAATGCCGGGATGGCGGGCGGCAGAGGGCAACGGAGGGTGGCGGATTTGCCCGGCGCTTGGCCCGCTGCCGGGGGGTCGGGGCCGGATTGCCCGGTCATCCTGTTGCGGGGCAGCATGCCGGGGAACGGCCCGCCGACCCCTCGGAGCCTCCCCGCGGCAGCCCGCGGCACCTAGTTTTCTGTGACGATGCGGATCTTGTCGGTCGCCGTCGGCGCAGGCCAGGAGCGCGGCATCGAGTGATGTCGCGATATTTTTTTGGGGGTTATCCATGCAAATCAATGGCAGTGTGTTTGTAATAACGGGAGCAGGCTCCGGGCTCGGAGCGGAGACGGCGAGCGGCCTGGTCAACGCGGGCGGCAAAGTGGTCATCGTCGATGTCGATGCCGCGACCGGCGAGGCGCAGGCGGCGCAACTCGGCGCCAGTGCGCGCTTTGCCAAAACCGACGTGACCGACGAGGCGAGCGCGCGCGCCGCCATCGACCTGGCGGTGAGCGAATTCGGCGCCCTGCACGGACTGGTCAACTGCGCCGGTGTGGCACCGCCCAAGAAGGTGCTCGGCCGCGACGGCCCGCATGATCTGGCGACCTTCGCACGCGTCGTCAGCATCAACCTGGTCGGCACCTTCAACATGATCCGTCTGGCCGCCGAGGCGATGAGCCGCAACGCGCCCAATGAGGACGGCGAGCGCGGCGTGATCGTCAATACCGCTTCCGTCGCCGGTTACGATGGACAGATCGGCCAGGCCGCCTATGCTTCTTCCAAGGCCGGCGTCATCGGCCTGACCCTGCCGGTGGCGCGCGAACTGGCGGCGCACGGCATCCGCGTCGTGACCATCGCGCCGGGCATCTTCGAAACGCCGATGCTCAAGGGGCTGCCGCAGGCGGCGCAGGACTCGCTGGGCAAGATGGTGCCCTTCCCGTCGCGTCTCGGCAAACCCGCCGAATACGCCGCGCTGGTCCGCCACATCTGCGAGAACGGCTATCTGAACGGCGAGGTGATCCGCCTCGACGGCTCGATCCGGATGGCGCCGAAGTGATCCGGTTCCGGCAGAAAACATCAATCGGGCAATCGTTGTCGCATTTAAGGAGTGTCTTATGAGTGAGTCAGTTGTCATTGTCGGCGCCAAGCGCACGCCGGTCGGTTCCTTCCAGGGTCAGTTCGCCTCGCTGACCGCACCGCAACTCGGCGCCGTGGCGATCAGGGCGGCGGTCGAACAGGCGGGCGTCAAGGGCGAGGAGATCGACGAAGCGCTGATGGGCTGCTGCCTGATGGCCGGCGTGCGTCAGGCCCCGGCGCGCCAGGCGGTGCTCGGCGCCGGACTGCCGAAATCGGTGCCGTGCACCACCCTGACCAAGATGTGCAGTTCGGCGCAGAAGTCGGTGATGATCGCGCACGACGAGCTGCTGGCGGGAACCGTCAACGTCGCCGTGGCCGGCGGCATGGAGTCGATGACCAATGCGCCGCACGTGCTGACCACGGCGCGCAGCGGCTACCGGCTGGGCAATGGCGTGCTGCACGACCACATGTTCCTCGACGGTCTCGAGGATGCCTACGAGCAGGGCAAGCTGATGGGCGCCTTCGCCGAACTGTGCGTGGACAAGTACAGCTTCTCGCGCGAAGCGATGGACGCTTTCGCCGTCGAGTCGGTGACGCGCGCGCAGAATGCCGTCACCTCGGGCGTCTTCAAGGACGAGATCGCGCCGGTCACCGTCACCTCGCGCAAGGGCGAAGAGGTGATCGCGCTCGACGAGACGCCGATGAAATGCGACGCCTCGAAGATCAGCAAACTGAAGCCCGCCTTCAAGAAGGATGGCGCCGTGACGCCGGCCAACTCGTCGTCGATCTCCGACGGCGCGGCGGCTTTCGTGCTGATGCGCGAAGCGGATGCCAGGGCCGCCGGCATCACGCCGCTCGCCCGCATCGTCGGCCACGCGACCTTCGCGCATGACCCGGCGTGGTTCACCACGGCGCCGGTGTTCGCCTTCCGGAAACTGCTCGACAAGGCTGGCTGGGCAGCCGCCGATGTGGACCTCTGGGAAATCAACGAGGCCTTCGCGGCGGTGACCATGGCGTCGATGCACGACCTCGAGCTGCCGCACGACAAGGTGAACGTGAACGGCGGCGCCTGCGCACTCGGCCATCCGATCGGGGCGACCGGTTCGCGCATCCTGGTCACGCTGCTCTATGCGCTCAAGGCGCGCGGCCTCAAGCGCGGCATCGCCGGTCTCTGTGCCGGTGGCGGCGAAGCCACCGCGATTGCCATCGAGCTTCTCTGATCAAATCGCCAACCAGCATTCCACCCCGGTCTCCGGGGTGGACGAGGAGTGAATCGGATGTTGATTGACAAGAAACACATAGGCATGAAAGTGCCGCCACATTCGGTCCGGTTGACGGCGTGGCAACTGAAATGGTTTGCCAAGGCGACCGGCGAAACCAACCCCCTCTATTTCGACGAGGAAGCCGCCCGGCAGGCCGGCCTGCCGGGCGTGCTGGCGCCGCCGACCTTCTTTTTCTGCATGGACATGGACAAGGAGCACCCTTTCGATTACCTCGAAACCATGGGTTGCGACCTGATGAAGATGCTCCATGGCGAGCAGTCCTTCACCTACCACCAGCCGGTGTACTCGGGCGACACGCTCGACTTCGACGGCGAGATCACCGACATCTACGACAAGCGCAACGGCGCGCTGCAGTTCGTGGTCAAGGATGTCAAGGTGCGGCGGCAGGGCGAACTGGTGTGCGATGTGCACTCCGTGATGGTCATTCGGGCATAGGGGAAGGTCGATGACAAAACCGAATTTTGATGCGCTCAACGTGGGCGACATGCTCCCGTCGTTCACCACCGAGCCGGTGTCGCGTCTGACCCTTGCCCTGTACGCTACGGGTTCCGGCGACCACCACCCGCTGCACCTCGACCAGGATTTCGTGCGGGCGAACGGGATGCCCGACGTCTTCGCGCACGGCATGCTGGGCATGGCCTATCTCGGTCGCCTGCTCACCCAGTGGGTACCGCAGTCGGCCATCCGCAGCTTCGGCGTACGGTTCACCGCCATCACGCAGATCGGCGAGCGCCTGGTGTGCACCGGCAGGATCGTCGAGAAGCTGGAGCAGGGGGGGGAACAGTGTGTTCGTCTCGAACTGACCTGTGCCAATGAGCAGGGCGAGGCGAAACACAAGGGAGATGCAGTGGTGGCACTGGCCTGATGCCTTGCACGCCAGTTAAGCTGCATGATCGCGGCCGTCGACAGACGGCCGCAGTTTGGTTGTAGAGTGCACTCAGTCTACCGCTGGGCATCCGCCTACCGTGGCGGTGGGCGTGTCCGACACACTGAAAGGAGATCACAGGAGTGGAAAACAAGAATCCGAACGAGCAACTGGGCGGCGTCGTCAACGCTTGGGCCGACATGCAGAAGCGCATGTGGGGCGACTGGTCCGCGCTGTTGCAGAATCTCCCGGGCGGCGGCGAAAATCCCGTCGACGCGGTGAAGAAAGGCGTTGAAACCGCCACCCGGGGTACCAACGAGGCCGCGCGCATGCTGATGGATCGCATGAACAGCAGCCAGGCGGCGATGAACCGCGTCATGGACTTCTTTTTCAAGTCGATGAAGATCGTGGCGCCCAACATGGAAGCCAACAAGGACTGGCGTCCCGACCTCAAGGGTTTTGCCGAGCAATGGGCCAAGGAATCGACGGCCATGCTCGAGCGCAGCTTCGGCCTCGGTTCGCACCTCGGCAACCTGAGCGGCACCCTGAGCAAGGACCTGCCGGAGGCGATGGGCCCCTGGCTCTCGTTCCTGATGCAGGCCGCTTCGTCGGGTCATGTCGGTGAGGCCATGCTCGGCGGGACCGCCGGTCTGAATCGCCTGCTGTCGATGGAAGGGGATACCAGTGCGCTGGCCGGCGTCGGCGAGATTCCGCTGTTTGGCGCTTCGCGCGAGAAGAACGCCAAGCTGCTGCGTCTGGTGGACGCCGTGGTCGATCTGCGCAAGAACAGCCTGACCTTCCATACCGCTTTCGCCCAGGCACTGGCCCAGGCGGTCGAGGCAACCGTCGAGGAACTCGGCAAGGTGGCCGCGAAGGGCGAGAAGATCACCGCAGTGCGTCAACTGATGGGTCTCTGGTATCGCACGGCCGACAAGTCGCTGCTCGTGACCTTCAACAAACAGGAATTCCTCGACAAGCAGAACGCGTTCACCAAGGCGCAGCAGCAGTTCAAGCTGGCGCAGCGCGCGGTGGTCGAGGACATCTTCCGTGGCCTGGACATGCCGACGCGCAGCGAACTCGACGAAGCCTACCAGGTGATCCACGAACTCAAGAAAGAGGTGCGGACTCTCAGAAGGGAACTGCTCCCGGCGGCTCATGCAGCACCGGCCAAGGCCAGTGCTCCGGCGCGCAAGGCGACGGCGCGCGCCAAGAGCGAATGAGCAGGCCCGGACGACGTTGCTCGGGCCGATAAGCTAACAGACCTTTAGGAGGGTGCTACCCATGTTTTCTTTCCCAATCCAGATTCTTCCCGCTGATCTCGCGGCGGAGACCGCCGCCCTGAACGAGAAGCTCACCAAGGGCATCAACAACCTCACCAACCTGACCGACGACGACATCGACATCGGCAGCACGCCGAAGGACATCGTTTTCGAACAGGACGGGATCAGGGTCTATCATTACCACGCCCTGGTCGACCAGGCGAAGATCATGAAAACGCCCTTGTTGATCGTGCCGCCGCTGATCAACGGCTACGAGGTGGCCGATCTGCAGCCGGACCGCTCGCTGGTCCGCAACCTGCTGAACGAAGGCATCGACGTCTACCTCAACGACTGGGGATACCCGCGCCAGGTCGACAAGTACCGCAACATGGACGACTACCTCAACGGCTACCTGGACGATACGGTGGAATTCATCCGCCGGCAGCACGGGGTCGACAAGATCGCCTTGCTGGGGATCTGCCAGGGTGGCGCCATGTCGACCACCTACTCGGCGCTCAATCCGGACAAGATCAGCCACCTCGTGCTGACCGTGTCGCCGATCGACTTCGACGCCTACCGGGCCAACCACAAGCCGCACGAAGGCCTGATGTTCACCATGGGCGCCGATGCCGATGTCGAGAAGATGGTGGCCGTGCATGGCAACGTACCGGCCACGGTGCTCAACGAGTCGTTCATGATGGCGTCACCGTTCATCCTCAACTACGGCAAGTACGCCGACGTGATCGACATTCTCGACGACCGCGCGGCGCTGCAGAACTTCCTGCGCATGGAGAAGTGGCTGTTCGGTGGTCCCGACGCGGTCGGCCAGATGTTCAAGGAATTCATCCGTGACTTCCTCAAGGGGAACAAGCTGGTCAAGGGGACGCTGGAGGTGGGCGGCCGCAAGGTCGATCTGCAGCAACTGACGATCCCGATCCTCAACATCTATGCCGAAAAGGATCACATCGTTCCGCCGCCCTGCACCGTTGCCCTCGGCAAGCATGTCGGCAGCAAGGACTACACCGAGTTTGCCATCGCCACCGGACACATCGGCATCTACACCGGCGGTCTGGCACAAAAGGTCCTGGCGCCGACCG
>NZ_JAEUOL010000201.1 GCF_016789985.1 Accumulibacter sp.
GAACCCGCGCTAGTCGCTCGAATACGCGAATCGGCAAACGGGGGCTTCGTGTTGGGCAGCGAGCGCTTTCAGCGCGAGATAGCCTTCATGTTGGGGCGGCGCACGTGGAAGGGCTCGCCGGGCCGACCAGTGAAGCAGACATTCGACGACACCCAGCAGCAACTTGCCCTTTGACGCGGCATGGCCATGTATTTTCAATGGGATGAAGCAAAGGCGCGCAGCAACGAACAGAAGCATGGTGTTTCCTTCGCCGAAGCTGCTGAGCTGTTTGCTGATGACCATTCTTCCTGCGGGGTCTATGTCGTTTCCACACGAAACGACATAGACCCGTCAAAACACGCTCTTGCTCAGGCTATAATCTGGCTATCCAGACTCCGGAGAAACTCCCATGAGAACCGTTGCCGTCTTCGAGGCCAAGAACCGGTTGTCCGAATTGCTCAATGCGGTTGAGCGCGGCGAAGAAGTCACCATTACCCGTCATGGCAATCCAGTGGCCCGGATCGTTTCCGTGAACGCTGCCACTTCCACCGACGGCGGCCAATCGGCGCGCGTATCCGCCGCCATCACCCGCTTGCGCACTCTGGGCAGCGGCGCCACACTGGGCGCCACTCTGGTGGAGGCCATCGCGGAGGGGCGGGATTGATGCCGTTCGTCCTCGATAATTCGGTGGTTACGGGCTGGTACATCGGCGATCAGGCGTCCGACTACACCGATGCCATCGCGGCCCGACTGGAAACAGATCGGGCGATCGTTCCCGCGATTTGGCAACTGGAGTTCACCAACATTCTGAGAACTGCCTGCATGAAGGGCAAAATGAGCGTCGATGCCGCGCGCCAGATCGTGGATGTCGTCACATCGCTGCCGATCGACGTTGATCACGCAACGCCAGGACCACGGCAACTCCTCGAACTTGCCATGCGCTGCAACCTGAGCAGTTACGATGCGGCCTATCTGGAACTGGCTTTGCGCCACGCGTTACCACTGGCCAGCCGGGACAACGAACTGCGGAATGCCGCTCTGGCGGAGGGTGTCGGATTGCTGTAGGGGGTCAGCCGCCAGGGTCAGAGCTTGACTCTTGCCTTTCACATCAAAGCTGGGGTCATGCACAAAGCTGGGTAGAGTAGGGGACAGGCTTTCGCCTGCCCTCCCTCCCTCATCAAATCGTGCATGCGATTTTCGCGCACACGGCTTTCCGATGTTCTTCACGCCAAGGGATGCGCCGAGTTCCAGCACGCCTTCGTAGGAACTTTGTACACCCTGTAGCGCCCGTAAAGATGAGCACTTGGAAACCGGCGGAAGCCAATTCCTCGATCCTAATGAAATGGACTCCCCCTCCCGCCTAGCGGGACACTGAGCGTATTGCGGCCAAGGGGCTGCACGAAGCAAGGAGGTGTGCCATGAAAGATGTTCGCATCGGTCTTGATATTGCCCAGATGGTTTTCCAGGTCCACGGCGTGGATGAGCCCGGCAAAAGCGTTCTCAAGAAAACGCTCTCCCGGAGCGAACTGCTCAATTTCTTCGCCAATACGCCGGCCAGCCTGATCGGCATCGAAGCCTGCGCCGGTTCTCATTACTGGGCACGGGAATTAATCAAGCTGGGCCACGATGCCCGCCTCATGTCTGCCCAATTCGTTTCCCCCTACCGGAAGAGCGGCAAGAACGACGCCAATGATGCGGAAGCGATCTGCGAAGCCGTGGGCCGGCCGAACATGCGCCTCGTGCCGGTCAAGTCGGAAGAAGCCCAAGCCGTTCTTGCCGTGCATCGCGCCCGCGCCCTGACCGTCTCCGAGCGTACGGCGCTGGTCAATCAGGTGCGCGGGCTGTTGGGCGAATTCGGCATAGTGGCCGGGCAAGGCATTGCCCAAGCCGGCCGGCTGCTCGCCGAGATCGGCGCCGGCGGGCGGCAATTGCCGCTGCTGGCCAGGGAAACCGTTGGCGAATTGCATGACCGCCTGCGAACGCTCGACGAGCGCATCCTGGCCTACGACCGCAAGATTTCAGTCCTGGCCAAGGCCTGCGAACCGGCTCGCCGCCTGATGGCGATTGAAGGGGTGGGTCCGGTCACCGCCACCGCGCTGGTCGCCAGCGTGGGCAACGCCAGCGCCTTCAAGAGCGGACGACAGTTTGCCGCCTGGCTGGGGCTGACGCCCCGGCAGAATTCCCGCGGCGGCAAGACGAAACTCGGATCGATCAGCAAGCGGGGCGATGTCACGCTGCGCACTTTGCTCATCCACGGCACTCGATCCGTGTTGCGACTGACCGCCGACAAGACGGATCGAAAAAGCCGATGGGCAGAAGCGCTCAAGGAGCGGGCTTGCGCCAACGTCGCGGCGGTTGCGCTGGCCGCCAAGAAGGCACGTATCATCTGGGCGATGCGGTCTCGCGGCACCGAATATCAAGTGGCAAGCTGAGGCTTGTCTTGTTCAACCAATACCTCAGCCAGATTCCTGCCTGAGGATTGCGAGCGACATGAGTTGATGGGATGACGGTTCAGACCAGCGTGGAAAAAGCCTGGTAACGTGTTTGGCCGATGCCAGGCCGCTTTGCTAATGAGGGTTCCACGCAGCGTATGTCATCAGGGCCGGTGCCGACGGGCACCACGAAAGTAGGCCGGATAGATTCCTGCAGGCTGCTTCCGACAAACCAACAACACATCACCTTGCAAAATCGGGGGAGTCCATAGAT
>NZ_JAEUOL010000206.1 GCF_016789985.1 Accumulibacter sp.
GTGATGGCGCAGGTGAACCTCGCCGGTCGTTGGCTCGGTAGCCAGCGGCATGCCGCTCAGGGAATCGTGCGCGCGGTGCATGCCACGCTTCGACGGTGATTTCTTGTTCTGCTGAACAGCCATGACTCACTCCTAGATACAGACTCACTCGACCTCGCCGTGCAGGCTGGCCAAAACGGAAAATGGTGACACTCTTGCCGACTCCAGTGCACTGCCAGGCAATGCGCAACCCTCGTGCCGCGGTGCGACGGGAAGCGCGAGAAGGATCTCGTCCTCGATCAACACGACCACATCAAGCGCCTTCTGATTGACCAGGAAATCCCTGGAGTCGTCCTCCAGTTCCTCCTGCGTCAGGTCAGCATCGTCATCCACGAACTCCAGCAGGCTGCGCAACTGCAACGGGTACGCGATAACCTCCAGGCAGCGCTGGCAACACAAGGACAAGACCCCATCGACCTCCAACAGCAGTTGCGGCCGGTCGCGCGGACCGACCCTGCCATTGACCCGATAGGTCAAGGAACCGGCACGATCGACCAGCAGATCGTGCACTCGGGTCAGCGTGGCAACCAGCAATTCGCCCTGCAGCGAGCCGCCATCACGTGCAAACAACTGACTGTCAATAACAACGGGGCGCGACATAAGGGCCGCATGATATTATTTCCCGCTTTTGAAGTCAAAGCAGGGCGACCGGAAAAGCTGCTATTTTCGGCATCTTTCGACCTCAGCCGGTGCGACGCACAGCAACTTGCTCCCCCATGACCACACTGCCGCTGATTCTTGCCTCGACCTCGCCGTTCCGCCGCGAACTTCTGGCCCGCCTCGGCCTGCCATTCGACACCGCCAACCCGGCCGTCGACGAAAGCCTGCTGCCCGGAGAAGCGCCCGAAGCGGGAGCGTTGCGCCTGTCTGAAGCCAAGGCCCGTGCCGTTGCCGGCGCACACCCCGACGCGCTGATCATTGGCAGCGACCAGGTGGCCTGCCTCGATGGTCAGGTTTTCGGCAAACCGGGAACGCACGACAAGGCGGTCCATCAATTGCGCACCATGCGCGGGCGCAGCGTGAACTTCTTCACCGGTCTGTGCCTGCTCAACGCGAGAAGCGGCCGCGCGCATCGACGCGGCGTGCCGACCCTGGTCACCTTCCGCGACCTGCGTGACGACGAGATCGAGAACTACCTGTGCCGGGAAAAGCCGTACGACTGCGCCGGCAGCGCCAAATCCGAAGGCCTCGGGATCGCCTTGATTGAGCGCATCACCGGTGACGACCCGAACGCACTGATCGGTCTTCCGTTGATCGCCCTCTGCGATCTGCTGCGACTCGAGAACGTTTCGCCCCTGCTGCGGTGAACTCCCGGGTCTCAGCCGGATGAACGCCGGCCGGCTCTACCTGCTCCCGGTCCCGCTCGGCCAGAGCGAGATGGCGGCTGCCCTGCCGGCAACGGTGCTCGCCTGCGCCCGCCGGTTGAGGCACTTCGTCGCCGAGAACGCCAAGACCGCCCGCGCCTTTCTCAAGGCTCTGCCATCCGACTGGCCGCTACAGGAGGTCGTCATTCAGGAACTCAACGAACACACCCCGGCCAGCGCGCTGCAGCAACTGCTCGCCCCGGCTCGGGCCGGATGCGACCTCGGCCTGATCTCCGAAGCCGGCTGTCCGGCCATCGCCGATCCCGGCTCCGGCCTGGTGGCGCTGGCTCATCGGCAGGGCGTCCGGGTCGTGCCGCTGGTCGGCCCCTCGTCGCTGCTGCTCGCCCTGATGGCCTCCGGCCTGAGCGGCCAGAGCTTCGCCTTTCACGGCTACCTGCCGAGCGGCACCGAGGAGCGCGAAAAGCGCCTGCGTGAACTGGAGAAGGAGTCGCGGCAGCAGCAGCGGACCCAGATTTTCATCGAAACTCCCTACCGCAACCGCCAGATGCTCGCCTCCCTGGTCAGCGCCTGCGCTCCGGCAACACGCATCTGTGTCGCCACCGACCTGACGCTGGCGAGCGAACAGATCATCAGCCGCCCGCTTGCCGAGTGGCAGCGCCAGACGCTACCCGAGATCAACCGCCGACCGACCGTCTTCCTGATGCAGGCTTGAGCAGCACCGTCAGGCTCAGCGAAACAGCGGCCGCGTAATGCCGAGCAGCGCCCCCAGGGCACCCTCTGCCGAATCGGCACGTAAACGCTTGGCAAAGCGCTCGGCCAGGTTCTCCTTGACCGTGAACTCGACAGTTCTCTCTGCCTTGATCACGTCGCGGGCCACCGACCCAACGGTGCCAAAACCATCGGCCAGACCGAGGCCGATACTCTGACTGCCGGTCCACATCAGGCCCGAAAACAGATCTGGAGTCTCCTTCAGTCGGTCGCCGCGCCCACGCCGCACCACCTCGATGAATTGCGAGTGGATCTCGCGCAGCAGCACCTGCGCATGCTGCTTCTGCCTTGCGTCCTGCGGCGAAAATGGATCAAGAAAACCCTTGTTCTCACCGGAGGTCAGTAGCCGCCGTTCAATGCCGAGCTTCTCCATCGTCCCGGTGAAGCCAAAGGCATCCATCAGGACACCGATCGAACCGACGATGCTGGCCTTGTCGACAAAGATCTTGTCGGCCGCCACGGCAACGTAGTACCCCCCGGAAGCACAGACATCCTCGACCACCGCGTAAAGCGGGATCTGCGGATGCTTGGTGCGCAGGCGACGGATCTCGTCGTGCACAATTCCCGCCTGCACCGGACTGCCGCCCGGGCTGTTGACCCGCAGGATGACACCGGCCGTACCCTTGTCGGAAAAAGCTGCTTCGAGCGCGTCGTTGATGTTCTGGGAACTCGCCTCACCCTGCGCCTCGATCGTGCCGCGCAGATGGATGACTGCGGTATGTCTGCCTTCGGTAAGCTGTTCGGAGCTATGCCCATCAACCAGCAGCAGCAGAATCGCGACCAGGTAGGCGAGGCCGGCCAGCTTGAAGAAGATGCCCCAACGCCTCTTCGCCCGCTGCTCCTTCAAGGCAGCGAAAGCGACCTTTTCCAGTAACTGCCGTTCCCAATGTGGTTCGTCTTCAGGGGTGTTCAAGGTTTCTGCTCGCTCGGGGTTAGGTAGATCGCGCCATCACGTTCTTCGACGGGTAACGGCGTCAACCCCCGGCCGTTACAGCGACCGCCGAGACAGCGGCCATCTGCCGGAGAGTAAAGCGCGCCGTGTGTTGCGCAGATCAAGTATAACTTGGAATCGTCGAAGAACTCGTTGTGCCGCCAGTCGAGTTCGACGGGCACATGGCCGCAGCGATTGAGATAGGCAAACACGCGCCCATCGAAGCGCACGGCAAATGCCGGCTCTTCCGCACCCTGCCGCTGGAGCGTGAAGCGCACTCCGGGACCCCCATCGAGCAAGTCAGCGGAACGGCAGATCAGGCGTGGCTGCGCAACCATTCGGCAAGCTCCTCCAGCTTGTGCAGGCGTGCCAGCGGCTTCAGCGCATCCAGCGCCGCCGCCGGATGCGCGCCATAGGCCACCGCCAGGCAGCAAACCCCGGCGTTGTTCGCCATCTGCAGGTCGTGCGTTGTATCGCCGATCATCAGCGCCCGCTCCGGCTCGACCGACAGCTCGGCGAGCAGCTCTTCGAGCATCTGCGGATGCGGCTTCGAGAAACACTCATCGGCACAGCGCGAGGCGTGAAAGAAGGCGCCCAGGCCACTCTGCCGCAAGGCCCGTTCGAGACCAAGACGGCTCTTGCCGGTCGCCACGGCGAGCAGGAAACCTGCCGCCGCAAGCTCGGCAACCAACTCGGCAACACCCTCGAACAACTGCAGCTCGTGGTCGCGCGACAGGTAATGGTAACGATAACGTTCAACCAGCTCGGGGTAGCTCGCCTCCGGCAAGGTCGGCAAGGCGTGCTGCAATGCGTCCCGCAGACCAAGTCCGATCACATGTCTTGCCCTTTCCTCAGGCGGTGGAGGCAGACCAAGATCGCAGCAGGCGGCGTTGATCGCACCGACAATGGCGCCCGCCGAGTCGAGCAGGGTGCCGTCCCAGTCGAAAACCAGCAAGTCAAATCGCCGCGCCATAATCCTGTTTCTCCTTCGCCGAGAGACCCTGGATGAATCCCTTCAACACTGCCGGCAGCGCTGCTTCGAGCAAAAGCTCCCGGCCGTCCAGCGGATGCCGCAGGCGCATCTGCGAGGCGTGCAGGAACATTCTTTTCAACCCCTCCCGCGATAGCGTCCGGTTGAGCGCAAAATCACCGTACTTCTCGTCGCCGGCGATCGGATAACCGAGATGCGCGAGATGCACGCGAATCTGGTGCGTGCGTCCCGTCCTCAGCTCGGCCTCGAGCAGGCTGAAGCGCTCCCAGCGCGCCAGCAGACGGAAGACGGTATGCGCAATCTTGCCCTCCTCGGCAACGCGCACGCGCCGCTCACCCGATGGCTGAAGATACTTGAGCAATGGCAGTCGCACGTTGCGCAGCGGATCCATCCAGCGACCGGCAACCAACACCAGATAGCGCTTGTCCGCACCGCGGCCGGCAGCCCCTTCCCGAAACATTTCGTGCAGGGCCAGCAGGGCCGAGCGTTTCTTGCCAAGCAAGAGAATTCCCGAAGTCTCGCGGTCGAGTCGATGCGCCAGTTCGAGAAAACGTGCCTGCGGCCGCTGCCGCCGCAGCGCTTCGATAACCCCGAAGCTCTCGCCGCTACCACCATGCACGGCGATGCCCGCCGGCTTGTCGATCACCAGCAGACCTTCGTCTTCATAGACCAACGGCAAATGAACCTTCAATTCGGCACCCGCCACCGCCTCCTGCTCGAGGCTGGCGATGCGCAGTGGCGGAATGCGCAAAAGGTCGCCGCTCTGCAGCCGATACGAGACCTCCGCCCGGCGGCCATTCACCCGCACCTGGCCACTGCGCACAATGCTGTACACATGGCTCTTGGGTACTCCCTTGCAGGTTTTCAACAACAGATTATCGAGCCGCTGGCCGTGTTCATTCTCGGTGATTAGCTGCTGAGTAACGGAGTTTTTGCTAAGCTGGGTCATTTTGAATATACTTCGATTGATTTGCGTCTTGAGTCGAAAGAGGCGCTGACCCGTGAGACCGTCGAGCGACGCCGATTCCGAAGCCATAGTGACGCACTTTCCGGCAGGCCTCAGCCGCTTCGCTTGCGCCCCGTTGCGCAAGATCCACTCAACGTCAATCACCTGGTTAAGTACGCTCACCACAAAGTAGCGATACTACTTGAACTGCGCGCGCCTAGCACCTGCGGAGCGGCTCTGGCAGATTCCCGAGACCTTGTTTTTCAAGGCCCGACGAGCAATCGAGTCGGCGAGATTTCCCTATTGGTTGCACTATCGGAGAGCCCCTCAAGCCTCCCAACGACAACTAATCCGTTGCTGCCTGCACCAGGCCCAGCCCCCGTCAAAGCGCGCGGGAGCCCAACTTATGAAACGCATGCTGTTCAACGCGACACAGGCCGAGGAACTCCGTGTCGCCATTGTCGACGGTCAGAAGCTCATTGACCTGGACATCGAATCGGCCAACAAGGAGCAAAAAAAGAGCAACATTTATAAAGCAGTCATTACCCGTCTGGAACCCAGTCTGGAAGCGGCTTTTGTCGATTACGGGTCGGAGCGGCACGGCTTTCTGCCCTTCAAGGAAGTCTCGCGCGCCTACTTCCAGCCCGGCATCGATACCGGCCGGGCAAGCATCAAGGAGGCGCTGCGCGAGGGCCAGGAACTGATCGTCCAGGTGGACAAGGACGAACGCGGCAACAAAGGGGCGGCGCTGACCACCTTTGTCAGCCTTGCCGGTCGCTACCTGGTGCTGATGCCGAACAACCCGCGCGGTGGCGGCGTCTCGCGCCGCGTCGAAGGGGCCGAGCGCACCGAACTGCGCGAAGTCATGGACCAGTTGCAGGTGCCCCAGGGAATGAGCCTGATCGCCCGAACGGCCGCCATCGGGCGCAACGCCGAAGAGTTGCAGTGGGATCTCAACTACCTGCTGCAGTTGTGGAAGGCCATTGCAGCAGCCGCCGATCAGCAACAAGGGGCTTTCCTGATCTACCAGGAGGGCAGCCTGGTGATCCGTGCCATACGCGACTACTTCCAGCCCGACATCGGCGAAATCCTCATCGACACCGACGAAGTCTTCGACCAAGCAAGGCAATTCATGGAGCACGTGATGCCGGGCACGGTCAATCGCATCAAGCGCTATCGCGATGACGTTCCGCTTTTCTCGCGCTTCCAGATCGAACATCAGATCGAATCGGCCTACTCCCGCCAGGTCGGCCTACCATCGGGTGGAGCCATCGTCATCGACCATACCGAAGCCCTGGTTTCGGTCGATGTGAACTCGGGCCGCTCGACGCGCGGCGCCGACATCGAGGAAACTGCGCTCAAGACCAATCTCGAGGCAGCCGAGGAAGTGGCCCGGCAACTGCGCCTGCGTGACCTCGGCGGCCTGATCATCATCGATTTCATCGACATGGAGAATCAGCGCAACCAGCGCGAAGTCGAGAATCGCGTCCGCGAGGCCCTGCGCTTTGACCGGGCGCGCGTCCAGACCGGCAAGATCAGCCGTTTCGGCTTGCTCGAGTTGTCACGTCAGCGCCTGCGGCCGGCACTTGCCGAAACCAGCTACATCCCCTGCCCGCGTTGTTCGGGAACCGGCCACATCCGCAGCACCGAATCCGCCGCGCTGCACATCCTGCGCATCCTCGAAGAGGAAGCAATGAAGGACAACACCACAGCAGTGCATGCGCAGGTACCGGTCGATGTCGCCACTTTCCTGCTCAATGAGAAGCGAACCGATGTCCAGGCGGTGGAATTGCGGCACAAGGTCAGCGTCCTGCTGATCCCCAATATCCATCTCGAAACACCTCAGCATTCGGTGACGCGCCTTCGTCATGACGACACCGCGCAGGAAGATTTGCAACAGGCATCGTACCGCATGGTCGTCCTGCCGACCGAGGACGAAGGCAAAGACACGGCGTCTGGCGGCGACCTAAAAACCCAGCGCCCGGAAGCGGCCATCAAGGGTGTCACGCCATCACAACCCGCACCGATCATCGCCGACACACCGATGGTGAACAGCGCAAGGCCCGAGACCGCAGCCAGCCGCTTCCTGCGCCGGATCGTTTCCTGGTTCCGCCACGAGGAGCCGCCACCGGCCATCGCCGAGACGGCTCCCGCGCGACGGACCAGCAGTCCGCTCCGGGAAGCGACGCGCGACCCGCGTCGAAGCGGCGGACGCGGCGCTCGGCGCGACGAGACACGCGACCTCAGTATGCCGGAAACGCGTCCCAACCGTGACCAGAAGGAGCCGCCACAAACCCAGACACCGGCACGCAACGAAGCCGCCAAACCACGGGATGCACGCGAACCACGCGAAACCGGAATCCCGCGCGAACCCGCGACAGCGCGCGAACCGCGCCGTCAACGTGGCGAACGCCGGCCACCCGCCGACACCTCGGTCGCCGCGAGCGGCAGCAGCCCCGCAACGACAGCAGTTGCCGCCACACGCAGCCCCCAGGCACCGCTTCCAACGCCAGGCACCGAGCCGGGTACTGACGAGGCAGCGGCACCAGCGCGCCGCCGTGGACGTCGGGGGGGCCGCCGTGAACGGGGTGAAAGAACCGAGAGCCAGGTCGAACCGCAGAACGGAACAGTTGCCGTAACGGCGAGCGCCAATGAAAGCGCCGGAGAGGAGATCGTCAGCCTGCCCGCAGCGGCATTGGCCCGTCCTACAAACGAGATGGCGCCGGGACTAGCCGCCGGCAGTACTGGCGTGGCAGATGTTCCATCGGGGCCAGGCGTCCCGGCATCAGCCGACGTCATCGCGGGCGCGACCACCCCTGGCGAAGAGGGAACCCCAGCACTGACCGACACCCGGCCTTCCACCGAAGCGCATGCCCCGGTGTCGGTGACCGTGCCGCGAGCGGTGGAAGCCGCCGCGGGAGCAGAACCGGCGTTCACAGTGGCACCCTCTCCCGCTGCACCGACAACCAGCGAATCCGCCTCCCCAACCGAACTGCTGGAACAGACCATGTTGCCAGCGGTCGGCACCTCACTGGCTGCGACGTCACTGTCCGGAGAAGCGGCCGCGGTGGCTGCGGAGTTCGCCGTGCCAGCCAGCGGCGAACAAGACACGGTCGCCAACGAACCGCCGGCGCCACCACAAGCGGCCGCGGAAGTCGCGTCATCGATCGTCATCCAGCAGGCAGTCGAAAACAGCGGCCTGATCATGGTGGAGACCAGTCGGGACAAGCTTGCCCCACCACCGGTCGTGGCGGGCGAAGAGGCTGCACCGTCCCGCCCCAGGCGTCGACGCGCCCCGGTAGTCATCCCGGATGAGCCGCTGGTAATGGTCGAGACACACAAGTAGACGGCAGATATGCAATGCGAACGGTAGCATGCCTGTGCGCGGCAAGCCGGTCGGCGGGGCATGCAGCCCATCCCGGCCGGCGGGCCCGCACTGGCGAAGCAGCCACAACTGCCCGTGAAATTGCCCACTTTGCCGCGCCCGGAGACGAGCCAGGGGGAAAAGCACTACCCCCTCGCCTGCTCCTTGCTCACAGTCATCAAAGACCGGCCCCCAGACACAGGAAGATCCCATGCAGCCGATTTGCCGGGGCGCAGGACGACAGTCACCTGAGCGCCGGAATGGGCCTCGAACACCAGCAAGGGCAGGTAGTAATGGTGGTTGTAAAAGGTTAGAAAGCGCTCACCCAAGCCAAGCTGGCCTGGACAGGCCCCAGTCGAAAGCACGCTGAACGGACAGAAGGTACGCTTGGCCGGCTTTGTCGTGCCGCTCGAACGTAAGGGCGAGCAGATCAGCGAATTCATGCTGGTGCCTTACCTCAGCGCCTGCATCCACGCGCGACTACCAGCCAAGCAGATCATCCACGTCGTTCCACAAAAGCCCGTCAGCGGCCTGCGCACCATGGATGCCATGTGGGTCAGCGGTACGTTGCAGATCGATCGCAGCGATCCCGGCATGGGGGCGTGGCCGGCTACGGCATGCGTGGCGATGCGCTGGCGCCCTACAAGCCGGCCGAGAAGTCATGAAGCCGCCAAGCCTGAGCCCACCGGCCCCGCACAATGCACTCTGGGCCCCCTTCGGGCCGCCGCCGAGAACCCCAACTCAGGGTGCCGGTCGGCCAACATTGGGCGGACTCGCGCCGGCACGCAGCGGGCGCAGTTCGAGTTCGGCGATCAACGGAGCATGATCCGAGCAACGGGCCCAGGCCAGCCCCTTGGGAACGTACATGTCGAGCACATGGAAGCCGCGGACGTAGATGCGGTCGAGGGTCAGCCATGGTGCAAAGCTCGGGAAGGTGCGCGCGACGCCAGCCTGCGTCTGGCTCGCCGTGCGCCAAGGCAATAACCAGTCGAGCACGCCGCGGTCGGGCGTGTCGGGGTGCGACGCGACAGCCACTTCGTCGACGCCAAGCCGGTCGCGCAACAGTCCATCGACCCGCTGTTGCCAATCGTTGAAATCACCGGCGATGATCAATGGCGCCCGCACCGGCACTTCGCGATGCACGAAATCGGCGAGAAAGGTGGCCTGACGCAGGCGGCTGCGTTTGATCAGCCCGAAATGCACGCAGATCAGGTGCACCTCCCTGCCCCATCCGCGGCCGAAACGCGTGACGGCGTGCAGCAGGCCGCGTTTTTCCAGCAAGTGATCGGAGATGTCATGGTTGGCGTGGGCAACGATGCGGTGGCGGGAGAGGATCGCGTTGCCATGGTGCCCATGCGGGTAAGCCGCATTCATGCCATAAGCACGGTGCTCATAGCAGCCAGTGGCCAGGAAGTCGAGCTGCGTACCGGACGACGGGTAGCCCGGATGACGGGCCAGCCGTTCGTTGCGATCCTGCACCTCCTGCAGGAAAACGATGTCGGCGTCGATCGCCTCGAGTGCCTGGCGCACGTCATGGATACGTGGCCGCCCGCGGATCCCGGTCACCCCTTTGTGGATGTTGTAGGTGGCGACCCTGAGCTTCATGGTTTCGGCCGACCTCCACCGGCAGGTTCCTCGCTCTGCGGCACGTACTCGAAGTAACGATCGAGCAAAGTCGGATCGTCGAAGTGTCGCCGTCCGACGAAGGCGGTCGCGTGCCGCCCCCATTGCCGCATCTGCCCCGCGCTGAGAATCCCCATCGGCCAGAAATAGAAGCGCTCGAGTCGCTCGCTGCCAGCAATCAGGCCGTCAGGGCCAAAAGCACTGCGCGTGCCACCGCCAGGCAGCGGCAATGCGCGCAACTGATCTTCGTCGTGCAAGTTCAGAGCGATACCCGGCTTGCCCGAACTGGGCACGACCTCAACTTGCTGCAGATAGTGTGTCCCGGCTGCGAGTTTGAGTACGACGCGCTCGTCCACCGCCGGCGCGCGCAGTGCCTGCGGAGCGAAGAGTCCTTCGTCGATGCTTTCTTCCTGCCGCCAAGCGCGTAGGCGCTCACTGGGAACGAAGAGATGATAGCAACCACAAGGGTGAATCGTGTCGTAGACCAGGGGTGCTCCATCCTCGGCCAGAGTAACGCGCCACAGCAGGCCGTCCAGTTGCCCGGCAAGAAGGTCGTGAGCCTGAGTCGGCGGGCGTGCCGCAAACCAGATAGTGTAACTCAGTTGCAACAGCCATCGACCGCCCAGTTGCGCGTGTCCCGTCCGTACATAGAGTGTCGGGGACTCGGGGGCCACGCCGATCTGCGCGGGCCCAACCCCGTCATGCTGCCAGACCAGTTCGCCGGGGTGATCATGCGCACCCTCGGTCTCGATCTCGAGTTGCGGCGCGTGGCGCATGATCAGACTGGCCAGCAACGAGCGGGAAATCACCGGCAGACCCAAAGCGGGCAGGTTCCTGACCATCGGCAGGCTCTGCGGCGACGATGTCGGAACGTAACGCTGGCGTCGATGCGCGCCGGGATCGGCGGAGGTGTGCGCGGCAAACCCGGCTAATGTCTCTTCCTGCCAGCGCCGAATGCCGGCGGCGAAAGCGTAGCGGGTCAAGAGATAGAGGCCCAGGGCACGCTGGCTGGTCGAGTAGTCGTCGGGCACACGGGCGGCGGCAAGCAAGGCCGTCATCTCGTCCCGGTCGGCCACCGCCAGCCGCTGTCGACAAACCGCCAAGGCATCGACTGACACTGCCGCAACCTGATTTGCGTTGACAAGCTCGAAACCGCGGTCGGTATCGTCGAGGGCCACCAGCGCTGCGTGCCATTCCTGTACCTGATCGACTGGATCGCCCACCCTGGGTGCCAGTTGCGTCAGCACGCGATCGACGCGCAGGTGGGGGAAGCCCGGCACGCGGGTCGACTGGGCGTCACGCGTGCCGGCCTCGTCAACCAACCGGTCGCTGACTTGGAACATTCGGGCGCACTCCCCAAGCGCATCGTCACGCTGCACGCGCTGCTGCGCCGGCGGCTGCGCATGCGGATCGAAGCTGGCACAACCGAACAAGCAGCAGCAACCGAGCACCGGGAGCAACCAAACCCTCATCCGGGATTCTCCGCAGCGGCCGCCACCTGGCGCCGCTCAATCTCGCGCAGCATCGCCTCGAATTGCTGGCGCATCGTCTGCCGCACAGCGCTGACCCCGAACAGCGGACCGATCAGCGGCGGCAGCGGCGCCGCCAACTCGAATTGTGCGTCGTATTCAAGGCGCACAGCAGGACGCTGGGGCAACCCGCCGGGGGTCAACGTGTAGCGTCCTTTGAAGCTGCGCAGCGTCGAATCGTCCGCCCGCTCCAATGGCGGTGCCAGGCTTGCCAGAATGGTGGTGCAAGGCAGATGCTGCACGTTCAGACGGACTTGCACTGGCAGGTCGAAGAAGAGCACGGTGAATACTCCCGACTGCTCGATGGTCAGTCGGTTACCGTCGCGTTCCAGGACGCGGGCACGTGTGACGCCCGGGACGAAGTCACGCAAACGCTCGTAATCGGTCAACGTTTCCCACACCACGCGTGCTTCGGCAGCCAATTGGGCGCTGGCGCGAACGCTATAGGCCTCGCCATCACGGCGCACTTCGATCTGCACCAGAGCTCTGCCCTGGGCTGCGGCAGTGGAGCAGATTGCCGACGCGAGCAGGCCGACCGCCGCTGCCCGACGAACGCGCTGCGTTCTTTGCCTCGCACCGGCGGACACCCGGCTTGGCCAGAACGCAGCCATCGAGCCCGACCGAATCGCCGTACAGTCTTCCGAAAACGAGTGAGTCCGCATCAGAAAGGGTAGAGGAATCATGCTTGGCGGCTCCAATTCCAGCCGATCAAAGATGTTGCCCACGCCGAGCGCGCAGCGAAGCCGCACGCTGACCGGCAACCCATAACGGCCCCGGTAAGTATGTCCGCACCGCAGGTGAGCGTCAATCGCGCTGGGTCACTGGCTGCTGACCAGCGACCTGATCGGCAACCTCAACCACCAGTGCTGGGTAACATCCAGAGCACCGCCGAACGGACTTCCCTCGGCGATCGGCAAAGCACGTCGCTGGCAGAAGCTCTGCTATACTGCGCGCTCTCCGTCACCCCAATGCGCAAGACCGTCGATCAATGAAATACCAGATCATCCCGGTGACTCCCTTCGAGCAGAACTGCAGCCTGCTATGGTGCGAGCACACCCGGCGCGGTGCCGTGGTTGATCCGGGTGGAGACGTGTCACGCATCCTGCGTGCGGTTGAAAAGCACGGTGTCGAACTCGAAAAGATCCTCGTAACACATGGCCATATCGACCATGCCGGCGCCGTTGCCGAACTGGCGGAGCGCCTTGCGCTACCGATCGAAGGTCCGCAGCGCGAGGATCTGTTCTGGATCGAAGGAATGCCAGCGCAAAGCCGGATGTTCGGTTTCCCGAACGTGCGCGCCTTCACCCCCGACCGCTGGCTGGCGCATGGAGACTCGGTGGGCTTCGGCAATGTCGAAATGGAGGTGCTGCATTGTCCCGGACACACACCAGGGCACATCGTCTTTTTTGATCGAGGCGGCCGCTTGGCGATCGTTGGCGATGTTCTTTTCCAGGGTTCGATTGGCCGTACCGATTTCCCCAAGGGAGATTTCGACACCCTCATTTCATCGATCCGCAACCGGTTGTGGCCACTCGGCAATGATGTGGCGTTCATTCCCGGGCACGGACCCATGTCGACGTTTGGTGCCGAGCGACGCAGCAACCCATTCTGTGGCGGCTGAAAAACCGAACCCGTCGCAGGGTTCCAGCCACCATAGCATCCTTGGCCCGGCAAGCCGTCCACAGCGGAGCCCCCTGAAAAAACGGCGGTTAAAGACCGCCGTCGTCAATCAAGGGCACGGCGAGCGCGAGATCAGTCCTTACTTACGGCGTCTTTTGCCAGCAAAAGCAGCCAGCCCGAAACTCAGCAGAGCCAAAGTAGCCGGTTCTGGCGCCTGACCCTGACCGACGTCACCCGAAGTGTCAGAGGCCGTGATGAGGAAATTGTCAAGCGCCGCATAGCCACCCACCAACTCGTCAATCTGCAGAATCACGTTACCATTGGTGTTACCAGTCGCATCCAGTGCAACGATGTGGTTAGTCCAGTCAAATGTGTTCTTCAACGCGGTGGCGGTTCCCGTGATCTCAGCAAAATCCAGCAAGATTCCGCCGCCTATGCCCACCCCCCCAGCCGGATTGTCATAGAGCGAAAAGCGAAAGGTTGGCGCTTGCCCACCCAGGGGCACAAACGGCCCGCCCCAGTTATTGAGATCGATCGACGACACATCAAGCTTGAAATTGAGGAACTTGTACGCACCAACATTGAACGAAAGACCCAGACGATCATCCTGGGCAGAGGAGAGCATGCTGATCGCGTGGCGCCCCGCTATTCCCTGCGGATCCCTGAAGCCCGTACCTCCCCAGGCTTGAGAGCCACCGATCAGAAGAGCTTCCACCGTAAAGGTCTGCGCAAACGAGAACCCGGCGGGCTGACCACCATAAAGCGTATTGATCGGATTCCACACATTGATGTCACCACCGTCGTTCACAAACGAGCCCGGGTTGGGATTCTCAAAATCTTGGGAGTACAACACCGTAGCGGCTTGGCTATTGGCACCAAAAACCATCGCAAAAACGAAGCCGCCGGCGACAACAATTTTCTTCAGTTGCTGAAATGTTTCCATGATGGCCTCCTTTGAAATGTCCTATTGCCCTATCTTCCACACACCTTGGCGTGACATTCATCAAGAAGCAAAATCCGGGCCAACCAAGCAGTCAATAAAGGACGCCCCTGTTAAATCAGGTTCGTCAACAGCTAACGAAACCTGCCCTGAGACTCGGAGTTGGAGTACCTGTAAAATTCTCCGACAACCGTTCGGCGGTCACGGGGCACCGCCGCTGCGAATGAATCAGACGTGGGGCAGACGCACAAGCGGCTGCACGACGACGAAAAGCACGTGCACAGTGACGCCGCGGCTACCAGGGCGCGCACAAGCGCGAGGAACTGAAAGGCTGTACGGCCGGGTTCGTCATTACGCGCAGGCGCTCGACGTACAAGAAACTCGACGAGGCAGACCCGGTGCGCAAGCTCATCGAGAAGGCGGAGCATCCGCTCGAAGGTCGAGCACGTGTTCCACGTGGTGAAGAACCGGTTCCGTCACCGCAAGTGCCGCTACAAGGGATTGGCAAAGAATACGGCGCAACGGCAGGTGCTGTTCGCGACGGAATGGGGCATCGCGCTGGGCCAGGAAAAGGTCGCCAGCAAGAGCAATGAGATCACCGCCCTCCCGGAACTGCTCAACGCACTGTCTATCAACGGGTTGCTGGTCACCATCGATGCCCTGGGATGTCAGAAGAGCCTTGCCCGTCAGATCACCGATCAAGGGGTGACCACCTGCTAGCAGTCAAAGGCAATTAGCCGACGCTCCGGGAAGCCATCAAGACCGAGTTCATTGACCAGTATCCATCCGAGGCGGTCGACCGTCAGAGGCCCGCAAGTCCCACGGTCGCATCGTCGGACAGATCGCCTCGGTGCTGCCCGCGCAAGGCCTCGCTGATCTGGCGGACTGGTCAAGTGCCGGACGATCTCTCTGGTCGACTCCCTGCGCCAGATCGGTGACCAAGAATCGGGCTTCGAGCGGCGTAACTACATCAGCTCTCGCGAGCTGACTGCCGAGCAACTTGCAGCCGCCGCGTGAAACCCTTGGGGCGTGGAGAACCGACTTCACTGGGTATACTCGACGTCAGCTTTGGTGAAGACGCCAGCACCGTGCGCAAGGACAACGCCCCACAGAGAATCTCTCCCTCTTGAAGAAAATCGTTCTCAACCTGATTCGCCTGGACATTACCGACAAAACCAGAACCAGCTTACGCCTGAAGCGCAAAGGAGCCGCTTGGGATGACGATGTCCGGGCAAGGATATTGCGCCTCATATCGCAATGACATCGTGCCTTTCTTCGAGAGCCACGGTGTGCCGTTGCTGCGCGTCCTGACGGATCGCGGCACCGAGTTCTGCGGCAAGGTCGAAAACCACACCTACCAGCTTTACCTGGTCGTGGAGAACATCGACCATAGCCGGACGAAAGCCATACGCTGCAGACCAACGGCATTTGCGAGCACTTCCATGAAACGCTCAAAAACGAGTTTTATGACATCCCGTTTCGCAAAAACGCGAGGACACCCACTGCGGCCAGCAGTCTGGTGGGCTAGCAACACCGCTGCAACCGTATCCACGATCTCTTGCACCGCCGCGACTGGCCGTCGCGTGTCCTCCCGCCTGCAGTACCGATGATTGGGGTGCGGCAAACCACTTTCCCCCTGTGTTGTGCTTGCTGATAAAGGATATCCTCCGCCAACGCAAAGCCAGCTGCGCGACGCAGCACTAGAAGTGCAGCGGCCGCTTGTCGCAGGCGAGAGCTGCTTCGTGGACAACCTCCGATAGCGTCGGGTGCGCGTGGCAAATGCGCGCCAAGTCTTCTGATGCAGCACCGAACTCCATCGCTACCACACCCTCCGAGATCAGCTCGGAAGCGTTCGCACCGATGACATGGACGCCAAGGATGCGGTCGGTCTCCGCGCAAGCGAGCATTTTGACAAAACCTGTCGGATCGCCCATTCCAAGCGCCCGACCATTGGCGGCAAACGGGATTTTGCCGACCCTGTAGGATATCCCTGCAGCCTTCAGTTGCTGCTCGGTCTTGCCTACCCAGGCAATTTCAGGACTGGTGTAAATGACCCAGGGAATGGTGTCGAAATTGCAGTGCCCGGCCTGACCGGCCATCATTTCAGCAACCATGACACCCTCTTCCATCGCTTTGTGCGCCAGCATCGGTCCGGCGACCACGTCACCTACTGCCCAGACCCCCGGCAGATTGGTTCGGCAATGTGAATCCACTTCGATCTGGCCACGGTCGTTCAGCTTGAGCCCAACCTTGTCGGCATCCAGTCCATCGGTGTTGGCAATGCGTCCGATGGACACGATCATTCGGTCGGCGTCGAGTTTGTGCTCGGTGCCTTCCTTGTCCGTATAGTCGATCGAGACACCCTTCTGCGAAACCTTGACGTCGCCAATCTCGATACCAAGGATGATCTTCAGTCCCTGCTTGGCAAATACCTTCGCGGCTTCCTTGGCTACATCGCCGTCGGCCAGCGACAGGAAATCCGGCAACGCTTCCAGGATGGTGACTTCCGCGCCCAGACGACGCCACACACTGCCCATTTCCAGCCCGATGACCCCGGCGCCGATGACCGCAAGTTTCTTCGGTACGCTGTCGATATCCAGTGCCCCGATGTTGTCACAGACAATTTCGTTATCGACCGGCACACCCGGCAGATGGCGTGCCTTGGAGCCGGTGGCCACGATGACCTGTTTGGCCTCGATCAGATCATCGCCCACCTTGATCTGCCAGACCTCGCTGTCGGCAGACCCCTTGCGGCCAACAAAACTGCCGTGCCCATTGAGCAGCGTCACCTTGTTCTTCTTGAACAGCCCCTTGATTCCGCTGGTCAGTTGCTTGACGATGCCGTTCTTGCGAGCGAGCATCTTGCCCACATCGATCGTCGCCGTGCCGACGGAGATCCCCTGCTCGGCAAAACTGTGACCAGTCTCCTCGAAGAGATGCGAAGTATGCAGCAACGCCTTCGATGGAATGCAACCAACGTTCAGGCAAGTTCCGCCGAGACGCGGCTCTCCCTTCGGATCCGCGTAGGCATTTGATTCACAGCAGGCAACATTGAACCCGAGTTGCGCAGCCCGAATGGCCGCCACATAGCCGCCCGGGCCACCACCGACAACAAGAACGTCAAAATGCTTGGACATGATAGGTTCCCTTTCTAACCGCAAAGACACGAAGGCACAAAGCCCGCACAGGGGAATTCTCCTGTGTCTCCGTGCCTCGGTGGCGAGTGGTTAAACGCCGAGCAACAGGCGAGCCGGATCTTCCAGCGCCTCCTTCATCGTCACCAAGCCGAGCACCGCCTCGCGACCATCGATGATGCGATGGTCATAGGACATCGCGAGATAGTTGATCGGACGAATCACCACCTGACCGCTCTCGACCACCGGACGGTCCTTGGTGGCGTGAATGCCGAGGATCGCAGATTGTGGTGGATTGATGATCGGCGTGGATAGCATCGAGCCGAAAACACCGCCATTCGAAATCGAGAAGGTACCGCCCGTCAAATCCTCCATCGACAACTTGCCGTCCTTTGCCTTGACGCCGAATTCGCCGATCTTCTTCTCGATATCGGCAATCGACATCTGGTCGGCGTCGCGCAAGATCGGCACGACCAAGCCACGCGGACTGCCAACGGCGATACCGATATCGATGTAGCCATGATAGACAATGTCGTTTCCGTCAACCGAAGCGTTGATCACCGGGAACTTCTGCAGCGCAGCCACGGCTGCCTTGACGAAAAAACCCATGAAGCCGAGCCGTACGCCGTGCGCTTTTTCGAAGCGCTCGCCGTACTGCTTGCGCAGTGCCATGATCGGGCCCATGTTGACTTCGTTGAAGGTGGTGAGAATTGCGTTGCTGGCTTGCGACTGGAGCAGGCGTTCGGCTACCCGAGCACGCAGCCGCGACATCGGCACGCGCTGTTCGGGCCGGTCGCCAAGAGGAACCGTAACCGCGGGAGCCGGCGCCAACGCCGGCACAGCACTTGCCGCAGGCGTCACCACAGGACCTGAAGCAGGAGTTGGGGCCGGTTTCGCCGGTACCTGCGCGGCCAGCGCGTCGGCCTTGGTGACCCGACCGCCGCGCCCACTGCCTATCACTTCGCCCGCCGCAATCCCCTTCTCTTCGAGAATCTTGCGCGCTGCCGGCAGAGCAACGCCGGCCGGACTGGCCGCAGGTGTGGTGGCCGGCACCTCCGCCTTCGCCGGTGCGGGCTTCGCGGCTGGCGTTGCCACCGCCCCAGCCTGCGCAGCCGTGTCGATACGCGCAATCACTTCACCGGCGACCACGGTATCCCCATCACCCTTGACAATTTCGACCAGCACCCCGCTATCCGGCGCGGGCAACTCGAGGACGACCTTGTCGGTCTCGATGTCAATCAGATTCTCATCCCGTGCAACGGCTTCGCCGGCCTTCTTGTGCCACGAGACCAGTGTCGCTTCGGCGACCGACTCGGAAAGCTGTGGAACTTTGACGTCGATGATCATGTTCTCTCCGTTCTAGGGCAGTTTGTAGTACTCGATCTCACCGAAGGCGGAGTCGATCAGAGCCTTTTGTTGGGCGTTGTGCTTGCTG
>NZ_JAEUOL010000224.1 GCF_016789985.1 Accumulibacter sp.
TAGCGGTAGCTTTTTCAGGATCGTCTTGCGCATCCCAGGGAGGGCCTCTTCCAGACCAAACCGTACCTCGTCCGCTAACTTATCTGTCTTTCCCATCGTCTCTCAATGTGTTGCCTCGTAATAATCAGAGATTACATTAAAGGTGATGGGTGGTAAGGGTAAGGGGATGATCACGTTGACAGTCCACCGGCCCTTGCCTATAATCGCCAGCTTTTCGGGGTTGGTAGCTCAGTCGGTAGAGCAGTGGACTTTTAATCCATTGGTCGAGGGTTCGAATCCCTCCCGACCCACCAGAAATCCAGCATTCGGCCCGCCCATGAGGCCTTGCCGACCAGTGCCGCAGCCCCCGAACGCCAATATCTGCGATCACGTTCTGCTGTCCATACCGACTTCGATATTGACCAGCCCGGCAGACAGTGCGCTTTTCCGCAAGCCAAGCGCCGGAAACATCTCCCGGCCTCGCCACAATTAACGCCTCGCCCGAAAGAGGCTACTTGATCAGGCGCCAAATCGCTGAGTGCACGGTTCTCGTGCCCCTGGATCACGCGGTGTTTGGCCGTTTGCGCGCTCACTGAACCCATCAATCCCTGGTTCGGACCTGATGCGCCTGCGCGTCAGCACGAGATTCCCGCTTGGCGGCGCTCTCGCGAAAGAGGGGGGGGTTACCTGTCCCAGCGTCGATTCCGTGTTGCGCCAGCCATGTTTCAACCATCCGATACTTGTCAGGGTTGAGCCTGCTCTTTCATATACCAAAGAAGAACGGGCGCCAAAGCGCCCGTTCTCGATTCCTGGAGAGGAAAGAGCGGAATCAGAAGCTGTGGCGGATGCCAGCTCCCAAGGTATAGTTGGCTTCACCCAATGCACCGATACCGATGCCGTCGCCAGCAACCTGTGTCTGAACAGGGACCGAGTACTTGTCGTTGTTGATGTAGGTGTAGGCGATGTACAGGGCAGTGCGCTTCGACAGGTTGTATTGATACATTGCGCCAGCACCCCAGCTATTGCCATCGGGTCCGTCACGATCGATCGACAGTCTGCCGTAACTCAGGCCAAAGACCCCGTTACCGAACGGCGCGCTGACGCCGACAGTCCAGAGGTTGCTGTCATCGATGCCGTTGACGCGAACATCGTTGTTGTTGTACAGAGCCTGATAGCTGGCGTAGATCTTGGCGACCTGGAAGTCATAGCTACCACCGAGGTACCACTCATTGATGCTCTTGCCGCTACCCGGGGCCTTGTAGGGAGGTGCGACATTGCACACTGCCGGATCGGCACACAGATTCGGCACGACTTCCTGCAGGCGTGACTGATACACCGCATCGATATTGATCGGGCCGTTGGCATAGTTGAGGCCCAAGCCTACCCGGCCATTATCCCAGATACTGTTGACGTTGTCATTGTAGGTGTTGTTCAGCTTGCTTTCGCCGAAGCCGTAGATGGCACTCGCCGTGAAGCCGGACAGGTTGTTGCTGGTGTAGGCTATCGAGTTGGCGTAGCGGGCCGGGCTGTTCGGCGTGATTGCCATCCCGGAATACACACTCATGTTGGACTGGATGCTCATGTCCGTTGCTTCGAGCGCGTCGTTGTTGGCCGTGGCGTTGAAGCCCGGCGCATACTGGCGGCCGAGGGAGATCGTCCCGTAATTGCTGGCGAGCCCGACGAACTGTTGACGTGCATTGAGGCCGCCGGTATTGCCGATACCGGAGTTGTTGTCCATCTGCAGGCCGTACTCAAGCGTGAACACCGCCTTGAGACCATTGCCGAGGGCTTCCTCGCCCTTGAAACCGAGACGGTTGCCCGCCGTGATGCCGCCGCCCGCGAGACCGCTGAACTTGTTGGTGCCGCCGCCAACGCCGGCGTTGCCCTGGCTGTAGACATAGCCGACATCGGCAACACCATAGACGGTGACATTGCTCTGGGCAAAGGCACTACCCGCCGCGAGTCCGGAAACAGCCAATGCGATAAGCTTCTTGTTCATCATGTTGACAACTCCTCAAGGTGCAAAGGTGGTAAGACCGGCAAGATTTTCATCCCAAGCCCGTCTGCGCAGCACGGGCCAACAGGAAAGCACGAGTCGATTGTGGCAGGTCGACAGGCTATGGGCAAGCCTTACGGGTCTTGCTGGCAAAGCATGAGCGGTTGTGTTGCTTTTTTGTCACACTTGCCTCCCGGGCATGCAGGCATACCGCCCGGAGGATGCGCCACAACCCGCAAGCGGACGAAAAAAACGGGCGCCGCAGCGCCCGTTTTCGGGAGACAACCGACCGGGGTCGGATTAGAACTGGTGACGCAGACCGGCCAGGAAGGTGTTGTTGCTCTCGCCCGGAGCGCCGACGCCGGCAACCGGACCCAGACCTGCGCTGTCGTTGTCGTTCTTGGCCCAGACATAACCGGCGTAGAACGTGGTGCGCTTCGAGAAGTTGTAGGTCACAGCAGCCATCGCGCTCTGGCTCTTGCCGTCGACCAGACCCTGGTCGAAATCGGTTTGAGCGTAAGCGAGGTGGATGTTGGCGTTACCCAACGGGACGACGGCACCGAGCGACCAGGTGCTGTTGTCGTTGTTGAGGAAGTTCTTGTCGTTTTGGTCCTGATAGCTGGCCATCAGCTTGACGACCTTGAGGTCGAAGCTGCCACCGATGTACCACTCGTTGATGTCGCTACCCCAGAGGTTGGTGTTGCTGACCACACCGACCGGCATCACGTTCTGGCGAACCTGATACAGAGCGTCGATGTTGAATGCACCGGTTGCGAAGTTGGCACCAAGGGCCCAGCGACCGTTGTCGGTGGTGGATACGCAATTGTCGTTAAGGCTGGTGACGGTGGTCGTGGCAAGCGGGTTGGCCACGGTGGGAGTTGCCACGGTGCAGGAGCTGTTCTCACCGAAGGAGTAGATCGCCTTGCCGGTGAAGCCGCCCCAGTTCGGGCTGGTGTAGGTGAGGGCGTTGTCCCAGCGAGCAGCGCTGTTCGGGGTGATGGTGTTGCCGGCCTGGGCGGTCATGAAGGACTGCGGTTCGAAGACGGCGCCAGCGGCCGGGTCATTGTTCGCCGTGGCCTGATAGCCCGGGGAATACTGACGGCCAAGAGCGATGGTGCCGAAACCGCTGGAGAGACCGACGAATTGCTGGCGAGCGTTCAGGCCACCGCCCTGGGTGTTGCCGATGCCGGAGTTGTTGTCGATGTTCAGCGAGTACTCGAGGGTGAAGATGGCCTTGAGGCCGTTGCCCAGAGCCTCTTCGCCGCGGAAGCCGAGGCGCGAGCCGCTCAGCAGGCCGGATTGCACGCCGCTGAACTTGTTGGTGCCGTTGATGACGGCGTCGCCCTGGCTATAAACATAGCCAGCGTCGGCGATACCGTACAGGGTGACGTTGGTTTGGGCAAAAGCAGCGCCCGAGGCCAGGCTGGCGACTGCCAGTGCGATGAGTTTCTTTTGCATTGTGAATCTCCTCTAGGTTTGAGATCGATGAAGCGAACCGCAGCCTCACCAAACTGGACCTCTCGAAAAAGAAACGAGAAGTTGGAGCGATTCTGGCAAACGAGGATGGTCGGAGCAAGTTCCCCGAACGCTTTCTCTGAACGCAAGCAGGCAGTTGTTGGGTTTTTGCAACAGGCGTGGCGATTTGTCCCGCCAAATGCTTTTTCAAACTGGTACACGCTGCAACCAGATGACTTCAGCGGACCGCCAGGGGCGTGCTGCGGCTTGCCCGCCGGTCAGGAGAACAGTTCGGCCAGCGCCTCGCCCGGTTCGACGGCGCGCATGAAGGCTTCGCCGACGAGAAAGGCGTTGACCCCGTGCTCGCGCATCAACTGCACATCTGCGCCGTCGAGAATGCCGCTTTCGGTGATCACGATGCGGTCGGCAGGGATGTAGGGGAGGAGATCGAGGGTGGTCTGCAGGCTGACCTCGAAGCTGCGCAGGTTGCGGTTGTTGATGCCGACCAGTGGCGTCGCGAGCTGCAGCGCGAGATCGAGTTCCTGGCGGTCGTGCACTTCGACCAGAACGGCCATGCCGAGACCGTCGGCGATCGCCGCGAAGTCGCGCATTGCCGAAAGGCTCAGCGCAGCGACGATCAGCAGGATGGCATCAGCGCCGATCGCCCGTGCTTCGTGCACCTGATAGGCGTCCACGATGAAATCCTTGCGCAGGACGGGCAGACTGCAGGCGGCACGCGCTGCCTGCAGGTAGGCCGGCGCGCCCTGAAAGAACTGGTGATCGGTGAGCACCGAGAGACAGGCCGCGCCATGTTGCTCATAACTGGCGGCGACTTCGGCCGGGCGAAAATCGGCGCGCAGAACGCCACGCGATGGGCTGGCCTTCTTGATTTCGGCGATCACCGCCGGCTGGCCGGCGGTGATCCGGTTGCGCATGGCACCGGCAAAGTCACGCGCTGCCGGCTGCCGCTCGGCAGCGACCTGCATTCCGGAAAGCGGCTTGATGCAGCGCGCCGCGGCGACTTCTTCGCGCTTGACGGCAAGAATGCGGTTGAGGATGTCGCTCATCGCCGTGCTGTAGCCGCCCGATCCGCAGGGAGCACCTGGTCGGCCTGGTATTGCTGTCGTCCCGCCTGATCCCCGCACCCGGCGCAGCGGGCATCAAGCGGCTTGGTGGCTGGTCGCTGCGGCATGCCCTGTCTCCGAAGCAAGCCGGGCGATCACGCCGCGAAGCGTTGCGTGAACCTGACGAACTCGTCGAGCCTGGTGCGTGCGGCACCTGAAGCGATGCTTTCGAAGGCCCGGTCAACGCCATCGGCAAGGGTTGCGGCCAGGCCGCCGACATAGATGCTGGCGCCCGCGTTGAGGGCGACGATGTCACGCGCGGCGCCGCTGCGGTTTTCCAGCGAGGCCAGCAGCATGGCTTTCGACTCTTCGACGCTGGTCACCCGCAATACCCGTGGATCGTGCACCGGCAGGTTGAAGTGTTCGGGATGGATCGCGTATTCCTCGACTCGCCCGTTCTTCAGTTCGCCAACCAGGGTCTCGCCGGAGATCGATATCTCGTCGAGTCCCTCGCGACCGAAAACCGAGAGGGCGTGCGAACTGCCGAGGCGTTGCAGAACACGCACCTGGATGCCGACCAGGTCAGGGTGGAAGACACCGAGCACCTGGTTGGCCGCATTGGCCGGGTTGGTCAGCGGACCGAGAATGTTGAACAGGGTACGCACGCCAAGTTCGCGGCGCACCGGCGCCGCGTGCCTCATGGCACTGTGGTGGTTGGGAGCGAACATGAAACCGACGCCGACTTCATCGACGCTGCGCCCGACCTGTTCGGGCGTCAGGTTGATGTTCGCACCGAGCGCCTCGAGGACGTCGGCACTGCCCGACTGCGACGAAACCGAGCGCCCACCGTGTTTGGCAACGCGAGCGCCGGCCGCCGCCGCGACAAACATCGCCGCAGTGGAAATATTGAAGGTCTGCGCGCCGTCGCCACCCGTTCCGCAGGTGTCGACCAGGTGCGAGGGGTCGCTGACCTGAACCTTGGTGGACAGCTCGCGCATGACCTGCGCCGCCGCCGAGATTTCGCCGATCGTTTCCTTCTTGACCCGCAGGCCGGTGATGATCGCGGCGATCATTACCGGTGTCACCTCGCCGCCCATGATCTGACGCATCAGGGACACCATTTCGTCGTGAAAGATCTCGCGGTGCTCGATGACCCGCGCCAGGGCGTCCTGCGGTTTCATTGGGCGTACTCCTCAAGGAAGTTCTTCAACAGATCGTGGCCTCGCTCGGTGAGAATGGATTCCGGATGGAACTGGACCCCCTCGACCGGCAAGGTCTTGTGGCGCAGTCCCATGATCTCCTCGTCGTCCGTCCAGGCGGTGATTTCCAGGCAATCGGGCAGTGAAGCGCGCTCGACTGCGAGCGAATGATAGCGCGTGCAGGTCAAGGGATTGGGCAGACCGCGGAAAACTCCCTGGGCCGAGTGGTGTACCGGCGAAACCTTGCCGTGCATCAGCTTCTTGGCGTGCACAACCCGGCCGCCAAAAGCCTCACCGATTGCCTGGTGGCCCAGGCACACGCCGAGGAGCGGAATCCTGCCGGCAAACTCGCGAATCGCGGTGAGCGAGATGCCGGCCTGCATCGGCGCGCTCGGGCCAGGCGAGATGACGAGCAGGGCCGGTTTCAGGCGGCTGATCTCGGCAATCGTGATGGCATCGTTGCGAAACACCTTGACGTCCTGTCCCAGCTCGCCGAAATACTGGACGAGGTTGTAGGTAAAGGAGTCATAGTTGTCGATCATCAGCAGCATATTCTATCTATCCCATTGATTTTATTGTGTTGTCAATCACAATCCTTAGTTCGATACCCGCTTTTCCCGCACTGGGCAACCCAGTGTCACAGGCAGGTGGGGGAGTCTCGCGCGCCCACTTGAGCGCAATAGGTCGGTCAGGCAGCAGGTTTACGCCAGCGCCGACGATAGAGAGCCGCAGAGGATGGAGAAAAGGCGGACATAAGGTTTCATTATATCCAATCCTGCGCAAGACCACAGAATGCATTACCCGGCTCATTTCGCGGCTGCCGTCGAGCGGGCAAGGTCGTCCACCAACTTGATGAAATTCCGCTTCGGCTTGAACTGCACCCGCAACTCGGCCAGATAGTCACCGAATTGCCGGGATTGATTCAGCGTTTTCATCAATCCGCCCACCTTGCGGATCAGCTGGATGCCCTCGTAGTAGGCGGAGTTATTGGTTTGGTCCACGATCCTCGGAACGACTTGCCGGTAAAGACTGATGGCATCCTCCGGTCGGGCCGACTCCAGCTTGCCGGCCAGCGTGACCAGCAGGTTGCGGTCGCAAATACCCTGGTGAGCCGCCGTCCACGCTGCGTCCAGGTCCTCTTCCCACAAGGCGATCGATACCCGCAGGGAATAGTTTGGCAGCGAAGGCTTGGGTTTCCAGCGACTGATTGCCGCAGCCTCGCGGGCAGCAAGGTCGGCGAGTTGGGCCAACGCCCGCTCGCGCTGCGCTGGCCAGAGGCCGAGTTTCCCGGCGACATCATGCAGCTTTTTGAAGGTTTCCAGGCCGGGACGTTCCTCGAACTGGACCCAGGTCAGTTGCAGGGCTTCGTCCTTACGATTGCGTTTGAGGTAGATCGCCGCCAGGAAATCGCGCAGATCGTTGTGCGGACTATCCGGGAAGGCCTTCAGGCCGCGTTCGGCCCACTCCAGCGCATCGTCTGCCCGACCTGCCTTGGCCAGGGTTTCGGCGATGCCGAGGTAGCGATAGCTGGACGAAAGATCCTTGGACTTGATCGCCACCAGTTCGTCGATGTCGCCGCCGGCCTCGGCCAGGCGCTCCATGATGTGGGCGATGCGAAAACGATGTCCGTCGTAGCCTTTGTCGTCGGACCGCGGTTTGATCTTGCGCCACTCCGCCTCGGCCAGTTCGCGATAGCGTTGCAGGCCCTTTTTGCCGAGGGCACTCCGGTACGTCGCGGCGTCAAAGCTGCATACGCCGAAGGGCAAGGTCGTTTCCAAGCGGAACAGGCGTTCAGCCAGTGCAGCAGCATCCGGCATGGCCATCGTGCACGCCTGGAGGTGCATCTCGCCCAGGCGACTGACGATGCCGCCAATCTCGCCATTCGAGTCGTCGACCTGCTCCAGCGCATGCTCGACGCGCTCGATGGCGTACTCGGCGAGTTCCACCAGCACGGCCGCCGTGTCGGGCTTGAGTAGTTCAGCCAGCGAATCGACAACTTGATCGATATTGCCGGCGAAAGTGCCGACATCGCGCCAGTCGATGAACCCGTGGATGCTCGACGCCTCATCGATTGCGCGCCGAAATGCCTGGACTACATTGCCACCGCCAACAACCCGTTCGGCCTTGAGCAACAGCGACTGGTAGAGCCGGTCATCGCGCTGGGCGACATCGAGCAGGAATTCAATCAAGGTTTCAGGCGACTGCGTATCCAGAAAATCCTTGATGTCCCGCCAGGGGTCACGGCGTTTGGCCTTGCTTTTGCTCTTGCCTGGTTTTGCCTTGGGGTCTTCATCCGACACCCGATCTGCGAGCCAGGCCAGCCCCACCGCGACACAGTGCTTGCAGAAATAGCCGTCCGCGGCGCGTGGGCAGGTGCAGTCGTAGGCCAGTTCGCCGTTGTCCTCCCATAATTCGACCTGGTAGGTCTCGGCGCCTTCGACCTTGGCGGTGATCTTGTCATCGATGGCGCGCAAGCGACCGACTGCGCCGACGGAAAAGTATTCCTCGCCACGCAGAAAGGCGGCACCGCCCGCAAGATCATCGAGTGTCGAACGGGTAATCAGCTTGCTGAGCACTGTTATGCTTCCTCATTCCTGGAATACATGTTCCCGATGCCATTTCATGTAGGGTTGATGTTGAACGCGCAGCTTTACAATCGGCCGTTCGCTGTCCAAACCCAGCACCTGAAGTGACATCGGCGACAAGGACGGGCTTGGAACCACCGCTCCGCTCTCATCCACCGTAATCAATCCCTTGTCGAAGGCGGCATCCAGATGCGCAGCGAGCAGCAGGCCATTGTAGACATCGAGGCGTTCCGCATCGTTTGCATCCTTCCACGGCTTGGCGTGGCTGGCGCGGAGCAGCACGGGCTCATCCAAACCTGTGACCGCGCAACGCCCCGCCCAGAGCGTCAGGAGTCCCTCCCGGAATAACTCCTGTCCCACGCGTTGGCGGACAACCGACTCTCGTTCAGTGGCAGAAAGCGTTTGAACCTGCTGCTCCCACGATTCGAGCAACTGGTTTGGAAGGGCTCGCGACAGGGCGAAGGCGCGGCTCAGCAAGCGATCCAGGTCCACGAAATCCACTGCAGTGATCCATGCCGAGCAATCTTCAACCGGCAATGGCGCAGAAATGGGGGGCCGATCCAGCTCGGCCGCGACATTCGCCATGGAAAGGCCAACCAAAGGTCGAGCGTCCAGGATGCCGAGCCAAACCTTCAACGGACACTGGCTGCTGCGAAACGACATCAGACTGTTGCCAGGCCCGCCAACCACATCAAAGCCGGAGTCGATGGCGGCCTTCTCCAACTGGGCCAGCGTCAGAAGCCTTAGTTCACTGAGCATGCCGCCCCCAACGCTGTCGAACACATGCCAAGTCACCTTGACTTCCGGCACTCGGATAACCCATCATGCATCCATCTCATCTGCCGAAGGCAGAAGGAGTTGGGCCGACGCCATGTGCGCCGGCCTTTTCATTTCTGTCATAGCTCATGTCTTCTGCATATGCGCGACAGCTCAGACATTCAGCGGTGAGGCCGAAAAAATCGTCAACGTGATTGCCTGCCCCTCCGATCGGAAAGTTGGTCGCTGTCCACTCAGTCGTTCGCTTTCCCGAATCATGGTCAGGAATCCTTCGCCGCGCGCCTCCATGTAGCTACGCTTACTCCAAGGGCTGCGGAAGTCGCGCAGGAAACCGGCCAAGTGCTGATTCCGGCGGATCGGTTGGCAGCCTGCATACAAGTTCTCTGGCGTCAGCGTGTTGTGCAGGCCACCGGGATTCTTGATCTCGATCCGATCGGGAAACAGAGTCACGATCACCTGCGAGCCGTCGAGCTCGTAGTCCCGATGCACGAGCGCATTGACGATTGCTTCCTGTAATGCATACGCGCTGTAGGCAGGCTTGTCGCTCCTCCCGAGACCATCCTTCTCCGAAACCACTGCAAGATATGGACTTGTCTGAAGGTAGGTCAGCGTTCTGTCGATCTGATCCGGGAGAGTGCCCGTAATCTTGCGGGAATCCGCCGTATTGCCATCCGCTACAGCATGGTCATAAACGGCCAGATCGACAAATGCGCCAGCGAGAAACCGGGTGGGCTGGTCGGT
>NZ_JAEUOL010000233.1 GCF_016789985.1 Accumulibacter sp.
GGTGAACTCCGGCATCGACAAACCGGGTTGAAACTGAATTCGATTCATGGCCATGGCGGTGCTCCCTGTGGTGACAGAGTGCAGGATAAGCCTCGCCGGGCTCACCCAGCGCGCCCGGCTGACGATCATTGCTAATCAGGAGAAATGATCGCCCTGGCGCTGACGCAAAGCCACTGTGCGCTGGGTAATGAGGAGAGCGGCCCCTGGCTGCCCCTGAAGGAAGGCTTTTTCGTGCCGCTCGACGACGTGCCGGAGCTGTTTCGCGCCGTCGGCGAGAGCAAGGATGCCAGTGGCCAGCGCGCCGACCTGTTGTACGTGACGGCGGCGCGACGAGGTGGGCTGCAGTTTTCCTTCGTCGAAGTGAAGTTCCGGCGTTACCTCAAGACCGCCCGCGCGCTCGATTTTCTCGATCTGGTCGCCGAGCAGCTCGACGCCTCATGCCAGCGCTGGGACAAGCTGTTCGGCCAGCAGACTGCATCGCTCGAAAAGACGGTGCAGCGCGCCCGGCTGGCGCGGGTATTGCGCTTCTACGCACGCAAGGGCCGGCGGCACACGCTGTCCGACGAGGCGTTCGAGCGCATCGACAGGGAATTGATGAAGCTGGCGCGCGAAGGCACGGGCTACCCCTTGCCGGCCTTGCTGGAACAGCCGCGCGCGAAAGTCGGGTTCGTCTTTCGTCCGGAATTTGGGGCGACGGCGCCCGCACAAATCGGCTCCGACGTCTGGCTTTTCGGACCGGCGCGGTTGCCGGAAAGTCAACGCGGCGCGCCACTGGACAGCGCACACCAAGCGCCGATTGCAGTGGCCCGGTCGCCCACCGCCGGTTTACGAAACAGTGCTGAAGTGGTCGAGTCCTCACCCTCAGCCGCTCCGATCAACACGAACGAAGCTTCTCTCCCGCCGACGGGAGGGGTGTGTACGGTCGAACCTCTGGACGCTGTGGATCTCCTGCTGGGTCATCGCCAGGGCAGCGACGAACCGGTCCAGTGGCGAGTGAGCATTCGCGGCAATCCGCACTTGTTGATCGTCGGCCTGCCAGGCATGGGCAAGACCACCTGCCTGATCCAGCTTTGCCGGCAACTGATGGATGGGGGAATCGCGCCGATCGTCTTTTCCTATCACGAGGACATCGACGAGAAATTGGGCGCACTGTGGGGCGACAAATTGCGCATCGTCAGTTATGCAGGGCTCGGCTTTAACCCCTTGCAGGTCGTCGATGATTCGCCATTCGCTTACATGGACAACGTGACCTTGCTGCGCGACAACTTCGCGGCGATCTTCCCGGATCTCGGTGATGTGCAACTGGGCAGGGTTCGTGAAGCGATCAAACAGAGCTATATCGACCGCGGATGGGCGGCAGGAAGGCGCGGGGAGATTCCACCCTTCGGCGCGTTCTACGAACTGCTCAAGGCTGATTCCAAACCGGACAAGGGGCTGATGACCCGCCTGGCGGAACTGGCCGATTACGGGCTGTTCGAGGCCAGTGCAGGAAATCCGAGTCTGCTCGACAGTCCAGCCGCCGCTCTGGTCCAGGTTCACAGTTCACAGAACGAAGTGTTGCAACGCGCGTTTTCCACTTTCGTCTTGCACAATCTTTACCAGTCGATGTTCCGGCGCGGTACGCAGGAGCGTATTACGCATGCGATCATCTTCGACGAAGCGCATCGTGCGACCCGTCTGAAACTGATTCCGACCATGGCCAAGGAATGTCGCAAGTACGGGTTGTCTTTCGTGGTCGCCTCGCAGGAGGCCAAGGATTTCGATGCCTCGCTGTTCACCGCTGTGGCCAGCTACCTGGCGCTGCGAGTTGGTGAAGCCGACGCCAGGTTGATGGCGAAGATTTTCGCTCCTTCGGACAAGGTGACGCTCTACGCCGACCGGATCAAACAGATCGACAAGTTCAAGGCCTGGTTCCACTCGGAGGGCATGCGTGTGCCGGTCCACGTCGCGTTGGGGGATGCTCCACCTGCCTGACATGATCCGCGCGCGTTGAAAGTTGCCCTCGGAAATATGGCCGCTGGTGAATTGGCTGCCGGGGATGTCGGATTGGTCGCGATGATCTCGCCCATGCGCCCACGGAGCTTCGGGAGCAAGATGGCAGGGCAAGCTCCTGCCTTGCCCCCGCAGCGCCTCGGCAGCGCAGTGCAGCCATTGCTATGGCGCACGCCGGCGCCGGAGGCCGGCCAGCGCCAGGCAGGTCCTCGAATCGGACCCGGATGCCAGCGACCGGGAGGGCGGCGTCCGCTGCCCAGGGGCATGCGCCACATGCACCGGTCCGTCCGGCTTACCCGCGCCAAGGCCGGTAAAGAGGGAATCGCCACTCGTGAGAAGGTCGAGCCGGAAGCGCAGCATCGTGCCTGCCGCGTTGCTGCCCAGGCTCAGCGAGGTGCCGACGGCGGTCGCATGATTGGAGAATTCATGCCGATTGATTTGCAACTGGTTTGTGCAAGCAGGTCGAGCCACGGCGGGGGTAAAGTGGTTCGACAGCGGCAACGGTAGCTGCTTGTGCCGGCCAGTCTGCCGAGCGGGACGAGCCAAACTGGGATCACGCGCAGCAAAGCGCCCTGACCGCTGGCGGAGCACGCCACCCCCCAGGGCGAGGGAGCGAGCGGGGTGATCCAGGGTTCAGGTGCGCCGGGCAAGCGTTGCATCGCCAACACCCGGCATTTCGATTCGCCGGGCAATCGATCCCTCGTCGATCGACGATATTTGCCATCTGATGGCAAATATTTCGTCTGGAAACGAAAATATTTCCCTTACAAGTGAAAATATTCCATCTTCTGTCGTGATCATTTCCGGTCGACAGGCCATTGTTGAGGTGAGGCTGGCCTTGCCTGGTGCGCGACGGCGAACCCGAGGATGGGCCGGAGCGAAGCATGCCTCCGGCCGCTCGGGCGCCGCGCGGAGGATGTCGTCCGGGCGCGGCGGGCAGCCGTCGCCGGCTTCAGACGCGAACGATGCGTACGCTGTCGGTGCTGCCGGCGCGTGGCCCGGCCGAGCCGAAGACGAAGGCGAGCAGATCGCCCTCGCGCACTAGGCCGGCGCCGCGCGCGGCGACGATGGCCAGGCGCAACTGTTCGGATGGATCGGCGTTCTGCGGCACGACCAGCGGTCGGACGCCCCAGACCAGCGACAGGTCACCGAGCACCTGGCTGCTCGTCGAGATGCCGGCAATCGGCACCTTGGGCCGGAAGGCGGCGACGCGGTGCGCCGTCTGGCCGCTGCGCGTCGGGCAGAGGATGGCGGCGACGCCGAGTTCTTCCGCCGCCTGCACGGCGGCGTGCGCCACTGCCCAGGCGACGCGGTCGCCATCGGCGCCGCCGGCTTCCGGGGTGACCCGTTGGCGTGGCCAGGTCTCGGCCGATTCGGCGACTTCACCCATCATGCGCACGGTGGCGCAGGGGTAGAGGCCGACCGCGGTTTCCTCCGAGAGCATCAGGGCGTCGGTGCCGTCGAGCACGGCGTTGGCCACGTCGTTGACCTCGGCGCGTGTCGGCAGCGGCGAGCGGGTCATCGATTCGAGCATCTGGGTGGCGGTGATTACCGGCTTGCCCGCCTGGTTGCAGAAACGGATGATCTCCTTCTGCAACAGCGGCACGCTGCGTGCCGGCATCTGGATGCCGAGGTCGCCACGCGCTACCATCACCGCGTCGGCCGCCTTGACGATCCCGGCCAGATTGTCGATCGCCAGGGCGGTCTCGATCTTCGGCACCAGGGCTGGCCGGAAGCCGCGCCTGGGCAGCATGGCGCGCACCCGTTCGACATCCTCGGCGCGGCGCACGAAGGAAAGGCCGAGGAAATCGACCTTGGCGGCGATCGCCATCTCGAGCGCCAGGGCATCGCGTTCGGTGAAGGGTTCGACGTGCCCCTCGGCGCGCGGCAGATGCATCCCCTTGCGCGAGCGCAGGGTGCCGCCACGCACGACCTCGCTGCGCACGTCGTTGCCGACCGACTCGATGACGCGCAGGACGATGGCGCCGTCGGCCAGATAGACGTCGTCGCCGGGGCGCACCCACTGGGCGAGATCGGTCAGCGTGGTGGCGACATGGCGGGCATCGCCCTGGCCGTCGTCGCCGCCGCAGAGCAGGAATTCCTGGCCGTTCTCGAGTTCGACCTCGGCACCGGCGAGCACGCCGGAGCGGATTTTCGGGCCGGGCAGGTCGACCAGGGTGCCGATGCTCCTCCCGAGCACCTGCGACAGCTCGCGTACCCGGCGGACATTGGTCGCGTGCGTTGCCATGTCGGCATGGGCGGCATTCAGCCGGACCACGTCGACACCGGCTTCGAGCAGTTGCCGCAGTGCTTCCATGGCAGAAGTGGCGGGGCCGAGCGTGGCCACGATCTTGGTACGGCGCATCAGCGACTCCTCGGTCGTTGCGATCCCCGGTGCCGCCCACCGTGCAGCGTGGCGCGCACGGCTGAGCCTTGCCCAGGATGCCGAAAGGCGACAAAAGCGGGCGAGTATATTGGCCACTGCCGGGCGCAGTCAATCGGCCGGCGGTGGCTCGGCGCCAGCTTTGCGCTCGCTTGGCGCGCGGTGTTACCCTATCTTCGTCCACCAAGCGAAGAGGAGAAGAGATGAAAGCGAGATCCCGCCGTTGGCTTGTCACCACCGCCGTAAGCGCGGCGCTGCTGGGTTGTGTCACCACCCCCGAGGGCGGTGGCGGTTATGCCCGTTCGTCGGCCTTGCCGGCACCGCCCGAGCCGGCCGACAATCCGACGACGCCGGCCAAGGCGGCGCTCGGCAAGCAGCTCTTTTTCGACGCCCGGCTGTCGGGCGACGGCAGCATGGCCTGTCAGGGCTGCCACTATCGCCATCTCGGCTGGACCGACGGTCTGCCGCTGTCGCGCAAGGTCGGCGGCGGCATGAACACCCGTCATACGCCCAGCGTGTACAACACCGGTTACTACACGTCCTGGTACTGGGACGGACGGGCGAAGACGCTCGAAGGGCAGGTCACCGCCGCCTGGAAGGCGCAGATCGGCGCCGACCCGGCGAGGGCGGCGGCGGTCATCGCTGCCGTTCCCGGCTATCAGGCCGAGTTCCAGCAGGTCTTCGGCGCGCCGCCCAACGCCGACAACATTGCCCAGGCGCTGGCCGCCTTCCTGCGCACGCTGAACAGCGGCGAGGCGCCGTGGGATCGCTACCAGGCGGGTGACCAGACGGCCGTTTCGGGCGACGCGGTGGCCGGCTACGAGCTGTTCGTCGGGAAGGCCGGCTGCGCCGCCTGCCACAAACCGCCACTCTACAGCGACAGCCTGTTCCATAACATCGGCCTCGAAGCGGGCAAGGCCAGCCCGGACCCCGGCCGCTTCACGGTGACCAAGGAGGCCAGGGACATGGGAGCGTTCAAGACGCCGTCGCTGCGCTCGGTGAGCATTTCGGGTCCCTACTTCCATGACGGCAGCGTGAGCAGCCTGGAGGCGGCGGTGCGCTACATGGCCGCGGGCGGCAAGGCCGATGCGAACAAGAGCGGCCTGCTGACCGATCGCCGGCTCTCCGACAGGGAAGTCGGTCAGCTCGTCGCTTTTCTCGCCACGCTGACCAGCCACGAGCGCTTCGCGCCACCCCGGCTGCCGTAAGCCGGGTGGGGTACGGCGCGCCGGCGACGTTCGCGGCGGGCACTTCTGTGGCAAGATGGGGCGATGCATGCCTTGCCCCATCTCGCGCCAGCCGACTGGCTGGCGCTGCTCGCCTTTTTCAGTTGCTGGGCGGGCTACGCCTGGTTCTCGGAGCGTAGCCGCTGGGCTTCGCGCGGACTGATCCGCAGCACGCGCGATTACCGGCTCGAGTGGGCCTACCAGATGCTGGCGCGCGATGTGCGGGTGACCGACTCTACGCTGATCGGCAACCTGGTGACCAGCGTCACCTTCTATGCCAACACCACGATCTACATCATCGCCGGTCTGGTCGCCGCGCTGGGGGCGGCCGACAAACTGCTCGACTTCACCGTCGACCTGGCGTTCGCCGGGGCGGGCAACCGCGAATTGCTCGAGATCAAGCTGATGCTGGTGCTCGGCAGTTTCGTGTACGCCTACTTCAAGTTCACCTGGTCGCTGCGTCAGTTCAACCTGCTCTCGATCCTGGTCGGCGCGGCACCGCCGCCCGGCGCGCGGGGAGAACCGGCGATCGAGGCTTGCGCGAGACGGCTGGCGGGGGCGAACAATCTGGCCGGCGACGATTTCAATCGCGGCATCCGCGCCTACTATTTCGGTCTCGCCGCCTCCGGCTGGCTGCTCAGTCCGCTGTTGCTCGCCATTCTCTCGCTGCTCATCCTGCTGGTACTCTATCGGCGTGACTATCGCTCGGCGGCGCTGGACATCCTGCGCCACCCGGGGTGAGGCGTTGACCGCCCGGCGGCAACTGGCCGGCGTCGCTTGCGGCCTGCTGGCCTATGGTATCTGGGGCTTCTTCCCGCTGTTCTTCCGCCAACTGGCGGACGTGGCGCCGATGGATGTGCTGAGCAACCGTGCCGTCTGGGCCTGTGTCTTCGTCGGCCTGCTGCTCACCTTGCGCCGGCAATGGTACAAGGTGGCCGCCGTCCTGCGCAGTGGCCGCCAGTTGCTGCTGTTGAGCGGTGCGGCCCTGCTCATCGGCAGCAACTGGCTGGTTTTCCTGTGGGCGGTTGCCAACCAGCAGGTGATTGCCTCCAGCCTCGGCTACTTTCTGACCCCGCTGGTCAATGTGCTACTCGCCCTGACGGTGCTCAAGGAGCGTCTCGACCGGCTGGAGTGGCTGTCGGTTGCCCTGGCGGTGGCGGCGATCGCCAACGAGATCCTGGCCTTCGGCAGTCTGCCCTGGGTGTCGCTGATCCTCGCCGGCACCTTCGGAACCTATGGTCTGCTGCGCAAGCAGTTGCCGGTCGATGCGCTTTCCGGCCTCTGGCTGGAGACGCTGGTGATGCTCCCCTTCTGCGCACTGTACGCCGGGTGGCAGGGGCAGCTCGGTCATGCGGTGTTCAGCGGGCATGCGCCGGGCAACACCGCCTTGCTGATCGCCTCCGGTGCGCTCACCGCCCTGCCGCTGATGTCGTTTGCCGCCGCCACCCAGCGGCTCGACCTGGCAACGGTCGGCATGCTGATGTACATCAATCCGACGCTGCAGTTCGTCACCGCCGTCTGGCTGTTCGGTGAGCCGATGCAGGGGACGCGGCTGCTCAGCTTCGGGCTGATCTGGCTCGGCCTGCTGCTGTTCAGTGGCAGTGCCTGGGGCAAGTATCGGGCGGCAGTCTAGTCGCCGGCCGCTGCCGTGGCCTCGCCCGGCCGGCGGCCGGGTGCCTGGTCCGGCGGCTCTGGCGCCGCTTTGAGCAGGCTCATGCCGCCGATCGTCAATCCCGGCGGCAGGCCGGCGACGCCGGCGCGCTGCACGGCCGCAGCCGATTGCCGGATGGCCGCCGTGCCCAGGCCGAGTTGGCCCGCTGCGAGCCCCAGCCAGGCGGCGAGGCGCGCCGGGCTGACCACCGAACGACGATGTCGGGAGTCTTCGAAGGCTTCCGGCTCGGCGGCCAGATCGAAGCTCAGCACGAGTCGGCCACCCGGCTTGAGGATACGGCTGGCCTCGCGGATGGCGAGGGCGGGTTGCGCCAGGTGCTGCAGTACGGAGATCAGCAGCACGGCGTCGAAGCCCGCGTCGGCTGATCCGTCGCGTGCCGGCAGGGCGTAGAGGCTGGCCGGCCGGGCGGCCAGCCCGGCGGCAGTGGCCCAGTCGAGAAAGCGCCGGGCGGCATCGGTCCGGCCGTCCCAGGCGAAATTGCTGTCGTAGCCGCTGACTGCATGTCCTTGCGCGGCCAGCCAGGGAGCGAGGGCGCCGCGGCCGCAGCCGAGGTCGGCGATGCGCAGTGGCGGGCCGTCGGCGCCGCCTGCGCCGCCTGCGCCGATGCCGAGGGCGGCGAGCGCGAAGGCGTATTCCCATTGCTTGCTGGCGTGCAGGTGGCAGCCGGTGGCCGGGCCATGGGCATGGCCGTCCGGCTCGTCACGCAATCCGGCGTAAGCGCGCATCTCGGCGATCACTCCCTGCTCTCCGGGTTGCGCGTCGCCTGACCAGAGTGCGCTGCGCAGCGGCCGCCAGGTCGCGGCAGCCGGCGGCGAGCGGCGGTCGAGGCGGGCCAGCGCGGCATCGAGCACCGTGGCCGGGGTGATGGCGCTCATGCAGACGGGCTGGGCAAGGCCGCGCGGGCAGCGGGTCATCCAGTCCGGCGTACTCCACCAGCACGGGCTGCACACCGTGGCAGCGAGATTGACGTTGTCCGCGTAGCCGAAGAAGCCGGGGTCGGTCGGCCCGAAGAGGACGACAGCGGGGGTGCCTAGGGCATGCGCCGCATGCACCAGGCCGGATTCCCCGTCGATGTGCAGTTCGGCGCCCTGCAACAGCCAGAGGGCTTCGCCGAGCCGGAGGCTGCCGACCAGGCAGTCGTCCACGCCGGGAATCGGGCGACTGGTCGGGCCGCCGATCTGTACGATGCGCAGCGCCGGCTGCGCTTTCCTGAGGTCGGCGATCAGTTGCTGCCAGTGCTCCAGCGGCCAGCACTTGACCGCCTGACCGGGGCCGACCTGAAGGTTGGTATCGAAGCCGTCATGCACCGTGATCCAGTGCCGGCCGCTGGCCGCCAGGCGCAGGCGCGCGGCGGCGTCGGCCTCGTCGAGCGCCATGACGAGCGGCGCCTGATGGCCCAGGATGGCGGCCGGAAGGCCGGCCGCCGATGCGCTGCCCGGTTGATCGAGGGCGGCGCTCCACGCCGGGGCATCGCCGCGCTGCCGCCCCGCCATCTGGTTGAGTCGTGCCCAGAAGCCATCGAGCTGCGGGTGCCGGTCGACCAGTCCGCGCACGCTGGCCAGGCGGCGGTTGGCGCGGCTGATCAGCTCGGCGATCGCCGGATGGCTGGCGCGCCACTGCTCCGGCGGATCGAGGAAACGGACGAACTGGGTGATTTCGACGCGCCAGCCGCGGGCCGCCGGCCATTCGCGCAGCGGCCGGCTGGCACTGAGCAGGCCGCGCCGGCCGAGCGCCAGCTCGGCCAGGTCGGGTCGGTCATTATAGGTCACCACCTGGCCGAAACCGCTCAGACGCCAGAGCAGTTCGATCAGACGTCCGGCAATCAGCAGGTCGCCAAAGCCGCCACTCAGGCGGATGGCGAGCGGTAGCGCCGGGGGCGGTGGTGGCGGACTGGTCGGGCCTCGCTCGCCGGACGGGGCGCTGTCAGGCAGCGCTGCCGGCGCAGTGCGCTGGCGGCTGCTCGGCAGCAGGCCGGGCGCCAGTTCGCACAGCTTGGCAGCCACTCGTGCCGGTGCGAGGCGCTTGAGGCATTCGAGATGCTGCGCGCAGTCGCGCCGGCCCCAGGGCTGCGTGCGGCAGGCGGGTTCGCAGGCGAGGCCGCCGCTCAGTGTGTGCAGCGCTGGCCAGGGCATCGCTTCGCGGGCCGGGCTGGTCAGCCCGAAGAGACCCAGGGTCGGCACGCCGAGCGCCGCAGCCAGGTGCATCAGGCCGGAGTCGTTGGCCACCAGCGCCGTGCACTGGCCGATCAGACGGGCAGTGTCGCGCAGCGACCGTGGCCCCGTTGCGTCGTGCACATGCGCCGGCCAGCGCAGCGGGGTAGCGAAGTAGGTACCGCTGACGTCGTCGTCCGCGGTCGTTCCGACGCGCAGCACGTTGGTGAAGTGGCCGGCCAGCTCGCCGTAGCCGTGCCACTTTTTCCAGGGCCAGCCCGCCTTGCAGCCGGCGTGGATGGCCAGGGTGCCGGCGGCGATGCCGTCGTCGCCGCCACGCAGCGTCGGGGCGAGCGGTGGGGGTGGCAGCGGACCCTGCCAGCCGAGTTGTTGCGCGATGGCTGCGCTGCAGCCGGGGTCGCCCGCCGTTCGCCAGAGCTGGCCGTCGGCCAGTATTTTCTGGCCAACGGCGGGGAGGCGCGCGGCAAACGGCGTTGCCCAGTAGGCGAAGACGGCCAGTGCGTACGGCGCCTGGTCGACCGCTGGCCAGTGGTCGGCGGCGGGGTCGGCCGGCCACACGCGATCGACCCCGGGTGCGCCGGCGAACAGTTCGCAACTGTCGCCGTAATCGGCGGCGATCAGCAGATCGACGACATGGCCGGCGGCGTTCAGGGCCGGGATCAGCGAGGCCCAGCGCAACAGGTCGCCGATGCCGCCAGCCAACACCAGCAGGGCGTGCTTGCTGGCCGCCGGTACTGGCCTGCAGTGGCCGATCAGGGCGTCGATCGCACTCCGCTCGAACGGCGTCCACCAGGCGTTTCCGGTGTCCTTGTGGCTGGAGTTGCCGGCATGCACGCTGGCAATGCACAGCGCCGGGTCGTCGAAGTCGAGGACCTCGGCGGCATGGGCGGACCAGACGAACTGGTTGTCCTCGCCGATCGACTGGTCGGGGAAGGGGTGCGCCGCCCAGAAGGCGCGCCGGTAGAGCAGCGTGGCGCCACATAGCCAGGGTCGCCGGCTGCCCTGATAGCGGTATTCCCAGGCGCGCGCGCCGTCGAGTTCGCGAAAGTAGACGCGGCTCGATCCGCACAGTGCCTTGCCCGGCTGGGCGAGCAGTGCCCGCACCTGGCGGCCCAGGCGGTCGGCAGCGTACCAATCGTCGTCATCCCAGTGCGCCAGCAGCTCGCCATGTGCCGCGGCACAGGCGAAGTTGCGCTTGGCGCCGAGGCTGAGTCCGGCCGGGCAGGGGACATGCCGGACCCGGCCGCCGGCCAGTGCGCCACGCAGGCTGTCGGGCAGGCCATCCTCGCTGACGATCAGCAACTCGGCATCAACGAAGTCCTGTGCCAGGAAGTTGGCGACTGCGGCCGGCAGCAGCGCGTGCCGGCCGCGGGTGGGCATCAGGCAGGAGAGGGAAATCGGTGTGGACATGGCGGCACTCAGGACGTGGACGTGACCCGGGTCGGCGGAAGCTGTCGTCGAATGCCCAGCCGAATCCGACCTGCGCGATGTGTTCGTCGAGTGCGCTGGTGTTGCCCTTCATTCCGGTTTCAGTCCACCTTCGCGCTCGTTGAGAAAAAGGCCGGCGGGTCCCTTCATTCTTGTCTCCTGCCGCGCTCCGGGCCCCGGCAGGAATGGATGACGAGCGGGATCCTGGCGGGCTTGAAGAATGATTCAGGCTAACAGGATCTATGGACTCCCCCGATTTTGCAAGGTGATGTGTTGTTGGTTTGTCGGAAGCAGCCTGCAGGAATCTATCCGGCCTACTTTCGTGGTGCCCGTCGGCACCGGCCCTGATGACATACGCTGCGTGGAACCCTCATTAGCA
>NZ_JAEUOL010000281.1 GCF_016789985.1 Accumulibacter sp.
GGAGAAGGAAGGCGCCTACGGCAATGCCGAGCGCCGCACGCACGTGTGGCGACAGCTGGTGAACGCGCCCGGCGAGGCCCGGTCCGACCTCTGGCAGCTGACCGAGTTCTCGAAGCGCTTCACGACCGACGAGGTGTGGCCGGCCGCCCTGCTCGAGAAGAATCCGGAATACAAGGGCAAGACGCTGTACGAAGTGCTCTTCGCCAATGGGCAGGTCAACAAGTTCCCGCTCAGCCAGACCTACAAGGGCTTCGACAACGACGAGTCGAAGACAGTCGGCTTCTACCTGCAGAAAGGCCTGTTCGAGGAATACGCCACCTTTGGTCGTGGCCATGCGCACGATCTCGCCGAGTTCGACGCCTACCACAAGGCGCGCGGCCTGCGCTGGCCAGTGGTCGGAGGCAAGGAGACGCTGTGGCGCTTCCGCGAGGGCTACGACCCCTATGTCAAGAAGGGTGAGGGCGTAAAGTTCTATGGCCATCCCGACGGCAAGGCGGTCATCTTTGCCCTGCCCTACCAGCCCGCTGCAGAGATGCCGGACAAGGACTACGACCTCTGGCTGTGCACCGGGCGCGTGCTTGAACACTGGCACACCGGCTCGATGACGCGACGCGTTCCCGAACTCTACAAGGCGATGCCCGATGCCTGGATCTACATGCACCCGGAAGATGCCAAGAAACGGGGTCTGCAACGTGGTGACGTGGTCAAGACCGTCACCCGACGCGGTGAAATCCAGCTGCGCGTGGAAACGCGGGGCCGCAACAAGCCGCCGGTCGGCCTGGTCTTCGTGCCCTTCTTCGACGAGCACCGCCTGGTCAACAAGCTGACGCTGGACGCCACCTGCCCGATCTCGAAGGAAACCGACTTCAAGAAGTGCGCCTGCAAGGTGGTCAAGGCCTGAACGACCAAGCCGGATAATCAGGGAGTGCCGGGGCGGGCAGCACATCGCCCGCCCACCGGCTGAACCGCCCCCGGTTTCTCGTCATGTAGTAGTCATGCCCTCATGCCCAAGGCAAAAGACAAACCCGGTCGCACCCCGTCCAGCCAGGCGAGAATGCTGTCGCCGGCACGCCGGCAGTTCGTTGTCGATTCCGCGCGACTGCTCTGTGGCGTGGGCGTCGTTGGTCTGTGTCTGGCGGGCTACGGCAAGCAGGCACTGGCCAAACCACCGCTGGCCATCCGTCCGCCCGGTGCCGGCCCGGAAGAAGCCTTCCTCGGCGCCTGCATCCGCTGCGGCATGTGCGTACGCGACTGCCCCTACCATATCCTCGAACTGGCTCGGCCGGAAGCACCGGTCGCCACCGGCACTCCCTATTTCAGGGCGCGTGGCGGGCCGTGCGAAATGTGCGAGGACATTCCCTGTGTCAAAGCCTGCCCGACCGGCGCGCTCGATCACAGCCTGACCGACATCAACCAATCCCGGATGGGCCTTGCCATCCTCTCCGATCAGGAAACCTGCCTGAACTTTCTCGGCCTGCGCTGCGATGTCTGCTATCGCGTCTGCCCGGTGATCGACAAGGCGATCACCCTCGAGTTGCGCCCCAATACGCGCACCGGTCGGCACACGATGTTCATCCCGACCGTCCACTCCGAACACTGCACCGGTTGCGGCAAGTGCGAAAATGCCTGCGTCACCGAGGAGGCATCGATCAAGGTGCTGCCGGCCAAGCTGGTCAAGGGCTCACTGGGCGAACACTACCGTCTCGGCTGGGAGGAGAAAAGCAGAGCGGGCGGCCATTCGCTGGTCGAGGACAAGGGGCTGGTCGATCTGCCCGACCGCCTGCCGGAAGGCATGAAGCTCGAAGGACACTTCGATCCGGGCAGCGACAAGCTGCCGGCGGGAATGCCCGGCAGCAGCCAGAACAACCTCGTCCCCAGCCTGCCGCCCGGACTCGCCGGCACCCCGACGGCCGGCCAGGGCAGCGTGTCCTCAACCGCCAAAGGCCTGACGAGCGAGGCCGCAAGATGAACGGCATGCGCGCCGGGACCGAAGCCGTCGTCGCCAAGGGCTGGCTGGCAGCGCACCGCTGGCTGCTGGCGCGGCGCTTCTGTCAGCTCGCCATCCTGAGCCTGTTCCTGCTCGGCCCGCTGGCCGGCATCTGGATCGTCAAGGGTAATCTGGCCTACAGCCTGACGCTCGACACCTTGCCGCTGACCGATCCCTATGTGCTGCTGCAGTCGCTGCTCGCCGGCCATCGACCCGAACGGCTTGGCCTGATCGGAGCATCGATCGTACTCGTCTTCTACTTTCTGGTCGGCGGCCGGGTGTACTGCGCCTGGGTCTGCCCACTCAACCCGGTCACCGACCTGGCCGGCTGGTTGCGCGACCGACTGGGCATCAAGGGTAGCGCACACGTCGCGCGCAGCAGCCGCTACTGGCTCCTGGCGATGACGCTGCTGCTTGCCGGGCTCACCGGGTCGATCGCCTGGGAACTGGTCAATCCGGTATCGATGCTGCAGCGTGGGCTGATCTTTGGCCTCGGTCTGGCCTGGACGGTTACATTGGCGGTTTTCCTGTTCGACCTGTTCGTGATGAGTCGCGGCTGGTGTGGCCACCTTTGTCCGGTCGGCGCCTTCTACAGCCTGCTCGGCAAGTGGAGTCCGCTGCGCGTCACGGCATCCCGACGCGCTGACTGCAACGACTGCATGGACTGCTTCGAGGTCTGCCCGGAACCGCAGGTCATTCGTCCGGCCCTCAAGGGAGCTGGCAAGGGCGTCGGGCCGGTGATCGTCGCCGCCAACTGTACCAACTGCGGGCGCTGTATCGATGTCTGCTCGAAAGACGTCTTTGCTTTCGGCATGCGCTTCAACAACCCACCCGAAAACGGAACGCAAGCCGCAACGCCCTGCCCCAGCAGCCACTGAAGTATTCGGGAACCATTGCAACAAACCTTTGACGTGGAGGGAACGCCAATCATGAACAAGCCACTGAAACTTAGCCTCGCCATCCTGGCGAGCTGCCTGACGTCCCTGGCGTTTGCCGCAGACAACGCCACGTCGATGCGCGGCGTCGACGTCG
>NZ_JAEUOL010000001.1 GCF_016789985.1 Accumulibacter sp.
AGCGCGGCGACTTCGAGGGCCTGTTCCGCGAAATGAACGGCATGGCCGTCACCATCCGTCTGCTCGATCCGCCACTGCACGAATTCGTCCCGCACGATGAAGAGAACCAGAAGATCATGGCACACGAGATGAACGTGCCACTTGGGGTGATCAAGATGCGGGTCGATGACCTGCACGAGTTCAATCCCATGATGGGCCATCGTGGCTGCCGTCTGGGCATCACCTACCCGGAAATCACCGAAATGCAGACTCGCGCCATTCTCGAGGCGGGCCTCAACATGAAGGCCAAGGGGATCGACGTCAAGGCGGAAATCATGATCCCGCTGGTCGGCACGGTGCGTGAATTCAACGCCCAGGCACGGATCATCCGGCAGACGGCTGCGGCAGTCTTCGCCGAGCGTGGCGAAAAGCTCGACTACATGCTCGGGACAATGATCGAAACACCGCGCGCCGCGCTGATCGCCGACAGCATCGGTCAGCAGGCGGAGTTCTTCTCGTTCGGAACCAATGACCTGACGCAGATGACCATGGGTTTCTCGCGCGACGACGCCGGCAAATTCCTGCCCAGCTATCTGAAGGATGGCATGTACGAGCACGACCCCTTCCAGTCGATCGATCAGAAAGGCGTTGGCCTGCTGGTCAGGATGGCCGTCGAGAAGGGCCGCTCGGCCCGCCCCGGCATCAAGCTGGGCGTCTGCGGCGAACATGGTGGTGACCCGGCTTCGGTCGAGTTCTTCCATCGCGCCGGTCTCGACTACGTCAGTTGCTCACCGTTCCGGGTGCCGATTGCCCGACTGGCGGCAGCGCAAGCGGCGATCGACCACGCCACCTGAGGACGGTTGCCCTTTGGGCTGGGCGTCGCTGAGCCACCAGCGGCGCCGACTCTTTGCCCGACCGAGGGGCACTTCGGTCGGGCCTCTCCTTTCCGCCGCACGCAGTGTGGCGCGCAATCCGTAGCACCAGGCCAGCTCAGGCCCGGCTTCCCGCTTCAGCCAAACACCATGAACTTTGAACTTCTGGCCAGCGATGGCGCGGCTCGTCGAGGCCGCCTCAGCCTCGCCCACGGAACGGTTGACACACCCGCTTTCATGCCCGTCGGCACTTACGGCACAGTCAAGGCGATGACGCCACGCGACTTGGTCGACACCTGCACGCAGATTTGCCTGGGCAACACCTTCCACCTCTGGCTGCGTCCCGGTCTCGAGGTTATCGCCGCGCACACCGGCCTGCACCGCTTCATGTCCTGGGATCGCCCGATTCTCACCGACTCCGGCGGTTTTCAGGTTTTCTCGCTCGGCGCGCTGCGCAAGATCAGCGACGAAGGTGTCAGGTTCCAGTCACCGGTCAACGGGGATCGCCTGTTTCTCACCCCCGAGGAATCGATGCGCATCCAGCATGTGCTGGATTCGGACATCGTCATGATCCTCGACGAATGCACGCCCCACCCCGCCACCCATGACGAAGCCGCAACATCGATGCGCCTCTCGCTGCGCTGGGCAAAGCGCTCGCGCGCGCAGCACGACGAACTGGAAAACCGCAACGCCCTGTTCGGTATCGTCCAGGGCGGCATGTACGAAGATCTGCGTGACGAATCCCTCGCCGGACTGCTGGAGATCGGTTTCGACGGCTTCGCCATTGGCGGGCTGTCGGTTGGTGAACCGAAGAGCGACATGACCCGCATTCTCGCGCACACCACCCCTTGCCTACCGCCGACCAGACCGCGCTATCTGATGGGGGTCGGCACTCCGGAGGATCTGGTCGGCGCCGTGGCGGCCGGCATCGACATGTTCGACTGTGTTCTGCCGACACGCAATGCGCGTAACGGCCATCTATTCACTCGCCATGGCGACCTGCGAATCCGCAACGCCCGACATCAGAAGGACACGCGACCACTCGACGAGAGTTGCCGCTGCTACACCTGCCGAAACTTTTCGCGTTCCTACCTGCACCACCTCAATCGCACCGGCGAGATCCTCGGTGCGCAACTGGCGACGCTGCACAACCTCCATTACTACCAGGAACTGATGCTCGAGCTGCGCAACGCGATCGCCGCCGGCACTCTGCGCCAGACGGTCAACACCTTCCGCGAGGCGCGTACCCGACAAGGCGAAGGCTAGTGGTACAATTGGCAGTTTATTTTAAACACTCTGTCATTTAGGAGACCGATGTGCTGATCAGCACCGCCCACGCCCAACAAGCCGCCTCCACCGATCCGACCGGTGGCTTCATGCAGTTGCTGCCCATCATTCTGATGTTTGTCGTCCTCTACTTTTTGATGATTCGGCCGCAAATGAAACGTGCCAAGGAACATAAAGCGCTGGTCGAGGCACTGACCAGGGGCGATGAAGTGGTCACCGGCGGCGGTATCGCCGGCCGCATCACCAAGGTCGGCGAGCAATTCATCAGCCTTGAAGTCGCCGAAGGCGTCGAAATCCAGGTACAGAAGCCGGCCGTGCAACTGGTTCTGCCCAAAGGTTCGTTGAAAGCAATCTAACCACCGCGCTCGTCGCCTGCCCCTTGGGCAGCAGGCGCGCCACTTGACGGCATGCATCCATGAATCGTTATCCGCTCTGGAAATACGTCATCGTCGCCTTTGCACTGCTGTTCGGACTGGTCTACACCCTGCCGAACTTCTTTGGCGAGTCACCCGCGGTACAGGTTTCCAGCGCCAAGGCCACGCTCAGGGTTGATGAGAGGACGCGCGAGCGCGTCGCCGGCATCCTGCGCACCGCCGGTATCGAAGCGAGCGGCATCTTTCTCGACAGCAATGGCGTCAAGGTACGCTTGCCGACCACTGACACCCAGTTGCAGGCGAAGGATTTGCTGGAAAGGCAGTTCAACCCCGACCCCGGTGATCCACAGTATGTGGTGGCGTTGAATCTCCTGTCGAGTTCGCCGCAGTGGCTGACCAGCCTGCATGCCTTGCCGATGTATCTCGGTCTCGACCTGCGGGGCGGCGTTCACTTTCTGCTGCAGGTCGACATGAAGGGGGCGGTGACCAAGCGCCTGGACGCGATCAGCGGCGACCTGCGCAGCCTGCTGCGCGACAAGAACATCCGCCACGCCGGCATCGGCCGCGAAGGGGAGCGAGTGGTGATCCGCTTCCGCGATAGCGAAACGCGCAACAAGGGGCGCATCGCGCTGGAAGACAACCAGTCCGAACTGCTGCTCGCCGACCAGGGTGAAGGCGAAGATTTGAGGCTGGTCGCGACGCTCCGGCCGGAGGCGCTGAAGCGCATCCAGGAGTTCGCCATCAAGCAGAACATGACGACGCTGCACAACCGGATCAACGAACTCGGCGTCGCCGAGCCGGTCATCGCCCAGCAGGGCGCCGACCGTATCGTCGTTCAGTTGCCCGGCGTGCAGGACACGGCCAAGGCGAAGGACATTCTCGGCCGCACCGCGACACTGGAAATCCGCATGGTCGACGAAACCCCCGGCGCGCTGGACGCGGCGCAGGCCGGCCAGGTGCCGTTCGGAACCGAGCTCTACGTCGAGCGCGGCGGCATGCCGCTGCTGGTCAAGAAGCAGGTCGTGCTGACCGGCGATCGACTGACCGATGCCCAACCGGGTTTCGACAATCAAACCAGAGAACCGGCGGTACACCTGACGCTTGACTCGGCGGGAGCGCGCATCTTCAAGGACGTCACGCGCGACAACGTCGGCAAGCGAATGGCCATCGTGCTGATCGAAAAAGGTAAGGGTGAAGTCGTCACCGCACCGGTCATCCGGGCGGAGATCGGCGGCGGTCGCGTCCAGATCTCGGGCCGCATGAGTACCGTCGAGGCCAACGACACCGCCCTGCTGCTGCGTGCCGGTTCGCTTGCCGCACCGATGGAGATCATCGAGGAACGAACCATCGGCCCCAGCCTCGGTGCGGAGAACATCAGGAAGGGCTTCCATTCGACGATGTGGGGATTCTCCGCGATTGCCGTCTTCATGATCGCCTATTATCTGCTCTTCGGGCTGGTTTCGGTCATCGCTCTGGCCGCCAATCTCCTTTTCCTGGTCGCCCTGCTCTCCCTGTTGCAGGCCACCCTGACCCTGCCTGGTATCGCCGCCATCGCACTCACCCTGGGCATGGCGATTGACGCCAACGTCCTGATCAACGAACGCATTCGCGAAGAACTGCGCAACGGTTCAAGCCCGCAGGCGGCGATCCACACCGGTTACGAACGCGCCTTCGGGACGATCCTCGACTCGAACATCACGACCCTGATTGCCGGTATCGCTCTGCTGATTTTCGGTTCCGGCCCGGTGCGCGGCTTTGCCGTGGTGCACTGTCTGGGCATTCTGACCTCGCTGTTCTCCGCCGTGGTCGTGTCGCGCGCGATGATCAATCTGATCTACGGCCGTCGCCGCAAGGTCGAGTCGCTGGCCATCGGCCAGATCTGGAAACCGGCCGTGGCCGGTACTCCGGCAGTCAAATAGGAAGCAGCAAGATGGAATTCTTCCGTATCAAGAAAGACATCCCGTTCATGCGCCATGCGGTGGTGTTCAACATCATCTCGTTGCTCACCTTCCTGCTGGCGGTCTTCTTCCTCTTCAGCCGTGGTCTGCACCTCTCGGTCGAATTCACCGGTGGTACGTTGATCGAACTCAACTATGCGCAGGCAGCAAATCTCGCGAAAGTGCGCGAGGGACTCGGCAAGGCCGGATACAGCGATTTCTCGGTACAAAACTTCGGCTCCAGCCAGGACGTCCTGATTCGTCTGCCGCTCAAGGCCGAACAGAACACGGCCAAGATCGGTGAATCGGTGATGCAGTCCCTGGCTGCCGAGGCGCCCGGCGCCACCCTGCGACGCGTCGAATTCGTCGGCCCGCAGGTCGGCAGGGAACTCGCCGAAAATGGCGCTCTGGCGCTACTGCTGGTGGTGATCGGTATCGTGGTCTACCTCGCCTTCCGTTTCGAGTGGCGATTTTCGGTATCGGCGATCATCGCCAACCTTCACGACGTGATCATCATCCTGGGCTTCTTCGCCTTCTTCCAGTGGGAGTTCTCGCTCTCGGTGCTGGCGGCGGTACTCGCTGTCCTGGGATATTCGGTAAACGAGTCAGTCGTGGTTTTCGACCGTGTGCGTGAAACCTTCAAGAAAACCCGCGGCCTCAGCACGCCGCAGGTGCTCGATCATGCGATCACCAGCACCATTTCCCGCACCATCATCACACACGGTTCGACACAAATGATGGTGCTGTCGATGCTGGTTTTCGGCGGCGAAACGCTGTATTACTTCTCGCTCGCACTGACCATCGGCATCTGTTTCGGCATCTACTCATCGGTACTGGTCGCCAGCCCGCTGGTCATGTGGCTCGGTGTTTCGCGGGAACAGTTCGTCAGGCCCAAGAAACAGATCGAGGGCGCCAACGAGGAAGGCGCCGTCGTCTAACGGAATATCGCGTTGCGCCACGGGTCGAGCACGCGGCAGGTGGATCGAATGAGCAGGCAACGCATTCGCCTTTGGGATCTGCCAACCCGCATCTTCCACTGGTCGCTGGTCGCCCTGTTCGTTGCCTCGCTGGTCAGCGGCAGCATCGGCGGTAATCTCATGGTCTGGCACGGCAGGTTCGGCCTGGCCATACTGGGCTTGGTCTGCTTTCGTCTGCTATGGGAATTCACCGGATCAAGCTACGCGCGCTTTACGGGCTTCGCGCCGACACCAGCTTCCGTTCTGGCCTACCTGTGCTGCCAGTGGCGAGGTGTCGGCCACAATCCGCTCGGCGCGCTGTCCGTCTTTGCTTTGCTCGGACTGCTTGCCTTCCAGGCGTGCAGCGGACTTTTCGCCAACGACGACATCGCGTTCCGCTGCGCACGCTCGTCGGCGGGAAACTCAGCGACCGCCTCACCAGCCTCCACAAGCTGTCGACCAAACTCCTGATCAGGCTGGTTGTCTTGCACGTGGCGACGGTCACCTTCCGTGTCCTCGTCAAAAAGGATGATCTGGTGCAGCCCATGTTGGGCGGCTGGAAAGAGGTCGAGCCGGGACGAGCCCGGTCAGCTACCGGTGACGGCCCGCTCGCTTTCGTCCTGACCCTGCTGCTTGCACTGGCGGCAGTCTACGCCGGCTCCGAGGACTGGATGCCCACGGCAACGCCGGTTACACCCACAGCGGCGGCAGGCTGGTAAACGAGAAGGGAGGAGTGCCCGCCGGGCGCAACCCCTCCCCCGCCAACCACGTTCGCCGCACCCGCCCGGTGCGGCGAACGCTTACCACCCATCACTTTTAATGTAATCTCTGATTATTACGAGGCAACACATTGAGAGACGATGGGAAAGACAGATAAGTTAGCGGACGAGGTACGGTTTGGTCTGGAAGAGGCCCTCCCTGGGATGCGCAAGACGATC
>NZ_JAEUOL010000013.1 GCF_016789985.1 Accumulibacter sp.
ACCCTGCTGCAGCATGACCTCAACCTGATCGCCTATCATCTGCCGCTCGACGGTCACCCTGAGTTCGGCAACAACGCCCAATTGGCCAGGCGATTCGGCTGGACTGTCGACGGGCGCTTTGGCGAGCAGGAGATCGGTTGGCTGGGGCATCCGGCAAGCCCGAGCAGCGTTGCGCAGGTCGCCGAACGAGTCGGCCGCGAGTTGCAGCGTGCGCCATTGCTGATTGGTGAGGGCGAGCGACCAGTCAGCCGCGTCGGGTGGTGTTCGGGGGCAGCGCAAGGAATGTTCGAACAGGCCATCGCTGCCGGCGTCGACCTTTACCTGAGCGGCGAAATAGCGGAGCCCACCGTTCATCTGGCGCGCGAGTCCGGTGTCGCCTATCTCGCTGCCGGACACCATGCCAGCGAACGTTATGGTGTGCTGGCACTGGCCGGGCATCTGAGCGAACGCTTTGGTCTCGACTGCCAGTTCGTCGATATCGACAACCCCGTCTGAAGCACATCAAGGAGCGAGCATGAGTCACGTTTTTCCCCCTGCACCGCAGATCACTGTCCCCGTGGTCGGTAGCGACGCCCAGTTTCCGGTGCGCCGCGTCTACTGCGTCGGGCGCAATTACGCCGATCACGCGGCCGAAATGGGCGCCGACACGCGCGAACCACCTTTTTTCTTCAGCAAGCCGGCCGATGCGCTGGTCCCCGGTGGTGGCGACGTCCACTATCCTCCGGTCACCCGCGATCTGCAGCACGAGGTCGAGCTGGTGGTCGCCCTGGCCGCCGGCGGTGCCGACATTCCGGCGTCGGAGGCTCTGGCTTGCGTCTATGGTTACGCCGTCGGCCTGGACCTCACCCGGCGCGATCTGCAGCAGCGGGCGAAGGAAAAGGGACATCCCTGGGACATGGGCAAAGGCTTCGACCAGAGCGCGCCGATAGGCGCCATCGTCCCGCTGGCGGTGGCTGGCCATCCGGTGTGCGGCTCGATCTGGCTCAGGGTCAATGGCCGGTTGCGGCAGAGCGGAGATCTTGGACAGATGTCGTGGAAGGTCGCGGAAGTCATCGCCAATCTCTCGACCTATGTCGCATTGGCGCCAGGAGACCTGATCTTTACCGGTACCCCGGCCGGGGTATCGACCGTGCTGCGCGGCGATGTGCTGGAGGCCGGTGTGGCCGGAGTCGGCGAGCTCAGGGTCCGGCTGGTCTGATGAGCGACCGGGCACTCTTCCACGCCACTCGCCGGCTGCGCTGGCCGACAAAGGGCCATGCGGCCGCGCCGTATCGGAGTTCGACTGTCAATGTGATCCCAATTGCCGAGGAGCCTGCCATGCTGCTTGCCCGTTCTCTTGCCGCCCACCTTCGTCTCGCCGCGACCGGGAGTTGCCGGCTGGCTGCCGCGTTGCTTCTTGCCGTGACGCTCGCGCCCGCGTTGGCCGAAGGGATCGAACCCCTGACCAAGGGACAAACCGTGTACCTGCCGATCTACTCCGAAATCCGGCATGGCAACATCGGCCCCAAGGGAAAGTCCGAAACCAGCCTGATGTCGGTGCTGGTCAGTGTGCGTAACACCGATCCCAACAACCCCATTCGCGTTGTCTCCGCGAACTACTACAACACCGATGGTGTTCTGCTGCGCAACTCGGTGCCGACCCCCAGGGCCATTCCGCCGTTTGGTACCCTCGAACTGTTCATCGAACTGCGCGAGAGCCTCGGCGGTTCAGGTGCCAACTATGCGATCAAATGGGATGCTGCCGCCGCAGTATCGCAACCGACCATCGAAGCGCTGCATTCGCGCTTCCAGGCCGGATACTCCGTCGCTTTCATCTCACGTGGCCGCGCGATTTCCGAACCGTGAGGGCCGCTGTCCGGTGACTGAAGACCTGGCAGGTCGAGAAACCCGGACCCGCAGCGTGTCCGACAGCCAGCCACTGATCCGGCTCACGACAACGCCGGAGGACCACCGCATCGCGCAGCTCGCCGCGGCGGCGATCGGTCTGTCGCTGGTCGACGCGGCGATCCCCTTGCCGCTGCCCGGCGTCAAGCCCGGTCTGGCGAACATCGTGACGCTGATCGTCCTGGCACGGCACGGTTGGGTCGCCGCCGCCTGGGTCACCGGTCTGCGCGTCTTTGCCGGCAGTCTGCTGCTCGGCTACTTTCTTTCGCCTGGTTTCTTCATGAGCCTGTGCGGTGCGCTGTGCAGCCTGTTGACCCTGTCGCTCGCCTGCCGTCTGCCGCGCCGCTGGTTCGGGCCGGTGAGCTGGAGTATTCTGGCGGCCTTGGCCCATATCGCTGGCCAGTTGTTGTTGGCGCGCCTGTGGCTGATTCCGCATGACGGACTTTTCCTCCTGCTGCCGGTATTCGCACTGGCCGCCTGCGTCTTCGGCATCATCAACGGCCTGATCGCCGCGCGTCTGCTCAACGAACTGCCGATCATGGAACGTCAGGTCGAACATGTCTGAAACCATCTGTCTCGCCTTTACCGGTGCCTCCGGCATGCCCTATGGCCTGCGCCTGCTCGAATGCCTGCTGGCCGCGCGCTGCCGGGTCCAGCTTCTGTACTCCCAAGTGGCGCAGATTGTCGCCAGGCAGGAGCTGGGGCTGGAGCTGCCGGCCCGCGCCAGCGAGGCGTGCGCTGTTCTGCAGGAACGTTATCGGGACTTGCCCGGCGGGCTGGAGGTCTATGGACGCGAGGAATGGTTTGCGCCGCTGGCCAGCGGCTCCAGCCCGCCCGACGCGATGGTCATCTGCCCGTGTTCAATGGGGACGCTGGCAGCAGTTGCCCAGGGTCTGGCCAGCAAGCTGATCGAGCGCGCCGCCGATGTCGTGCTCAAGGAAGGCCGTAAGCTGATCCTGGTGCCGCGCGAAACTCCCTTGTCGACCATTCATATCGAGAACATGTTGCGCCTGTCGCGAGCTGGCGCGGTGATCCTGCCACCCAATCCCGGTTTCTACCACCAGCCGCAGCGGGTCGAGGATCTGGTGGACTTCGTCGTCGCCCGCATCCTCGATCAACTTGGTGTCGAGCACGCGCTGATGCAGCGCTGGGGTGACAGCGAGACTGCCCGGTGAGCGGGAACGAGCCGCCAGACCAGTCGGAGCCGTTTGTTGCCAGCAAGCCGGTGCGCCTGGCCATCCCGCTCTTCCCGCTCGGCGCCGTCCTTTGTCCGGGAGGTCTGCTGCCTCTCAAGGTATTCGAGCAGCGCTACCTGGACATGGTGGCAGCCTGCCTGAAGGAGCAGTCGGCGTTCGGTGTCTGCCTGATCGCCAGCGGTGGTGAGGTCGGTGTGCCGGCGGCACCGCAGCCTGTCGGTACGCTGGCACATATCGTCGAGGTCGACATGCCGCAATTGGGCATCATGTTGCTCAAGGTGCGCGGTGGTCGCCGCTTTCGCATCGAGCGCCACCTGCCGATCACCGCCAGCCTGCAACGGGCGACGGTGCTGTTGCTCGACGAACCGCCAGCGCAGCCGGTTCCGCCGGGGCACCAGGGGCTGGTGCTGCTGCTGCGAAAAATCGCCGACGAACTTGGCGAGCAGCGACTGCCCGCACCGCATGCCTTCGACGATGCGAGCTGGGTAGGTTACCGGCTGACCGAGATTCTGCCCTTGCAGATCCTGGCCAGGCAGAAACTGCTTGCCCTGCAGGATCCGCTCCTGCGTCTGCGGGCGCTCTCGATCTGGCTGGCGCAGCGCGTAGCGAACAGCGAGCCCTGATGCGCGGCGTGTGCTCCGCGCCGGCACTGGTCCTGATCTTCTGCGGTGCAGAGGCCTTTTCGATGGCCGGCTTTGCCTTGGTGCCGTCGCTCCTGCCGCAACTGTCGCGGCAATGGTCGCTGTCGGCAACGCAGGGTGGCTGGCTTGGCGGCATCTTTTTCCTCGGCTATATTCTGGCGGTCCCGCTGCTGGTCAGCCTGACCGACCGTATTGACGCCCGCCGCGTCTATCTCGCCAGCGCCGGCCTGAGCGGCTTGGCCCTGGCCGGCTTCGCCCTGTTCAGCAACGGCTTTGCTGCCGCTCTTGCCTGGTGGTGGCTTGCCGGTCTCGGCCTGGCGGGAACCTACATGCCCGGCTTGAAGGCTTTGACCGACCGCCTGCCGATGACCAGTCAATCGCGAGGCACCGCCTTCTACACCGCCACCTTTGGCGTTGGCGCTGGTCTGTCATATCTCTGGATCGAACTTTTGCAGGGCCTCTTGCCCTGGTCGGCACTGTTTGCCGTGGCGGCGGCCTGTGCTTTTCTCTCCGTCCTGCTCGTCTGGCTGGGGGTCGCGGCAGTCGCCAGACCAGCCGGCCCACGCGGCGGGCACAGTCATTGGCGTGCCGTCCTCGGCGACCGGCGAGTCCTGGCTTTCTGTGGTGGCTACTTCGGCCACAATTGGGAACTCTTCGGCTTCCGCGCCTGGCTTGTCGCCTACCTGACCTGGACCCATGCCAGGTCGCCGGATGCGTGGACCTCGATGCCGGGCTTGATTGCCGCGTTGGCCACCTTTCTTGCCGTTCCAGCCAGCATCCTGGGCAATGAGGGCGCGCATCGCTGGGGCCGCCGTCGCTGGCTGCAGGGTGTCATGCCTCTGTCGTGCTGCCTGGCCCTTGTCGTAAGCTGCTCGGGCGATCGGTCCAGTCACTTTCTGGTAGTCTTGTTGCTGGTTTATGCGGCAAGCATGAATCTTGATTCGGCGGCGCTGACCGCCGGACTGCTTACTGAAACAACGCCTGAAAAACGCGGCACGGCGCTCGCCCTGTACTCCACGATCGGCTTTGCCGGCGGTTTCATCGGGCCGCTCGCTTTCGGGGTCGCGCTCGATGCCTGCGGCCGCGCCAGTCAGGCCGGCTGGGCTGCCGGCTTTGTGACCCTCGCCTGTGGTGTCGCTTTCGGGCGTTGGGCAATCGGCCGGAGCGGTTCGCCGCCGGCGGTCATGGAACACTGAGCGAGCGCCGAGCGGACTTCGCCAGTCTGGTGCGCTGGGTGAGTGCCACGCGGATGGTTCCTTGCCTTCGCCAGCAAAGTCTTGCAGTATTGCCCGATGACTGAAGCAAACCCGATCCCGATTCGTCGTCGCCCGCGTCGCACCTTGCTGGTCGGTCTTGCCTGCCTGGTGCTGATGGTGTTGCAACTGCTCGCCTACCAGGTGTGGCTGAGCTACCGTGAGCAGATCGACGAGGCGGGCACGCGAACGCGGAACTACGCGGCAATCTTCGAGACTCATCTCGATGCGACGCTGCGCCGCACTGACGCCATTCTGCACGAGCTGGCGCACGACCTTCCGGCCCGCGCCCTGAGTCGTCAGATCCCCGCCGCCGATGTCGAGCGCATCAACGGTGAACTCGACGCGCACCTGACGAACTTCGACGAGCTGGTCGGCTTGCGGGTGTTCGATGTCCATGGAGAACTGCTGTACAGCTCCGACCGGGCCAATACGCCGGCTTTCAACGTCGCCGACCGCGATTATTTCATCAACCTGCGGGACACTCCGCAAGCCAGATTGTTCTTCTCCGAAGTTCTGGTGTCGCGGGCCACCGGCCGTTCCAGCATGATCATCACACGCGCCCTGCGCGACGCGCAGGGCGTCTTCGTCGGCATCGTCAGCGTCGTGTTCGATCTGGTTCGCTACCAGGAGATTTTTCGCTCGGTTGATCTGCAGGGCGGGGGAACGATTGCTCTGCGCCGTAGCGACGACCACCGGCAGGTGGTGCGCTGGCCGCCGTTGCCCGGCAAGGAGAACGAGGCATTGCAGATGCAGCACCCGCTGCGCCAAACGATGGACACCGGCGCAAGAACGGGTACGTTGCGATTCACCGCCCAGACGGACGGGGTTGATCGTATCTACAGCTTTCACCGGCTTGATCGCTATCCGTTCTATTTCGCCATCGGGCTCAGCGTCGATGATGTCCTTGCCGGCTGGCGGACTCAGACCTGGGTGGTGGGGGCTTCCTCCGTTCTTCTGCTGGCGCTGTTCGGGGGGATGCTGCTACGCCTTTGGCGTACCGAGGAACGCGAGGGGGAAATCCTGGCGGACCTGGTCGACAGCGAGCGACGGCAGCGGGAAAAGGGCGAGCGGCTGACGGTGTTCGAGCGCCTCGCGGAGAATGCCGGTCAGGGAATCGCCATGGCGCAGGCTGACGGCAGGCTGCATTACGCCAACCCCGCCCTGCGCCGCATGCTGGACATCCCGGCCGACGCCGCGTGCAGCGACTATTCGTTCGACCGTTTCTACAGTGCAGAGAACGCGGAGCGACTGCGCCACGAGGTCCTGCCATCGGTCATCCGGCATGGTCAATGGACCGGTGAACTAGCGCTGACGGCGCGCGACGGGCACCAGATCCCGACCATCCAGACCTTGTTTACCGTGCACCACGCAGAGGACGGCACGCCGGTCATCGCCAACGTTCTTGCCGACCTCAGCGAGCGTCAACAGATGGAGGAGCGCAACCGCCAGTTGCTGGCCGAGCTGCAGACCCTGCTGGGCAATGCACTGGTCGGCATCGTTCACCTCCGGCAACGACGAGTCGTGTCGTGCAACCGACGCCTCGAGGAGATCTTTGGCTATCGGCCAGGTGAGCTGCTTGACGAGTCGTCGGAACGTTTCTATCCGAGCCACGAGGTTTTCGAGAAGGTGGGTGAGCGCGCCTACGCGGTGGCTGCCGAAGGCCGCAACTTCAGCACCGAACTGATGCTCCGACGCAAGGACGGCAGTCTCTTCTGGGGCGCTCTGACCGGCCGGGCGATCGACCCGGGCAAGCCGCTGGATGGCAGCATCTGGGTTTTTGCAGACATCTCCGAGCGTCAGCAGGCAGAAGAGGAATCGCGGCATTTGCTGCAGGCGGTCGAGCAGAGCCCGGTGGCCATCGTCATCACCGATTGCAGTGGCGAGATCGAGTACGTCAACCCGAGTTTCACCAAGGTGACCGGGTACTCGCGGCTCGAAGCGATTGGTCAGAATCCGCGCATCCTGAAATCGGGGGAGACCCCGAATGAAACCTATCGCACGCTTTGGCAGACCCTTCTCGAAGGCAAGGTATGGACGGGGCTGCTGCACAACAAGCGCAAGAATGGCACCCTCTTCTGGGAAAAGGCATCGATTGCACCAGTTATCGGTGATCACGGCGAGGTGACGCATTACCTGGCGGTCAAGGAAGACGTCACCGAGCGCCTGTTGGCCGAGAAACAGTTGCGGGAGAGCGAGGAGGCCTTCCGCCGTCTGTTCGAGGATGCCAAGGATCCCTTGCTGCTGCTCAAGGACGGAGCTTTCATGGATTGCAACACGGCCACCCTGGAGCTGCTTGGCTATGCCTCCAAGAAGGATTTTCTCGGCTGCAGCCCGGATGAAATCTCGCCCACCTGCCAGGCCGATGGACAGTCGTCAAGGGATAAGGCGGCCGTCATGATCGGCACCGCGCTACGCTGCGGTTACCATCGCTTCGAGTGGATCCACCAGCGTCGCAATGGCGAACCGGTGCCGGTGGAGGTTACCCTGACGCCGATCACCCTGCGCGGCGAGGTCATCCTGCACACCATCTGGCGCGACATCAGCGAGCGCCGAGTTACCGAGCGGCGTCTGCGCCTGCTGGCGGCGGTGTTCGAACACAGTGCCGAGGCGATCATGGTGAGCGACCGGAACAATCGCATTCTCGAGGTCAACCAGGCTTTTTCCCGCCTGACCGGCTATGTTCCCGAAGATGTGCGCGGGACCGACCCCCGCCGCCTGTCGTCGGGACGCTCGTCGCCGGAAGAATATCGAGCCATGTGGCAGGCGATCACGAGCAGTGGCCATTGGCAGGGCGAAATCTGGGACCGCCGCAAGGATGGTACGGTTTACCCGAAATGGCTTTCGATCTCCACCATCCGCGGCGCGGATGGCAACATCGAGAACTACATCGGCAGTTTCGTGGATATCTCCGAACGCAAGGCGACCGAGGAACGGATCAGCCATCTTGCACATTTCGACACCCTGACCGATCTGCCCAACCGTTCGAACCTGCAAGGCCGCCTCGAGCAGGCGCTGGCTTCGGCGCGGCGGGAGCAAGGTTCGCTGGCCGTGATGTTCCTTGACCTCGATCACTTCAAGAACATCAACGACACCCTCGG
>NZ_JAEUOL010000030.1 GCF_016789985.1 Accumulibacter sp.
CAGCCAGTCTTTCCTGACCGTCGCCCGGCGACAGCCGCGCAGCTTCTTCGGCATGCATCTGGCGCACGCCGGCATCGCGGTGTTCATCGTCGGGGTGGCCATGGTCGGCGGCTACCAGGCCGAGAAGGACGTCAAGATGGAAATCGGCGACACCGTCGGGGTTGGTGGCTACACCTTCCGCTTCAACGGTGTGCGCCAGGAGCAGGGCCCGAACTACCGGGCGCTGGTCGGCGACGTCGATCTGATCCGCGATGGCCGAGCAATCCGCAAGTTGTTCCCGGAGAAGCGCTTCTACGTCGCCTCGTCGATGCCGATGACCGAAGCGGCGATCGATACCGGCCTGCTGCGCGACGTCTATGTCTCGCTGGGCGAACCGATCGACAAGGCCCGACCGGACGCCGCCTGGGCGGTTCGCGTCTACCACAAGCCATTCGTCGACTGGATCTGGGGCGGCTGCGTGCTGATGGCGATTGGCGGACTGATCGCCATCAGCGACCGCCGCTACCGCATCAAGACACGCGCACCGGCCGGCCTGCCCGCCGCCGCCTCGCTGGCTCACCACGCCTGAGGGATCGCTCATGAACAGGTTTCTCTGGCCACTGATCGGCTTCGCCGTACTCGTCGCGCTGCTCGCCGTCGGACTCAATCTCAACCCGCGCGACGTACCCTCCCCCCTGGTCGGCAAACCGGCCCCCGCCTTCGCGCTGCCGCGGCTTGACGCGCCGGACCGGGAGTTCTCGCCCAAAGAGATGCTCGGCAAGGTCTGGCTGCTCAATGTCTGGGCCTCGTGGTGCGTCTCCTGCCGCCAGGAGCACCCGGTGCTGGTCGAACTGGCGAAGCGCCAGACGGTACCGCTGGTCGGCCTGAACTACAAGGAAGTACGTGGCGACGGCGCGATCGACAGCGACAGGCTGGCACCTGGCACGGAACAGAGGATGGTGGTCGAGCGCGCCGCCGGCTGGCTCGCCAGACACGGCAATCCGTACACTCTGTCGGTCCTCGACATGGACGGCCGGGTCGGCATCGACTATGGCGTTTATGGGGTGCCCGAAACCTACGTCATCGACAAGACGGGGATCATCCGCATGAAGCACACCGGCCCGATCAGCCCGGACATCTTCTCCGGCAAGATCCTGCCGCTGCTCGCCGAGTTGCAGAAATGAGGCGCTGGCTGCTGGTCCTCCTGCTCGTCGTGACAAGCGCCGCCTGGCAAGGCGTGCACGCCGGCGAAGCGAAACCACTGGCGGCAGACGAGGTGATCGAAAAGCGCCTGGTCGCCATTTCGTCCGAACTGCGCTGCCTGGTCTGCCAGAACGAGTCGCTCGCCGGCTCGCACGCGGAACTGGCCAACGACCTGCGGCGCGAGATCCGGACCCTGATCCGCGACGGCAAAAACGATGCCGAGATCATGGACTTCATGGTCAGCCGCTACGGGGACTTCGTGCGCTACCGGCCACCGCTGAAGGGTACGACGCTGTTGCTGTGGTTCGGTCCCGCCCTGCTGTTCGTCTGCGGGCTCGGCGCGCTGCTGCTCTACCTGCGCCGACGCAACCTTGTGATCCGGGACACACCCCTGACCGTCGAGGAACAACGGCGGGCCGACGATTTGCTGCAGCAACAGGAACCTCGCCAGGGGCAATCATGACCGTTTTCATCATCGTCGCGGCGGTGCTGCTCGTCACCGTTCTCGCCATCCTCCTGCCGCCGCTGTGGCGGATACCGGGGCAGGCCGCGCGCGCCGACCGCCGCGAGATCAACCTGACGATCTTCCGCGACCAGTTGGCCGAACTCGAGCGCGAGCGCCGCGATGGCTCGCTCGCCGAAACTGACTTCGCACAGGCGCGGACCGAACTGCAACGCCGCCTGCTCGACGAGGTCGAAGCGCAGTCGGCGCCGGCAAGCCGCAGCACTGGCGGTCGCCAGACGGCGCTCATCCTGCTCCTGGCCATCCCGCTCGCAGCGGCCGGTGGCTACGCGCTGCTCGGCACCCCGCGCGCACTCGACCCGCTGCAGCGGCAGGCGCGCGTCACGCCACAGCAGATCGAGGCGATGCTCGGCAGCCTGATCGAGAAGCTGAAGAAGAATCCGGATGACGCGCAAGGCTGGGTCATGCTGGCGCGCTCGTACAAGGTGCTCGAACGCTACCCGGAAGCGGCCGAGGCGTTTACCCATGCCAGCCGGCTGGTCGACCAGGAGGCCGGCCTGCTCGCCGACTACGCCGAAGTTCTCAGCCAGGCCAGTGGCGGCGATCTGCAGGGAAAACCGAGCGAACTCATCGCGCGCGCCCTGAAAATCGACCCGAACGAACCACAGGCACTGCTGCTGGCCGGCGCCGCGGCGAGCGACCGACAGGACTTCACGGCGGCCGCCGAGTACTGGTCGCGACTGCTGCTGCAGCTCGAGCCGGGCTCCGACGACGCCAAGGCACTCGAAGCAGCGGTCACCAGGGCACGCACGATGGCCGCCCAGTCCGGCGGCAGCAACGTCACGCGCAAGCCGGCCGCCAACCGCAACGCGATCAGCGGCGAAGTGACGCTGAGTGGCAAGCTGGCCGGGCAGGTCAAGCCGGGCGACGTGCTCTTCGTCTTTGCCCGCGCCGAGGACGGCTCGCGCATGCCGTTGGCCGCCACGCGGGCAACGGTGGCCGATCTGCCACTGCGTTTCCGCTTCGATGATTCGATGGCGCTGGCCGACGGCAAGAAGATCTCGGATTTCGCCCGGGTCAGCATCGAGGCGCGAGTTGCCAAGGCCGGCAGTGCGACCAGTTCGCCCGGCGACCTCTTTGGCAGGCTCGGCGGCATCAAGCCTGGCAGCCAGGATCTGCACCTGCTGATCGATCAGGTTCAACCCTGAGGAATTGCCCCGGCGCCGGCACAACCTCGGGCCGATTTCTCTCTTTTTTGTTAACATAGATCAAACCGTCGGCGCCGCCTCATCCGCTAGACTTCCGCCAGCCTCGGCGCTCGGCCGACGGCCTGAAAAATCTAGGGGGAGGGAAGCATCGTGACCGATAACAGCTCAGGTTTCTGGGCAAGACTCAAACGCCCAAGCACCAAGTACTCGCTACTGGCGCTGCTGTCGGTCGGTTTTGTCTCCGGCGTTCTCTTCTGGGGTGGCTTCAACACCGCGATGGAAGCCACCAACACGCTCGAGTTCTGCATCGGTTGTCACGAGATGAGGGACAACGTCTATCAGGAATACAAGACGACGATCCACTACAGCAACCGGACCGGCGTGCGCGCCTATTGTTCGGACTGCCATGTGCCCAAGGACTGGGGACACAAGATGATGCGCAAGATTCAGGCAAGCCAGGAAGTCTATGGCAAGATCATGGGGACGATCTCGACGCCCGAGAAGTTCGAGGCCAAGCGTCTGGAACTGGCGACTCATGAATGGGAACGCATGAAGGGCAGCGATTCGCGCGAATGCCGCAACTGTCACTCGTTTTCGGCGATGGATATCGAGAAGCAGAAAGCCCGCGCATCAAAAATGCACAAGATCGGCCAGGAGGAGAAGAAGACCTGTATCGATTGCCACAAGGGCATCGCCCACAAGAAGCCGAAGAACATGCCGGAAGAGGACGACGAATAGTCCGCCTCGCCCAGGCACGGCATTTGACCTGACCGACGGTCCGGCGGATGGCGAACAGCCAGCCGCCCTGGACCGTCCCCAACCCGACCAACACTTGAGTGGAGTCTGAAATGAGAAAAACGAGCGTTTCCCTGGCCCTCTTCGGCGCCCTGCTGGCCTTCGGTCCGCAAGTCGCGCAGGCTGCAGCCCCCGATTGGAGCAAGGTTCCCAAACGCGACGTTCAGGTTTTCCACGCCGGGGTGACGCCGATCGAGTGGATCATGAAAAAGTCGGACCACAGCGGTCGTACCGGCCTCAACAAGGGCGAAAGCTGCGTCGGCTGCCATGAGGAAAAGGGAGGCCTCAACTTCGACATGAAGCGCCTCGCCGGCAAGGACCTCGAACCGAAGGGCGCACCCAAGACGATGAGTTTCCCGGTCAGTGTGCAGAGTGCTTACGACAAGGATAACCTCTATGTTCGCCTGACCTTCAAGGCACCGGGTGGCGGTGTCGACCCGGCAGACAAGGAAAACGAGGTCAAGGCGACCGTGTTGTTCGCCAACGACAAGGTCAGTCAGGGCGCCCAGGTCGGTTGCTGGGCAACCTGCCACAGTGACGCACGCACCATGCCCGGTGCGGACGACAAGAAAACCAAATACACCAAGGATGGCGCCTACGAACTGATGCAGTGGAAGAGCGCCAAAGGTGCCAAGGCCGCCGATGGATCGGTGACCGACAAGCGCAACATGGAAGGCGGCACGGCGGGCGTCAAGGCCGAAGGCAGCAAGACCGGCGATATCTACACCGTGACCTTCACCCGCAAGCTCAACGGCGCTCTGGCCGAAGGCAAGGCCACCCCGTTCGGCGTCGCCATTCACTCCGACCATGCCATCGGCCGCTTCCACCATGTCTCCATGGGCTACACGATGGGCGTCGGTGCCGACGGCGACGTCAAGGCCGCCAAGCAGTAAGCCCGGCAGATCTAGCAACGGGCAGAACCGGGGCTCTGCCCGTTTGCTTTTGCGGCTGCCGGCCGGGGGCCGGTTCAGACGAAGCTGTCGGCGAAGAGCCCTTCCGCCCAGGTAAACATGTCCTGGTAGTTGTCACCGTTGGTCTTCGGTGCTTCGCCGAGATCAACCCGGTGCATCCCTTTGCCCTTGACCTTGCCCGCAGCGTCGTAGATGTCTCCATAGTTGAAGTTGGCCGACAGCCAGGACGCCGTGGTGGAGGTGATCGGGCTGAAACAGGCGGAGTTGGTGGTGACGTTGGTATCGGGCGCCTCCCCATTGAGGGCGCGCAGAATGGCATCGGCGCAGACCTTGGCTTGCGCATTGGCCATGTGGCCGGACTTGGGTACCGCCTTGCCGTCGCTGGCGGGCAGCGCACAGGCATCACCGATGACATGGATGTTGGGGAAGCCGCTGATCCCGTAGGCAAGCGGGTCCACCGGCACGAAACCCTGTGCGTTGAGCAACGGCCAACCGCGGCCGGGAGCCGTCGGGTCGATGGCGGCTGCCCTCTGGTTGGGAATGTAGTTGAGGACGCGGACATTCGACCAGGTGCCGGCACTGGTGACGATGCTGCGCGTCTGCGAATTCACCGAGGCTACCGTCGCGTTGGGAACGTAGTCGATCATCCCCTTGTAGGTGAAGTTGAAGGCGTCGCCAAAGGCGATGGGCTCCGCCTGAATACCCGCATTGGCATCGAGCACAACGACTCTGGCGAAGTTGAGTCGCTTCCTTTTCAGGTAATCGGCGACCACGCAGGCCCGCTCATAGGGACCCGGCGGGCAGCGATAGGGTGACCTGGGCACCGTCATGACGAAGGTGTCGCGGTCCTGCATGCTGGCCAACTGTTTCTTCAGGAGCAGGGTCTGCGGGCCGGCCTGCCAGGCGTGCGGTGTGAGGTTCGGATCCCAGGACGAGTCGGGTGGCGGGATGAAGTCGATACCGGGAGACAACACCAGGTGGTCATAGTCGAGTGATGTCCCGCTGCTCAGGCTCACCGTGCCTTTGCCGCTCCCGTAGTTGATGGCCGTGACACGCCCCTGGACCACGGAGACGCCATGTCTGGTTCTCAATGCACTGTAGCCCAGCGTGATGCGGTCCATGGCCAGAGCCCCGGTCACCACCAGGTTGGAAAGTATGCAGGCGATGTGGCTGGGATTGGGTTCCACCAGCGTGACGGCGACCTTGCCGCCGCCCCACATGCAGAGATACTTGGCAACCGTGGCGCCACCGAAACCTCCACCGACGACCACGACGCGTGCCGGAATCGCAGCGCCTACACTGCAGGGCAGGGCGGCGCCAGCTGCGGCGACACCGGCCAGTTCGAGAAATCGTCTTCTGTTGATCTGATGCATGTCGGCCTCTCCCGCGGATTAGTGGTCGCCGCCGCTGTGGGCGGCAAGGTAGTCGGCGATGAGTTGGATCTGGCTGTCGGTGTAACCGCGAGCCTGACGGTCCATGATGTTTTCCACCGGGCGGCGCTTCATTTCCAGAAGATCCTTGCGCAATTCGCTGGCGCTCTTCCCGGCAACCTCGTCAAAGCCAGGACCGTTGCCGTTGGTACCGTGACACTGGGCACATTGCGCGGCCAGGAGCTGCCCGGCGGGTGGCGCGGCCTGCGCACCCGGCATGGCTGCCAGCGCCACAGCGCATGGCAACAAGAGTTTGCTTGAAATTACCTTGACGGACATCGTTCATACCTCCGGATCATGAGAGAAACCCGCCCCAACGGTGCGTGGACAGGCGATCAGTACTGCGGCTACCGTCCAGCTCGGGCGCACGGGACACGCAAAGACTGGCCGATCAGAGGTCCGACCAGTCCGCACTTTCCGGACATACGGCACGGCTCCGGGTTCTCGGACAATGCAACTGGCAGAACTCCCCTGCATGGTCATGGCCAAGGCTTACGTCGGTCTTAAGGCAACACAGCGGCTCAGACAATCCTCCAGCATGCCGGTCTTCGCACGACCCCGGCAGCGTCAACCCGATGTGTTGCGGCATGCGCACCGCGCGCCGACCAGCAAGAGCGCTCGCCGTGCCGCGTGAAAAAGGTTCTCACTTGTGGCACCATCGCCGCTGCCTGACCTGTTGCAGGCAGTTGTCTCCGGGTACTGCCCGCCCTGCTGGGCAGGGAACCGGGCAGGCGGTGCAAGTCCGCCACGTGCCCAGCGCGGCAAGGAGGACGGGCGATGCAATGGTCGCTGACGCGAATCGGCAAGGCATATCGACCAGATCAATCCAAGTCAGGAAACCGGCCAGGAAGCCACCTTTTTTCCAGAATGGGAATCCATGGAAAACCCTGGAGCGCCGCAGACGCATGCTTTCACCGAAACCGACCGGACAGCGGTTTATCCGGTGATCTTCAGCCATCGTAAGGTACGTGCTCAGTTCCTGCCCGACCCGGTGCCCGACGCGGCATTGAGACGGGTGCTGCTGGCTGCTCATCACACCCCCGCGACGAGCTTCATACGGACGCTGAATTTCGTCGTGATGCGCTCGCCGGAAGCCGGGCAACGCGTCCATGACGCGTTCTGCGCCACCAACCCGGAAGCGGCGCACATGTTCCCGGACGAGAAACGGGCGACCCATGGCCGGCTGAAGCTGCAGTACATTCCCGAATCGCCGATCAACCTGTGTGCATCACCTGTGACCGCTCGCGCAGCGGAGCGGTCGTTCTCGGTCGCACGCACATGCTGACAAGGGACCTCTGCAGCAGTGTCCGCGCCGTGCAGAACCGCTGGCTGACCGCCCGCGCCGAAGGTCTGGGCATCGGCTGGGTCAGCCATCTCGACGACCAGCCGGAGGTGGGAAAAGCCGGTTGGCTGCCGCGCCTGCCCCGCCGACCTGCTCTACTACGGACAATGGAGCGAGACCGACCGGTAACAGACCGTGCCGATGGGGCCCACTCTGGCCGAAATGCAGGCCGCCAGCCGTCGGCCGGACACGCAAGCGGCATGAGTCAGGCGCCGACGTTCTGCGCGCGGAACGGCCAGCATGCTTGAACACGGCGGCCGACTGCGTGCGGCGGCGGCTCACTACGGCATTCCGCTCGCTGCATGGCTCGATCTATCGACCGGGATCAACCCTTGCGCCTGGCCGGTGCCCGCCTTGCCGGCGAGTGTCTGGCAACGCCTGCCGGAAGAGAACGACGGACTCGAGACGGCGGCAGCGGTCTGTTACGGTAACGCCAACCTGCTACCGGTGGCCGGGTCGCAGGCCGCCATCCAGCGCTTGCCGAACCTGCTGCCACGGGCCGCCATCGCCTGCCTCTCACCGCTCTACGCCGAACACCCGCATGCCTGGCGAACGGCCGGGCATCGCGTGCGAGAGATTGATGGCAAGCTGTCACGCGCAGTCGCCGCAGCCACCCCCTATGTGCTGCTGTGCAACCCGAACAACCCGACGGCTGCCCGCCATTCGCGAGCCACGGTAATCGACGCAGCCCGACAGTTGAACAGGCGAGGGGGCTGGCTGATCGTCGACGAGGCGTTCGTCGACCCGACACCGGAAGACAGCGTCGCCGATCTTGCCGGCACCCCGGAAATGCCCAGATTGATCGTCCTGCGCTCGCTCGGCAAATTCTTCGGAATCGCCGGGGCAAGGATCGGCTTCATCCTGGCAACCCCGGATCTGCTGCACCGGTTGCGCGAGCAACTCGGCCCGTGGGCGGTATCCGGCCCGGCCAGAGCCGTCGCCCGGATGGCCCTGGCCGATCATCAATGGCAGACGGCGACGCGAGCGCAGCGGCGCGCTGCCGGCGACCGCCTGCAGCGGCTGCTGGCCGGGCTGGGCGAGGTGAGCAGCACGGCGCTGTTCGCCACCCTATGCAGCCCTGACGGCGGGGCAATGCACGAGTTTCTCGCCCGCCGGGGCATCCTGACCCGGCATTTCCCGGAACTCGATCTGCTCCGCCTGGGAGTACCCGGCGCGGAGGAGGACTGGGCTCGGTTGACCCTCGGCCTGCGCTCGCTGCACTCCGCTATCGAACGAGGGAACAGCCAGGCCAACCCATGAGCCGTGCATGCAGAAGAAACAGCGGTGGTCCAGCACGGGAGCGCCGCCTTAGGCGCCCTGACAAGCGCCCTCGGCCATGGCTTGCACACCATCGTCATCGAGTTCGCATGTCCACTTCTACTTTCCGGGCAATCCGGAAGCGGTCGCCAGCGACACGTCCTGACCGCCTGAAGCGCGGGATGGCCGACCACGACCCCGGATGGAGGAACAACCGGGTCGCGCCTGGGATATCCGGCCCGGTCGGCCTCGAATGTGCCCGAATGGTCCCGCATGGCCATGTCTGGGCGATCGAGAAGAACGCCGGCGGCGCAACGGCCATACTGCGCTGTATACCCCCACGAAGAGCGGCCGGTGAATCCGACAGATCGTCGAAGCTCTGCGCATCTTTCAGCGGCATGCTGAGCACGGTACTGATCGGCAATTCCAGTACTTTCGTACGTGACGACTGGCCAACGGTCGACGCGTGACGGAGAACGGGACGGCCGCTCGCTGACCTGCGGCCCAGACGGGGAAATCGAGGCCATACAGCAGAGCGGCAGGTCGGCCGCCCAACTGGTCCTGGACTACCGCCGGCCGGCTGATGGCATCCAGTCGGTGCTCGACAGGCTGCTGCTACCCGAAGACGAAGTCGCGGACGGGACAGGCTGAGGACCAGCGAATTGCCACGCCGCCGATGGCTGTGGCAGGATGCTTCGAACGCAGCGTCCAGGCGACCGACAACGGCCTACGCCATTTCACGCACGAGAACCTCTTTCCGCCATGCGGGAAAGGATGTGCAAATTCCTGTTTCACTTGAGTAAAAAATACATCTTATGTCTTATATAAGACTGTTGCCCACACAGGAAAAGCACACTATACTTCTCGCCATTGGTCGCCCCGGGTCGGCGCTTGCAACAGTCCCTGATTCGGCTCACGGGCATCACCATAGCCCCCCTGCATTTCCTAATCTTTCGTGAGGTTAATCATGAGCACTAGAGAGCAACAGATCGCCGAACTGGAAAAAGACTGGGCCGAAAATCCCCGCTGGAAAGGAATCAAGCGCGGCTACTCGGCTGCTGATGTCGTCCGACTGCGCGGTTCGTTCCCGATCGAGTACACCGTCGCCCGTCGCGGCGCCGAGAAGCTCTGGAAGCTGGTCAATACCGAACCCTACGTCAACTGCCTCGGCGCGCTGACCGGCGGTCAGGCGATGCAGCAGGTCAAGGCAGGCGTCAAGGCGATTTATCTTTCCGGCTGGCAGGTCGCTGCCGACAACAACTCCTACGCCGCGATGTATCCGGACCAGTCACTGTATCCGGTCGATTCGGTACCCAAGGTGGTCGAGCGGATCAACAACTCTTTCCGTCGCGCTGACGAAATCCAGTTCTCGAAAAACGTAAACCCGGGCGACGAGGGCTACACCGACTACTTTGCGCCAATCGTCGCCGACGCCGAGGCGGGTTTTGGCGGCGTGCTGAACGCCTTCGAGTTGATGAAGGCGATGATCCGCGCGGGCGCTGCCGGGGTGCACTGGGAAGACCAACTGGCCTCGGTCAAGAAATGCGGTCACATGGGCGGCAAGGTTCTGGTGCCGACGCAGGAAGCCGTCCAGAAGCTGATCGCCGCACGCTTCGCGGCGGACGTCTGCGGCGTGCCGACGCTGGTCATTGCGCGGACCGATGCCGAAGCTGCCGACCTGCTGACCTCCGACTGCGACGACAATGACAAACCTTTCGTCACCGGCGAGCGGACTTCGGAAGGTTTCTACAAGACCAGAAAAGGCCTGCAACAGGCGATTTCACGTGCCGTTGCCTACGCCGATTACGCCGACCTGGTGTGGTGCGAAACCGGGACGCCCGATCTCGAGTTTGCCCGCCAGTTCGCCGAGGCGGTACGCGCCAAGCATCCCGGCAAGCTGCTCGCCTACAACTGCTCGCCGTCGTTCAACTGGAAAAAGAACCTCGACGATGCCACCATCGCCAAGTTCCAGCGGGAACTCGGCGCCATGGGTTACAAGTACCAGTTCATCACCCTCGCCGGCATCCACAACATGTGGTACCACATGTTCGACCTGGCGCAGGACTATGTCGCCCGTGGCATGACGGCTTACGTCGAGAAGGTTCAGGAACCCGAGTTTGCCGCTCGCGACCGCGGCTATACTTTCGTCTCGCACCAGCAGGAAGTCGGAACCGGTTACTTCGATGAAGTCACCACCGTCATCCAGGGCGGCACCTCGTCCGTCACGGCACTGACCGGTTCGACCGAGGAAGAACAGTTCCACTGAGTACCGCTGCTTCACTCGAAAGCCGCGCCCTGTGGCGCGGCTTTTTTGCGTCCTCCCACCGACAGATCCGCGGTATTGGCTGCCACCACGCCATAGCCAGAAAAATGCCAGACTCAATGCTTCATGCATAACCCGCAACGAGGCCCCCCGGTTTATAATTCCGGGTTGGAGCGCATTACTGACTCCGGAGGCATAATGAAGGACACCCAACTTCGAGGCATCATCCTTGCAAAGTATTACGAGCACCGGAGGGGGCAACTCTTCACGCCAAAGCCGGAAGACTTTGATCCTCAGATTGCAATCGAAGACATATTGGCCGTCTCGGATCAACTCGGACAGCATGGCCTTATTGAGTGGAAGGTTCTTCGGAGCCACGGTGGTATCGAGGCTGGTTTAGGAAAGATCAGTGCATTTGGAATCGACGTCGTTGAAGGTGAGGCAACCCCAGACATAAAGGTGGAGTTTGTGCAAAACAAGACAATCAATGTTTCCGGTTCATCTAATGTTGTGGTCGGCGACCATAATCAAATGTCCGTCACGCAACACATAGCAGAACTTGCGCGTGTAATCGATAACTCGAATGGAACCCCGGAGCAAAAAGCGGAGGCCAAAGGGCTTCTTCAGCGCCTAGTCGAACATCCCTTGGTGGCTTCAATCGCTGGTGGCGCAATTGGTCTGCTGGGCGGCTAATGCGCTCTAACCCGGCGCTCAACCTCGCTCCCTTCGGTCGCTGGACGCTGCGCGATAAAGCCGCGCAGCGCCGGTTAGCTCTACGCTTTCGCCGCAATCTCCACCGACCGAAAACACTTCTGGAGGCATGAATGGATCACCCGCAGACTGTTCTGCCACTTTTTTCGTCGCTGCTCGGCAGCGCTGGCATCGTGGAGTTCTCGACCACGGCGGCCACCAGCTTTGCCCTGATCGCCGCCGCCGAAATCGGCGACAAGAGTCAGCTGGTGTGCATGACCCTCGCTTCCCGGCACCGACCACTGCCGGTCATGCTCGGCGCGCTGGCCGCCTTTGCGCTGCTCAACACACTTGCCGTCGTGTTCGGCGTGGCCATCGCCAACTGGTTGCCGGAATGGGTGGTGGGGGTGACGGTCGCCGTCCTGTTTGCCATGTTCGGCCTGCATGCGCTGCGTGCGGTCGATGACGAAGATGACGGAGAAGTCGAGGAGAAAAGTGGCCATGGCATCTTTTTCACCACTTTCCTGCTGCTGACCGTAGCCGAATTTGGCGACAAGACCCAACTCGCCGTCGTCGCCATGAGCAGCACGCACGTGGCGGCCGCCGTCTGGCTCGGCGCCAGCCTGGCGCTGGCCACCACCTCGGCGCTGGGCATCCTGGCCGGCCGTACCATCCTGCAGAAAATCCCCCTGACCCTGCTGCACCGACTGAGCGGTGCTTTTTTCCTGGTGTTGGCGGTGCTGGCTGCGTACCAGGCCTACAGGGCCTTCGCCGGAGCGGCATGAGCACCCGGGCCGAGGAGAGATGCCTGGCGCGACCCGCCCCCCCGGCTGGTTCACCCGGCCTGCGAACCAGCCGCAATTCAGCTACTGCCTGGAGCGACTCGGGTCCGCAGCCGGATAGGCCGCCGCGTCCAGCAGATCGTTCCAGGCGGCAGGCACAAAACCACGTGCCTGCTGCCGACCGACACTGATGCTCGGCAACACGACTTCATTGCCGAGCGCACGGGCGAGTCCGGCGAACTCCTCCTGCGTATTGAGCACCTTCTCCGTAAAGGGAACGCCGCGCTGATTGAGGAAGTCGCGCGCTTGCTGGCAGGTTGTCGTGCAACTGGCTGCGCTGTACAGAACGACCGGGAACTTGTCGCTGGCCCGGCGGACGGCATAAGGCGTCTGACGTTCGCCGGTGCCACTGCTGCCCGCGGTGTAGCGGGTGACGTTCGGGGTCCCGGGCGGCGGTGACTGGTCCGAGATGACCGTGCCACCCGTCTTCGGGTCTATCCAGCGGTACATGGTTTGAGCGGCGGCAGCCGCGCTGGCCAGCAGGACAAGAACCAGCCAGGCCAGGCGCAGAGTGGCGGAAATGGACATGCTTGCTTTTTCCTGGTCAGGCAGCAACCATTCCGCTGTGCCGCAGCAATGCGTCCACCTGGGGCTCGCGGCCGCGGAAAGCGCGGAAGTTGTCGATCGCCGGCCGGCTGCCACCGACCGACAGGATCTCGCGCAGGAAGCGCTGGCCGGTGTTCCGGTCGAAGGGGTTGCCGACTTCATCGAAGGCACCGTAGCAATCGGCCGAGAGCACCTCGGCCCATTTGTAACTGTAGTAACCGGCACCGTAGCCACCGGCGAAGATGTGCGAGAAGCTGTTCGGAAAGCGCTGCCATTCGGGGGGAACGAGGACGGCCACCTCATGCCGAACGTCGTCCAGCAGTTCGAGGACGCTGCGTTCGCCGGCCGGGTCGAATTCGCTGTGCAACAGCAGGTCGAAGAGCGAGAACTCGATCTGACGCAGCATCTGCATGCCGCTCTGGAAGTTCCGCGCCGCCAGCATCTTGTCGAAAAGCTCGCGCGGCAACTGTTCACCGGTGTCGATATGGCCGGTCATTCCCTGTACAACACCCCACTCCCAACAGTAGTTTTCCATGAACTGTGAGGGTAACTCGACGGCATCCCATTCGACGCCGTGGATGCCGGCAACACCCAGCTCATCGACCTGCGTCAGCAGATGATGCAGGCCGTGGCCGGTCTCGTGGAAGAGCGTACTCACTTCGTCGTGGGTGAAGGTCGCCGGCCGCGGCTGGCCGTCCTTTTCGCCCACCGGCCGGGAAAAGTTGCAGTTGAGATAGGCGACTGGCTTCTGGATGCCCTCGCCGCCGTCTACCAAATCGAGGCGCACACGGCGGCGGCTGATCGCTTCGTCCATCCAGGCGCCACCGCGCTTCGTGTCGCGCGCGTAAAGGTCGAGATAGAACTGTCCGACGAGTTCGCCATCAGGGGTTTCGATGCGGAAAAAGCGAACGTCCTCGTGCCAGACCGGCGCGTGATCGGGTTTCAGGCAGACACCGAACAACTCTTCGATGACCGAGAACAAACCGGCGAGCACCTTGTTTTCGGTGAAATACTGCTTCACCTCCTGTTCCGAGAAGGCGTAACGCGCCTGCAGCAACTTCTCGGAGACATAGGCGACGTCCCAGGCTTCGATGGTTTCCAGACCCAGCTCATGGCGCGCAAAGATACGCAGATCGGCGACGTCCTGCTCGGCAAAAGGTCTGGCCCTGGCCGCCAGATCACGCAGGAATGCGAGGACCTGCGGTACGGATTCAGCCATCTTGGGTACCAGCGAGACTTCGGCAAAACTGGTGTAGCCAAGCAGTTGCGCTGCCTCGCAACGTAATTCGAGAATCCGGCGAATCAACGACGTGTTGTCGAGTTCGGCCGGGCCGAACTCGGCGGCGCGAGTGACGTAGGCATGGTACATCGCCGCGCGCAAGCGGCGACTGTCGGCGTATTGCATCACCGGCAGGTAGGAAGGCATGTGCAGAGTGAATCGCCAGCCGCTCTGCCCACCCTGTTCGGCGGCCTCACGTGCGGCCTGGCGGGCGTCTGCCGGTAGGCCGGCGAGTTCGCTTTCGTCCGTCACCAGTTCGGCAAAGGCATTGGTGGCGTCGAGCAGGTTCTCGGAAAACTTCGCCGAGAGCTGTGCCAGTTCCTCGCTGATCGCCTGGAAACGCGGCTTGTCCGTTTCCGGCAACTCCGCTCCGGCAAGGCGAAAATCGCGAACTTCGTGCTCGACGACGCGTCGCTGGGCCGCCGACAGGCGGGCGTACTCGGCACTCCCGGCGATCGCCCTGTACTTCGCGAACAGTTTCAGGTTCTGGCCGACTTCGGCGTAGAAGCGGGAGACTTCCGGCAGCATCTCGTGATACGCATCGCGCCACTCGGGAACATCGTTGACCGAGTGCACGTGACCAACGATCCCCCAGGCACGAGACAGTTGTTCGAAGCCATCACTCAAGGGTTCAGCAAAGTCGCGCCAAGTAGCGGCCACCTCGTCTGAAGTCAGTCGTTCGACGAGCGCGCGGCAGCGACACAGCAATTCGCTGATCGCCGGTCGCACATCGGCGGGTGACAGCGCGTCGAAACGCGGCAGGCCGGAGAAATCGAGCAACGGGTTGTCTTGCAGGTCTTGGGCAGTCATCAGAGCTTCCGGGGGCAGTAGGGCGTCGGTCGAGAATCGCCGAAAGGGTGCGCCAGAACGCTATTCTACAAGGTCGCGATAGGCGTGCCACGAGGCGTGGCCGAGCAAGGGCATCAGGACGGTCAAGCCGAAAAACAGGGTCAGAAAGCCGACGGCGGTCAGTGTGACGATGATCGCTCCCCAGAAGACCATGAGCAGCAGGTTGGCGTCAACACAGCGCAGGCTGGTTTGGATGGCTGTGCCAACTCCCGTCCGGCGATCAAGCAGCAGGGGGACCGAGATTACCGTTAGCGAGAAAACGAGCAGGGCCAGGGTACCGCCAATCAGGATCCAGATCAGCAACAGGTCGCGGTGATCGGTGGACAGGTGAATCTCGGCGAGCAGGGCGAGCAGGTCGGGCGCGACATTCGGGGCCAGAAAGGCGAACAGCAGCGTCGAGACGCGCTCCCAGGCGATCCCGATCGCACCAAGCAGAAGACCCAGCTTGGCCAGCTCCAGGGCATTGCGCCGACCACCGGCGAGCGATACGAAAAAGGTCGAAGTCCGTCCGGATTCAAGCCGTCGGCTGATTTCGTAGAGCCCGCCGGCGAGCAGGGGGGCCACCAGGAAAAAGCCGGAAGTGGCGACGATGAAGAGGTGTCCGTTGCGCCAGGCGAAAATGGTGATCAAGTCGCCGGCAATCGCAAACAGCAGCCCATAGGCCAGGCTGGCGATCGGGTTCGCACGGAGATCCCGCCAGCCGGCTGCCAGCCAGGCGAATGGTCGGTCGAGCGGAGCGCTGCGAACCCTGGGCGGGCTGCTGTTGCGGTCGGTGGAAGTGGGCTCCAGACCCATGCGTTCTCCTTGTGGACGGGGACGGCAAACGCTGCCGGGCATACCTGACAGCCGGCCGTCAATCAGTCGACAAAGCTCTCGCCGGTCAGGCGTTCGCAGGCTTCGACATATTTGGCGCGCGTTCCGGCGAGCACTGCTGGCGGCAGGTGCGGACCGGGCGCCTGCTTGTTCCAGTCCAGCGTTTCCAGATAATCGCGGACGTACTGCTTGTCGTAGGATGGGGGATTATGCCCTTCCCGGTAGGCATCGGCGGGCCAGAAGCGGGACGAATCGGGGGTCAGTGCTTCGTCGATCAGGTGCAGTGTGCCGCTGGCGTCCAGCCCGAACTCGAACTTGGTATCGGCGATGATGATACCGCGTGCTGCCGCATGCCGGGCGGCCGTAGTGTACAGTTGGATGGCCGCAGCGCGGGCCTGCGTGGCGATCTCTGCGCCACTCCGAGCGCTGGCCGCCAGCAGATCGGCGAGCACGCTGGCACAGTCGGCCTGTGCGCGTTCGAAGGAGACGTTCTCGTCATGGTCGCCGATTGCCGCTTTCGTCGCCGGCGTGAAGATCGGCTGCGGCAGTCGGCTGGCGAGCTGCAGCCCCGCCGGCAAGGGAATACCGCAGACGCTGCCACTGGCCTGATAGTCCGTCCATCCCGAGCCAATCAGATAGCCGCGCACCACCGCCTCGATCGGCAGAGGCCGCAGGCGCCTGACGACCAGCGCCCGGCCGCGCACCTGGGAACGCTCGGCAGCGACCACCACCGTTTCCGGGTCGATTCCGGTGAGCTGGTTGGGGATGATGCCGGCCAGTCGTTCGAACCAGAAACAGGCCAGCCTGGTCAGCACCTTGCCCTTGCCGGGCACCGGGTCCGGCAGGATGACATCGAAGGCCGAGATGCGATCGCTGGTCACGATCAGCAGTTTGTCAGCGTCGATGGCATAGATGTCGCGCACCTTACCACGGCCGAGCAGCGGCCGGCTGGTAATCGTCGATTCAAAGAGAGCTTCGGTCACGTGCTTGATCCGCTAGGCAAATGGGGAGACGACAGAGTCCGTTCGAGGTCTGCGATTATAGGGCAGATCGCCCGTCGGTCAGGGTGCAGCCCGGAGCAGCAGCAACACCGATCAGCCTCGTTCAGGAGGAGAGGCAAGTCCTGCCGCCTATTTTTCTCCGTTGATCTGACGCAAGGCGTCGACGGCGAAGCGCCTGGGGAAGGAGGCATCCAACCCAATCGACGGCAAGCCTGTACTCTGGCGGATAGCGCATCGGTTGATCGTAGAGCGCGGCGACGTGGTCCCGACCATCCCAGGTGCACAGAAGTATCAGATTTTTTGTGCGTGAGAGGGTGTAGCCGAAATAAACAGATTGTTCTATGCGCGTGGCCATCCGAGGTACACGAGGCGACGAGCGATGAGCGAGATCACACGCGGCAGACCTGGGCGGTAAGCCTGCGCTGCAGGCGCAACACATCGAGGTTCTGCGCGCGATCACAGGCGAGCAGTCGCGCTCGTCGCTGGAGGAGGTCACGCGGGAATTGCAGCGGCGTACCGGCGTTGCCGCTTGTACGGTCACGGTACGCAAGGCGCTGCGGCAGACGGGCATCGACAGGCTCAAGCCGCAGCGCACAAGCCCAGCGAGCGCGCCGCGACTCGAGGCGGCGCCCCGCTGCGGGGGGCTACCCCGACGCGCACCGGCGAAACGACAGCCGCAGCGGCATGAACACCGATCTGACCGATGCCGAGTGGGCGCTGGTGGCCGATCTGTTCGAGCGCCAAGGCGGGCGCGGCGCGCCGGCCCGGCACGCGCGCAAGGGCATGGTCGATGCGTGCGGCTACGTCGTGCGTACAGACTGCGCCTGGCGCTTGCTGCCCAAGAGTTTTCCGCCCTGGCGCGGGGTCTACAGGGCATTCAGCCGCTGGGCCGCGGCCGGCACCTTCGAAGCCAGGCACGATCGGCTGCGCCAGCAATGGCGCGATCGCATCGGTCGCAACCCCGAGCCCACGGCGGCCCTCATCGACGCGCAGAGCACGCGCAGTACGGCCCAAGGCGGCATGAGCGGCTTCGATGCGGGCAGAAGTCAAGGGACGCAAGCGTCATCTGGTGGTCGACACCCTGGGGCTGTTGCTGGCCGTGACCGTCACCTCGGCCGCCGTTCAGGATCGCGACGCCGCCGCGCTCGTGGTCGCCCACCAGGCCATGGCCAAGGTGCCGGGGTTGCGCAAGCTCTGCACCGATGCCGCATACGGCAGTCAGTGTGCACAGGCCATCGAGAAGGCTTACCCCGCCCTCAACGTCGAAGTCGTCCGCCACCCCGGCAACCGCAGCACGGGCACCTGGCAAAACGCGCAGCCGCCCCTGTGGCCCGAGGTCGTCCCCAGTGGCTTCGTCGTTCAGGCCAAGCGCTGGGTCGTCGAGCGTACCCACGCCTGGAACGAGCGCGCACGGCGCCTCATCACGCATCACGATCGCTCCCAGTGGGCGCCGGTTGCTTGGGTCTGGCTGGTCGAAGCGCGTATCCTTGCGACTAGGCTGGCAGAGTAATCATTTCGGCTACACCCTCTAAGGTGAATCTATCTATGGACTCCCCCGATTTTGCAAGGTGATGTGTTGTTGGTTTGTCGGAAGCAGCCTGCAGGAATCTATCCGGCCTACTTTCGTGGTGCCCGTCGGCACCGGCCCTGATGACATACGCTGCGTGGAACCCTCATTAGCA
>NZ_JAEUOL010000031.1 GCF_016789985.1 Accumulibacter sp.
TGGCGGAGAGGGAGGGATTCGAACCCTCGGTAGGCTTCCACCTACGCCTGATTTCGAGTCAGGTACATTCGGCCACTCTGCCACCTCTCCGTCGGGCGCGAATATTAGCACAAGAACGTCTTTACACGCGCAGAGAGAATTGCCTTGTCCACCTGACGTGACCTTCCGCCGCAGCCAGCCGGCAATTCGACACGACCGCTTGATCAGCCGACGCCGATCCGCTCGAGCCCACTGAAGTATGCGCGCAGCACGTCGGGAATGGCGATACTGCCATCAGCGTTCTGGAAGTTCTCCATCACCGCGACCAGTGTGCGCCCGACAGCCAGACCCGAGCCGTTGAGGGTGTGCACCAGTTCCACCTTGTTGCGCTCGTTGCGGTGACGCGCCTGCATCCTTCGCGCCTGGAAGGCCTCGAAATTGGAACACGAGGAGATCTCGCGGTAAGCGTTCTGGGCTGGCAGCCAGACTTCGAGATCGTAAGTCTTGGCCGACGAGAACCCCATGTCGCCGCTGCACAAGGTGACTCGCCGATACGGTAGTTCGAGCATCTCGAGGATTTGCTCGGCATGGCCGGTGAGTTCCTCGTGTGCCGCCACCGAGTCGGCTGGCGCCACGATCTGCACCAGTTCGACCTTGTCGAACTGGTGCTGACGGATCATGCCACGTGTATCGCGACCATAGGAACCTGCCTCGGAGCGAAAGCACGGGGTGTGGCAGACGAGTTTGAGCGGCAGCTCCTCGGCATTGAGAATTTCGTTGCGCACGATGTTGGTGACCGGAACTTCGGCGGTCGGAATCAGGTACAGCGGCTCCGCGTCTGGGCGGAGAATCTTGAACAAGTCCTCTTCGAACTTCGGCAACTGCCCGGTACCGGTCAGGCTGGCGGCGTTGACCAGGTAGGGCGAGTAGACCTCCGTGTAGCCATGTGCCGCGGTATGTGTATCGAGCATGAACTGGGCAAGCACGCGATGCAGCCGGGCAAGCTGTCCTTTCATCAGTGAAAATCGTGTGCCGGCCACCTTCGCGGCGGTGGCGAAGTCAAGCTGCGCGAGTCCCTCGCCGAGATCGACATGGTCCTTGACCGGAAAATCGAAGGATCGTTGCGTACCCCAGCGCTTGACCTCGACGTTGTCGGCGTCCGACCGGCCGAGCGGAACATTCTCCTGCGGCAAATTCGGCAATACGGCAAGGAAGGCGTCGAACGTCTTGAGCAGTTCGCCCAAACGCACCTCATTGGCATCGAGTTCATCCTTCAGCGCCGCCACCTGCGCCATCACCGGCCCAGCATCTTCGCCACGACCCTTGAGCACACCGACCTGCTTCGAAAGGCTGTTGCGACTGGCCTGCAATTCCTGGGTACGCGTCTGTAACCGCTTGCGCTCGCTCTCCAGCCTATGGAACATCGGGCGGTCGAGGACAAAACCGCGCGTGGCAAGTCGGTCGGCCACCGCACCGATGTTGTTGCGCAGCAGTTGGATGTCGAGCATGCTCAGTCCTCAGGTTGATGGTCGCCCGGCGACCTGGATATCGGCGCATCCCGCCTTCCCGTTGGCAGACCCGGGGACGGGGGGAGTTTCCCCTCTCTCAATCCTTCTTTTTCCCTGCCAGGCGATCAAGCTCGCGCAGATGCGCAAGTTTCTCGCCAATCCTTATCTCCAGGCCTCGCGCTACCGGTCGATACCACTCGACCGGCGGCATGCCTTCCGGAAAATAGTTCTCGCCGGCGGCATAGGCCGCCGCCTCATCGTGCGCATAGCGGTAGTCCCTGCCGTAACCGAGATCCTTCATCAGTCGCGTCGGCGCATTGCGCAAATGAACCGGAACCGGCCGCGAACCATCCCCCCCGATGAAACTGCGCGCCGCATTATACGCGAGGTAGCCGGCGTTCGACTTGGCCGCCATCGCCAGGTAGAGAATCGCTTCAGCAAGCGCCAGCTCACCTTCCGGCGTACCGAGGCGCTCGTAAGTCTCTGCAGCATCGAGCGCAATGCGTGCGGCACGGGGATCGGCCAGGCCGATGTCCTCCCAGGCCATGCGCACGATGCGGCGCGCCAGGTAGCGCGGATCGGCGCCACCGTCGAGCATGCGGCAGAACCAGTACAGGGCGGCATCCGGCGAGGAGCCGCGCACCGCCTTGTGCAGCGCGGAGATCTGATCATAGAAGGCGTCACCGCCCTTGTCGAAACGGCGCAGGCTCTGTGCCAGAGCGTGGTCGATAAAATCACCGTCAATGCCGCGCAGCTCGCTTGCCCGCACTGCCGTGGCAACCTGCTCGACAAGGTTGAGCAGACGTCTGGCATCACCGTCGGCGAAACCGATCAGCCGCGCGCGTGCATCTTCCTCGACATCCAGGCCGGGCAGTGCCTGCCGGCAGGCTCTTTCCAGGAGCTCGCCCATCTCGGCGGGCGAAAGCGGTTGCAGCACGTATACCGCAGCGCGCGAGAGAAGTGCCGAATTGACTTCGAAGGACGGGTTCTCGGTCGTTGCGCCGACCAGCGTGAGCAATCCCGCCTCGACGTAGGGCAGGAATGCATCCTGCTGCGCCTTGTTGAAACGATGCACTTCATCGACGAAGAGAATGGTCCGCCGACCATTGTGAGCACGACTGCCCTGCGCCCGGGCCACCGCCTCACGAATGTCCTTGACCCCCGAAAAGACGGCCGACAAGGCGATGAAGTCCGCCGCAAAGGCGTCGGCCATCAGGCGGGCCAGAGTCGTCTTGCCAACGCCGGGCGGTCCCCAAAGAATCATGCTGTGCAGCTGCCCGGACTGAAAAGCCATCGCCAGTGGCTTTCCCGGCCCGAGCAGATGCCTCTGCCCAATCACTTCGGCCAGCGTCCGCGGACGCAATCGCTCGGCAAGTGGCACAGCCAAATAGTCTTCGGTGGAAAGGCCGTTCATTCTTGTTTCTTCCCTGAAGCAGCAGACTGGGCGGCCTGCGACAAGGCTCTTCGACGCATCAGCCAGCCATCCTGTTGCTTCGAATGCTAACAGCTTTCCCGCTCTCTGCCGGCAGCGAAGCGCGCCGGAACGCGCCAGGCGACGCACTACCGTCCGCCGTGACGGCCTGGTACGGCGATCCGGCAACACAGAGTGCCGGCTGCGCCCGCGGTTCATGGTGGCCAGCACACGGTTGCAATTGATCGGCAACGTGAAGTTCGACACGGAAAACATGACCGGTTGAGGCTATTCTGTATTCGTTGTTGCAGGGCGCATCGTGAGGAGGGCTCAGGAATTGAAACAGGCGCTGAAACAGGAAAGCGTTAGAAGCGGAGTCGACCGCCGCCAGCTCGACACCGGTCCGCGCGGCAAGCTTCCGGAACGTCGACGTCAACCGGAACGTCGCCTGCCCGAACTGACCGAGATACACGACATCTCGTTCGAAGGCTTTCAGCTCCTTCTGGCGGGTACTGGCAAAGCTGCACCAAAATCGCCTTCACCCTCGACCGGCTGAGCCAGCACACCGCGCGCCCATGACCCGCTCTGACGCGTCAGATTGCTGCCGATGGTCGGGTCGACAGACGCACAGGACACCTTCGGTCCCTCCTGCAGCCGAGAGGCCGGACGTTCGACCGGGTGGTACACCCGGTCTTTTTTTCGACGCTCATCCGCCGGCTCCAGATCCCGGCCAGGGCACGGCCGTCACCGCCCGCTGCCGGCGAGACGCCATCTGCCGCACCTCTTCATCGCCGGTTCGGGCTGGTCGCTCTCGTGATCGGGTGCAGGTCGGCGCCAGCGCAGATGCTCCAGAGGCCGGCCCCAGAACTTGATCCACCCAACGGTCTTGCTCGACGACCGCGATCTCCGGCAAGACATGGTTTGGATCGTCCCCTCTCCTCCCGTTGCGTGGTCTGCCACTTGCCGGGAAGCGGCTCCGTCTTCACTCACACAAGGGCGTTCGACAAGCCGTCGGCCCTCCAGATATACTCCACTCACAGGTCTGCGCGGCGCGCCGGACAGCGGCACCGGCAAGCTTTCTTCATCCGTACCGCCCGGCCCCGCTGCCCGATCCGGGTGAGAGCAGGTTTCCATAGCAGGAGAGCGACGTGGGCAGAGTTTCCAGCAGCTTGCGCATCGGGGAAAAAATCGGCGCCGGTTTTGCCGTGGTCGGTCTGCTGTTGATCGGCGTCATCTGGCACTATCAACTGACCCTGAAGTCGGTCCTTGCCGACCATCAGCAACTGCAACAAGTGTATGAAGTGCGCAAGTCACTGGCGCTCGAAATCGAGGTCGAGATGGCTGCCATACGCGATGCCGAGAAGAACTTCCTGCTGCGGCATCAGGAGCGCTTCGCCGACGAAGTCGATCGCCATCTGCAGAGCATGCACGATAAAGTGACGAGACTGGCAACGGTGGATCAGCAGTCGGGCCAGACGGCCAACCAGTTGCAGGCTCTGATGAACAGCTACGAGCAGAGTTTTCGGGCAGTCGCCGACGCTTGGCGGGCCATGGGGCTGGACGAGAACTCGGGTATCCAGGGCGCCTTCCGTCAGAAGATTCATCGCCTGCACGAGTTGTCCGCCCAGTACGACGTCGATCATCTGTTCACCGTCCTGCTGCAGATTCGCCGCAACGAAAAGGACCTTGCCCTGCGCCGCGATCCTGCTTACCGGGAGCGAGTTCGCAAGTTGCTCCCCGAGTTTCGCCAACTGATCGAGCAATCCCGGCTACCGGCTGCGGTGCGACAAAAACTGCTTGCCGAACTGACCATCTACGCCAGGGCCTTCGAGGACTACGCTGACAATGCCCTCGAGGCCGGCTACGATGGTGGCGGCAAGGGGCCGTTCCGTGATGCGGCACAGCGTATCGAAGCCATGCTCAACGCCCATTACGTGCCCCATCTGGAAACCAGCGTTCTCCAGCTACGCCGTCGGGAGAAGGATTTCCTGTTGCGCGGCGACGAATCCTACCCGCCCATGGTGGCCGAACTGGCACGGACGATTCGTTCGCAGATCGCCGAATCAGCCCTGGCTCAGTCCGATAAAGAGCTTCTCCTCGGGCTGCTGCGCGACTACCAGCGCAGTTTCCTGGTTCTTGTGTCGCAACGTGCCGACATCACCATCAGGACCGGCGAAATGAATGCCGCCGCCGATCAGGTTGCGCCACTGATCGAGGCCAACGTGGCACAGGCGAACCAGATGATGGCCAGCCGGGTCGCCGGGATCGAGCAAGCCTCCCGGGCCAGTGTGCGACTGGGCATCATCGTCACGGGCTGCGCGATTGGTCTCGCCGTCGTCCTGGCGGTCGTCATCACCGCCCGCATCGTCCGCCCCGTCCGGCAGATGGCCGGGCTGCTCGACGATCTGGCTTACGGCACACCGACCGGGCGGGTCCCGACGGTGCGCGGTGGACGCAACGAAATCAACGCCATGGGAGAATCGCTGAACGCCCTGCTCGATCATCGCGCCAGCTTCCTCGGTTGGTGGAAGGCATCGATGGAAGAGCTGCGTGCCCGGCGTGACGTGGAGAATGCGACCAACGACAATCAACGCGACAGCGCCATCATCGAGCTGCGCGCTGCCAGTATCGCGAAGATTCAGCAACTCAACGCACTGCGTGGCCGCCTGATGCTGCATGCGCAACGCATGGTCGAGCTGGCGCAGCGCTGGCGCACGAGCGGCAAACTGACCGCCGAAGACGCCCGGGCGCTCGAACACGCCACGCAGGGAATGGAAACGTTGTGCGCCGTCCTGGCGGTCGAGGAAGAGGCCCCCGTGCCAGCGGCTGCGACGGATGCCATCGAGCCGATGATCAGCCGATGATCCGGCGGCGACTACCTGCCGGCCGCCAGGCGCACGCGGCTCGGGCCGTCGCCACCGCACAGCCGGTTCGCGCGAGCGCCACGGCCTGACTGGAATGCACCGCATCTCCGGCCACACCGTCAGGCCATCGACCGAGTCCGAGTATCCAGATCAGTCCATTGCCCCGCGCTGAAACCTTCGATCGGTCTGAAGTTCGCCTTGTAGGCCATCTTCCGGCTATTGCGAATCCAGTAGCCGAGATACAGGTAGGGCAGATCGTTGGCGACGCACTGGGCGATCTGCCAGACGATGTTGTAGGTGCCCAGACTCGCCGCCGGCAGTGCAGGATCAAAAAACGTGTAAACCGAGGACAGACCGTCATTCAGCACGTCAAGGATGCTCACCATGCGCAGGACACCACACTCACTGAACTCGATCAAACGCGTGTCCACCCGGCTTTGCAGCAGGAAGTGGGTGTACTGTTCGTGGCTGTCCTGATCCATCCCGCCGCCGGCATGCCTGACCGACTGGTAACGCAGATAAAGCTGATAGTGGTCGTCGCGAAAGCAGAGCGGCAGCTCGCGCGCCTGCAGCCCGGCATGCATCCTGATGCTGCGGCGCTGACTGCGCGAGGGTTGAAACCGCTCAACCGGGACACGAACCGGAACGCAGGCCTGGCAGTGGTCACACTTCGGCCGATAGGTAAACACGCCGCTGCGCCGAAAGCCGCTGCGCACGAGTTCGCCATAAACCTCGGTGTTGATCAGGTGGCTGGGCGTCGCCACCTGCGAACGTGCCCACTCTCCCGCCAGGTAGCTGCAGTTGTAGGGTGCCGTGGCGTAGAACTGCAACAGGGAGAACGGCAGCTCGGAGTCGTTGAGTCGCGACATTGTCAGCTAGTTCCAGGGTTGGCTGGCAGCATCGGTCGGCCAGCGGCCGGGCTGCCAGGCTTGCACCACCAGCACGCGCAGGCGATCCATGAACAGCGCGCGCGGAATCTCCCGCGCGCCGAGCGAGGCGAGATGCGGAGTGCTCATCTGGCAATCTATCATGCCGAAGCTTTCCTCTTCAAGGAAGCGGGCGAGATGAGCAGCGGCGACCTTCGATGCATCGGCGGAGCGTGCGAACATCGACTCGCCGTAGAACATGCGGCCGATCGCCAGGCCATAAAGGCCGCCGACCAGCCTGCCCTCGAACCAGGTCTCGACCGAGTGGGCAATCCCTTGCTGGAACAGCTTCCAATAGGCATTCTGCATCTCGCTCGTGATCCAGGTACCGTCCTGGCCGGGACGTGGCGCCTCGGCACAGGCGCGGATGACGGCCGGAAAATCACTGTCCAGCCTTACCTCGAAACAGCCCGAGCGCAGGCGACGGCGTAGCGAGCGCGCAATGCGGAATTCCGCCGGAAACAGCACCATCCGCGGGTCGGGACTCCACCAGAGGATGGGTTCGCCGCTCGCATACCACGGGAAGATGCCACGCTGATAGGCGTCGAGCAAACGTCGGGGGGACAGGTCGCCGCCGGCACAGAGCAGGCCGTTCGGTTCGCGCAAGGCCCGCTCCAGTGGCGGAAAGGGTGCACCGCGTTCGAGCCAGGGAATCATCGATGGAACTGAACGGTCCGTGGCGTCACGGCAGGGCTACGCACCGGCGTCTTGAAGGCGACGACGTGGTCCACATCGAGACGAATGCCGATCCTTTCACCGATCGCGTGGTTGTGATGCGATGGAACCAGCGAAAGCACTTCGACACCGCTGGCCAGACGCAGGGTATAGAGAATCTCGGCACCCCGGAAGGCCTTGTGCCGTACTTCGGCCAGCAATCCAGCCTGGTCGTCGTGGATGATGTCGTCCGGGCGCAGCAGCACCTCAACGCCGCAACCCTTGCCGCAAGCCTCGCATCCCTGACTGCATTCGAGCGGCAAGCGCGATTCGAGAAGACCCAGTTCCACCTCCACACGACTTTCGTCGATCACCACTCCCGGCAGGAAGACGCCCTGGCCGACGAAATCGGCTACGAAATGGTTGGCTGGCTGATGATACACCCGGTACGGCGTATCCCACTGCTGAATGCTGCCACCCGCCATGACGCCCACTTCGTCGGCCATGGCAAAGGCCTCGTGCTGATCGTGGGTGACCAGCACCGCGGTGATCCTCTGACTCTTGAGGATGGCGCGCACTTCCAGCGACAGGCGTTCGCGCAGATCGACGTCGAGATTGGAGAAGGGCTCGTCGAGCAGGATCAGTTGCGGCTGCGGCGCCAACGCTCGAGCCAGCGCGACGCGCTGCTGCTGGCCGCCGGAGAGTTCGTGCGGATACTTGGTGCCCTGACCGCTGAGACCAACGGTGTCCAGCAATTCGCTGACCCGGCTGCGTCGCTCGCTACCGCCCAGGCGGGCAAGCCCGAAACCGATGTTGGCGGCAACCGTCAGGTGCGGGAAGAGCGCGTAGTCCTGAAAGACCATGCCGATCCGTCGCTGCTCTGGTGGGAGGCGCAGGCCGGCGCTGCTGACCAGACGGCCATCGACACGAATCTCCCCGGCGGCGATCTCCTCGAAGCCGGCGATGCAGCGCAGCAGGGTTGTCTTGCCACAACCCGAAGGCCCGAGCAAGCAGGCGATGCTGCCCGACTCGACGGCAAAGCTCACCCCATCGACCACGGTGTGTGTACCGTAGCGCTGAACGATTCCCTGCAGTTCAAGGTGTGCCATCGTGGTTTGCTCGTCAGGCATGGGCGGTCGACAAACCCTGTTTGCAACTCCGGCGACACAGGGGGCCGCGAATCCCGGCACGCCAATTATAATTCTCATTTACCCGTCCAGCCATGATCAGCCTGCGCCTCAATCCCCTGCTCCTCGTTTCGGTCACCATCGCCGCCCTGGTCGCCCTGCCGGTGGTCAGCGTACTGACCAACATCCTGAGCGGCGGCACCGGGGCAACCTGGTCGCATCTGGCGGCCACCGTCCTGCCGGACTACGTTGCCAATACCTTGCTGCTCTGCTTCGCGGTAGGTGCCGGCGTACTGCTCATCGGAGTCGCCACGGCCTGGCTGACGGCAATGCACGATTTTCCGGGACGCCGGGTTTTCGAATGGGCACTGGTCTTGCCGATGGCCATGCCGGCTTATGTTCTGGCCTACGTCTATACCGATTTTCTGCAGTTTGTCGGCCCGCTGCAGACCTTTCTGCGCGAGTTGTTCGGCTGGAACAAGGCAGATTACTGGTTTCCCGAGGTGCGCAGCCTCGGGAGCGCAGCGGCCATGTTCGTCTTCGTCCTCTATCCCTACGTCTATCTGCTGGCCCGTACTGCTTTCATCGAACGCACCAGCGGCATGCTGGAGGCCTCGCGAACGCTCGGCCTCGGACCCTGGCGCAGCTTTTTCCGGGTTTCGCTGCCGCTCGCCAGACCGGCCGTGGCAGCGGGTGCGAGCCTGGCCCTGATGGAAACACTGGCCGATTACGGGACCGTTTCCTACTTCGGCGTGCAGACCTTTACCACCGGCATTTATCGCGCCTGGTTCTCGCTCGGCGATCGCATCGCTGCCGCGCAACTGGCTGCCGCCCTGCTCGCCTTCGTCGTCCTTCTACTGCTTATCGAATGGCACTCACGCGGTCGCGCTCGCTTTAACGACACTACCGCGCGTCACCGTCAGTTCCCCGGTCGTCGACTGACCGGCGGGCGTGCCTGGCTGGCCACGGCGACCTGCGCCCTGCCGCTGGGGATCGGCTTCCTGCTGCCGGCCTGCCTCCTGCTGCGGCTGGCCCTGACCGACAGCGAGACGCCTCTCGGCGGCCATTTCGCCGCCCTGGCGCGCAACAGTTTCCTGCTTGCCGGCCTGACGGCGCTGCTTGCCTTGGCCCTGGCCGTACTGCTGGCGTATGGCGCGCGACTCTCGCGAGGAATGTTTGCCCCGGCACTGAACCGCCTGGTCGGTCTCGGCTACGCGGTGCCTGGTTCGGTGATCGCCGTGGGTGTGCTGATTCCGGTGACCCGCCTTGACCACTGGCTAGCCGAGCAGTGGCAGCACTGGTATGGCGACAACCCCGGACTGCTGCTCACCGGCGGCATCGCGGCGCTGGTCTACGCCTACCTCGTGCGCTTCCTGGCGGTCGCCCTGCAAGCCGTAGGCACCAGCTTGGCCAAGATCACGCGGAGCATGGATGACGCTGCGCGCAGCCTGGGGCTCGGCCAGACGGCGACCCTGCGCCGCGTCCACCTGCCGATTCTGCGCGGCAGTCTGTTCACCGCCTGCCTGCTGGTTTTCGTTGACGTGATGAAGGAGTTGCCGGCGACGCTGGTCATGCGCCCCTTTGACTTCGACACGCTGGCGACGCAGGCCTACACCCTGGCCTCCGACGAGCGCCTGGCGGAAGCGGCCAGCGTGTCGCTGGCCATTGTCGCCGTCGGCCTGCTGCCGCTGATTCTCCTGTCACACCAGATCTCGCGCCAGCGCCGCTGAGCAGCATGCGCCTGCCTGCTGCTCAACGATAGCCGGCCCGGTCGAAGATCATCTGCGCCTTGGCGCGATACGTCGCCAGCGACCCGACCGGCAGCGTGTCGGCCTTGAACTTGCCGAGTTCTTCCAGCGCCGGATTGGCCAGTTTGACACCGGGTACCACGGGCCACTCGTTGTTGCCGTCGGCAAAATAGCGTTGCGCCTCGTCGCTGGACAGGTACTCCAGGAACTTCACTGCTGCTTCCCTGTGCGGCGCCGTCTTCAGCACGCCGCCTCCGGAGACGTTGACGTGCGTGCCACTTCCTTGCTGGTCGGGCCAGATTACCCCGACTTTCTCCATCGTCTTGCGGTCCTCGGGCTTGTCCGAACGCATCAGACGGGCCAGATAATAGGTATTCGAAACCGCCACCGCACACTCGCCCGCCGCCACCGCCCGGATCTGATCGGTATCACCGCCCTTTGGTGCGCGTGCGAAGTTCGCTACGACCCCCCTGGCCCACGCCTCGGCTTTGGCCTCTCCCCGATGGGCAATGATCGATGCGAGCAGTGACAGGTTGTAGGGGTGTGAACCCGAGCGCGAACAGACCTTGCCCTTCAGCCGCGGATTCGCCAGATCATCGTAGGTCCTGAGTTCGTCCGGATTGACCATCTCCTTGGCGTAGATGATGACGCGGGCGCGCAGCGAAAATGCATACCAGTCGGCGGTCCGCAGATGCGCCGGGATGCGCGTCTCGAGCACGCGCGACTGAAGCGGTGCGAGCAATCCCATCTCGTGCGCGGCGGCCAGACGGGCCGCATCGACGGTCAACAGAACATCGGCCGGGCTGTTCGCCCCTTCGTTGCGTATCCGCTCGAGCAGTTCGTCCTCCTTGCCCTCGATACGCTTGACGGTGATGCCCGTCTGGCGGGTAAACCCGCTGTACAGGGCTTCGTCGGTCTGATAGTGGCGAGCCGAGTAAAGATTCAACACCTTTTCCTGAGCCTGGGCACTGGCCAGCGGCGCGGCAGCGAGAGCCAGGAGGAACAGCGAGCCGGGAAATCCAAAATTCATGGTCTTACCTCCAGTGGTAGCGTCGGATCATCGAGCTTCAGCTGGAGATGATAGCAAGCAGGCACCATATTGTAAATGCGAATCGTTCCTTTTTTCCGACAAAAGAAAGGCGACGCGATGCGTCGCCTGGAGCGTGCCCGAAAAGCTGTGTCAGCGTGCCAGCAGACGTCGTGCGCCGTTGTAGCGTTGCATCCAGTAACTCTGGCGCATGTCCTCCACGCGAATTTCGGCACCGGTGCGCGGTGCGTGCAGAAAACGGTTGTCGCCAAGATAGATACCAACATGCGAGAAGGCGTGGCGCATCGTGTTGAAGAAAACGAGGTCGCCAGGCTTCAATTCGTGACGGTCGATCACCGCACCAATCTCACTCTGTTCCCGCGCGCTGCGCGGCAGGAGGATGCCCATGGCTTCCTTGTATACGATCTGGACGAAACCGCTGCAGTCGAGACCCGTATCGGGATTGGTTCCACCGAAGCGATAATTGATGCCGATCAGTTCGAAACCCTTGAGGATCAGATCCTGAACGCTGTTGCTGTAGCGTTCAAGTAGCGAAGGTTCCTCACTGATGACTGGCGGTTCGCTGGCGTTGATCGGGCCAACCCATGACATGGCAATCATGGCGGCGCTCGCGAGAGCGCGGAGGAGTTGATTTCTGAGCATGGGGACGAAATTTATGTGAAAAATGTCACGCTGTAAACCCCCTGTCGAGTGATGCATGATCAAGAAGATGGATCAACTGAGCATTACAAGGCCATAACTTAAATGGGAAAATAACGCCAGACGAGGCTTCGGGCCGATGGTGCACCGCACATGGGATTGCTCCGCCAAACACGGTATAGTCGCCAGCCTCGCGACTTTTGGTGCAAGCGACCGGCTCGACCGGCCTTCGGCGCCGGGCGGCATGGCCAGAAAGCCCGGCCTTTGTGTTTATAATCGTTCCCTGGTTCATGGGCTGGAGCCCGGTCGCGACGGGTACTGCCCTTGTCCGATCCACAGTATGGAGTGCGCATGAGTCCCTTCAAGGCTTATCTGATCGAAGACCACGGTGGTCTGGCGCGAGGCGGCATGGTCACCTTCGACCCAGCCCGACTGGATCCGGGAGAGGTAGACATCAGGGTTGCTTTTTCCAGTGTGAACTACAAGGACGCCCTGGCGGCCACCGGTGCGGGGCGCATCATCCGCCGCTTTCCCTGTGTCGGCGGCATCGATCTCTCGGGAACCGTCACCGCCAGCCGCGACCCGCGCTTCCAGCCAGGCGACGCAGTCATCGCGACCAGTTTCGATATTGGTGTGGCGCACCACGGCGGCTACGCCGAGTACGCGCGAGTTCCTGGGCGCTGGGTGGTGCCGCTTCCTGCCGGACTGTCGCTGCATGATGCGATGGCCCTCGGGACGGCCGGGTTCACGGCGGCGCTCGGCGTCGTCCGGATGGAAGAGAATGGCCTCAGGCCGGACAGGGGTCCGGTCATCGTTACCGGAGCGACAGGCGGCGTTGGCAGTCTGGCGGTAAACATGCTGGCGGCACGGGGCTACCGGATCACCGCGCTGACCCGCAAGGAGAGCGAAGTCGATTATCTCAAGAGCCTCGGTGCAGCGGAGGTAATGTTCCGTTCGACGCTCGATCTGGAGCGCATCAGACCACTCGACCGGGCACTCTGGGCCGGCGCCGTCGACAACCTCGGTGGCGACGTACTGGCCTGGATCGCCAGCACCATGCAACAGGCTGGGACGATCGCCAGCATTGGACTGGCCGCCAGCCCTACCCTCAACACTACGGTCATGCCCTTCATCCTGCGCGGCGCCAGCCTGCTCGGAATTGATTCCGGCTATATTGGCGAACCGTATCGCAGTGGCGTCTGGCAACGCCTGGCCGGCGACCTCCGAGTGCCACACCTGCCAGCGATGACGCGCACCATCACCTTCGACGACCTGCCTGACATCTTCCATGACTATGTCGAGGGGCGTGCGCACGGCCGCGTCGTCGTCGCCATCGCCGGCGCCTGAAGCGGGCCGGACCGACGGAAGCGCGAGACTCGATGGACGACCCGGCTCAGCGACCCCGCATCCTGATCGTCGACGAATCGCGCATGGCACGCGCCGCCTTGATCAAGCGCGTTCGCGAGCATTACAGCTTTCGCGAGGAGGTCGATGGCGAGGCCGGCTGGCAAGCCCTGGTCCTCGATCACTCGATACAGTTGGTGATCTGTGCTCTGGCACTGCCGATGCTCGATGGCGACGGTCTGCTGGCCAGGGTTCGCTCATCGAGACTGACCCGGCTGCGCCAGATGCCGGTGTTGATCATCGCCGGCGACAATGAGGAAGCCAACGAACGAGCGCGAGCGCTGGGCGCTTCCGACTTCATCAGCCGCAGCGTCGGCACGGCCGAACTGTTGACCCGCATTGCCTCACTGCTGGCCCGCACCCAGGCGCAGAACGATCTGGCAGAGAGCGTCAACCGTACGGCGCAGCATCCCGCAACCGGGCTGCCAACCCGCCAGCACATCGAAGTACAGGCGGGGCAGGCGCTGGCCTATGCCAATCGCCATAATGCTCCGGCCAGCATCCTGGTCCTGGGTTTCGACCGGTTCGACGAGCTGCGGACGGAACACGGCGACGAGGTGGTGAGCAAGTTGCAGAGCAAACTGATCAGCATCCTGGCCCAGAAAGTGCGCAAGGAGGACACCCTGGGCCATTTTTCGGACAGCGAACTGGCAATCGTCTCGCCCGGCACGCCCTACCCCGCGTGCGAGGCTTTTGCCAACCGGCTGCGCGAGGCGTTTGCCGTCGCCCACATTGCGGTGCATGGCCAGCGACTGGATCTGTCAGTCAGTCTCGGCGTGGCGAGCAGCCCGAACGATCAGGTGACTTCGGCGGCCACACTGATCACCCTCGCCGGAGATCGGCTGAGAGCTGCCCAACAGGCCGGAGGCAATCGGGTGCTGGCCTGCGTCGACCAGGGGCTGAGCGAAATTCCGGTACCCCGGCTTGGCCACGCCATCGACCTGATCAGGGCCGGCCATGCGAAGGTGGTGATTCCGCATCTTGTGCCGCTCGGCAAGGAAATGCTGCCTCTCCTGGAATTGCTGGAAAGGGAGTGGAAGTTGGGTCTGCCTTTGGCAGATATTCGAAAACGAACGCTGGACCGGGAGCACGAAATCGAAGACACTCGGCAGGCCTAGTTTTCACTGGTGCAGGTGGTTCAATTTTTGAAGAGAGAGTCTTATGACGACAGTTCAAGAGTTTCACAAGAAATCAATAGAAGATCCGGACGCCTTCTGGGGTGAACAGGCCAAACTCATCGACTGGCACAAGCCGTTCACCAAGGTACTCGACTTTTCCCGCCCGCCGTTCGCCAAATGGTTTGTCGGTGGTGAAACCAACCTTTGCTACAACGCGGTTGACCGGCACGCAGCCAAGCGTCCACACGACCGTGCCCTGGTCTTCATCTCCACCGAGACCGACCAGGAAGTGGTCTACTCCTTCGCCGAACTGAAGAAGGAAGTGATGCGCACCGCGGCGATCATGCAGAGCCTCGGCGTCGGCAAGGGCGACCGGGTTCTGATCTACATGCCGATGATCGCCGAAGCGCTGTTCGCCATGCTCGCCTGCACACGCATCGGCGCCATCCACTCGGTGGTCTTCGGCGGTTTTGCTTCCGGCTCGCTGGCCACCCGTATTGACGATGCCGCGCCCAAACTGGTGGTATCCTCGGATGCCGGCATGCGCGGCGGCAAGGCGGTGCCCTACAAGGATCTGCTCGACGAGGCGATCTCCCTGGCGCAACACAAGCCGGCCAAGGTGCTGATGGTGGACCGGGGTCTCGACAAGAACTTCAACAAGGTCGAAGGTCGCGATGTCGATTATGCAAGCCTGCGCGCCCAGTTCATGGACGCCGAGGTCCCGGTCACCTGGCTGGAGTCATCCGAGCCATCGTACATCCTGTATACCTCGGGAACGACCGGCAAACCGAAGGGGGTGCAGCGTGACACCGGCGGTTACGCGGTTGCACTGGCGTCGTCGATCAAGAATATCTACTGCGGCAACGAAGGCGAAACCTATTTCGCGACCTCGGACATCGGCTGGGTGGTCGGCCACTCGTACATCGTTTACGGACCGCTGATCGCCGGCATGGCAACCATCATGTACGAGGGAACACCCTTGCGCCCCGACCCCGGCATCTGGTGGCAGATCGTCGAGAAGTACAAGGTCAGCGTCATGTTCTCCGCACCGACGGCAGCCCGCGTGCTGAAAAAACACGACACCTCGTACATGCACAAGTACGACCTGTCGACCCTGCGCCACCTCTTCCTCGCCGGCGAACCGCTCGATCAGCCGACGCACGAGTGGATCATGAACGAACTCGGACGGCCGGTGATCGACAACTATTGGCAGACCGAAACCGGCTGGCCCATCCTCTCGGCCATGCCGGGAGTCGAAAAGACCGAGATCCGCTACGGCACGCCGAGCTTCCCGGTATATGGCTACAACCTGAAGATCTTCCGCGAGGACGGCACGATCTGCGACCCGGACGAAAAGGGCATCGTCGGCATCCTGCCACCACTGCCGCCCGGTTGCCTGTCCACCGTCTGGGGTGACGACGCGCGCTTCGTGTCGACCTATTTCTCGCTCTTCCGCGAGCCGCAGGTATACTCCTCGTTCGACTGGGGCATCAAGGACAAGGACGGCTACCATTACATCCTTGGTCGCACCGATGACGTGATCAATGTCGCCGGCCACCGGCTCGGTACGCGCGAGATCGAGGAAGCCATCCAGGGCCATCCGGCGATCGCCGAAGTGGCCGTCGTGGGAGTTGCCGATCAACTCAAGGGACAGATGCCGATGGCCTTCGCCGTCGTCAAGAGCGTCGACAGCATCGCCACTCCGGAACTCGCAGCCGCACTCGAGAAGCAGGTCATGAAGCAGGTGGACGACAGCCTCGGGGCAATTGCCCGGCCGAGCCGGGTACACTTCCTCACCGTGCTCCCCAAGACCCGCTCGGGCAAACTGCTGCGGCGCTCGATCCAGGCACTCGCCGAAGGGCGCGATCCGGGCGACCTGACGACCATCGAGGATCCGACCGCCCTCGAACAGTTGCAGCGCGCGCTGGGCACCAAGGCCTGAGCCAGCGCAGAACCAACTGCTGCGCGTCGCATGCGCCTGCCGCCCCGCAACGGGCGGCAGGCGTTTTTCTAGCTCACCAAAGCCGCGGCCGCTGCCCAGAAAGCCCGCTGCCTGGCGACGCTCACCCGGCGATCGAGCACCAACTCAAGCAACCAGGGCCCGCCCTCTTGCAGAGCCTGGGCAAGCCCTGCCCGCAGTTCCACGAGGGAACACGTGCGCCGGTAAGCCAGGCCGAAGCATTCGGCGGCAGCCCTGAAATCAAGCCGCTGCGGCGTCAGCCAAGCGCGTTCGAATTCCGGCAGATTGGCCATCGGCAAGTACTCGAAGATGCCACCTCCCCCGTTGTTGATCACCAGCACGATGATGTCGTGCCCACCGGCAACGGCCAGTGCGGTCAGATCATGCTGCGCCGTCAGATCCCCGAGCAGTGCCAGACAGGGACCCTCGGTGGCAATGCCCAGCGCGGTTGATAGATTGCCGTCGATACCGCTCGCACCACGGTTGCCAAAGATGCGCAGCGGTTTGTCGCCGCTCCCCGAGAAGGCATCGAGCTCGCGAATCGGCAAGGAGTTGCCGCAAAACAGGCGATGACCGGCCGGCAACTGCTCGATCAGCGCCGGAATCAGTGCCGCGGCAGAGTTTTCGTGCGCACGGTGGCCGGCGGCCATCGCTTCCACCCGGGCTTCCGCCCGGGCAAATGACGCCCGCCAGGACGCGGGGCCGGGCTCCGGTGCAGCGGCCAGCAAGGCCGTGCAGACAGCAAGCGGATCGGCCTGGATCAACGTCGCCGTACGGTGCAGAGGATCCGGCCAGCGGTGATCGGGAGCCACCAGCATGTGCTGTGCCCCGGCCAGTGTGTTCAGCCAGTCCTGCAGCGAACGAGCCAGCGGAAAGGCACCGAAGCGCAGCACCCATTCCGGTTGCGCCCCGGCCAACCAGCCCGGCTGACGCAAGAAGGCATCGTAGCGCACGCACAGGCGGCTACGGTCGTGCTTGCCGAAACGCAGATTCGACAGCGCCTCGGCGAAAACCGGACAATCGAGCTGGCCGGCCAGGGCGGTCACCGCCTCGGCAAAAGGTGGGGAAAAATCGGCCCCGCCACAGACAATGACGCCCCGCCGGCGGCTGATCGCCGCCGCCGTGTGCGCCACCAGTGGCGCATCCGGCTGCACGAGCGGCGCTGCCAGACGAACCGCGGCGGCGGGCGGGGTACTCGGACCGGCTACCGCCACAGACGGGAGCAGCGGTTCGCGAAATGCCAGGTTGAGGTGCACCGGCCCCGGCGATGGCCAGCGGCTGTCGCGACACGCACGCGCTGCCAGATGCTGCATCTGGCTGACCGAGAAATCGGCGCCGGGTGGACCCGGTGCGAAAAATGCGCGCACGTGCCGCCCAAACAGTTGCAACTGATCGATCGTCTGGTTGGCGCCCCAACCGAGCAACTCCGGTGGGCGGTCCGCCGACAGCAGAAGCAGGGGAATGCCAGCGTAATCGGCTTCGATCACCGCCGGATACCAGTTGGCCGGCGCCGAGCCCGAGGTGCACAGCACCGCCGCCGGGAAGCCGCTGACCTTGGCCACACCCAGAGCGAAAAAGGCGGCGCTGCGCTCGTCGAGCACGACGTGACAGCGAATCGCCGGTTGCCGCAGAAAAGCCAGCGCCAAGGGGCTGGAGCGCGCCCCCGGTGAAAGGATCAACTCGCGCAAGCCAGCCATCGCCAGACCGTCGACCAGCGCCTGCGACCAGCACAGGTTGAGCCGACCGTCATCGGGCGTTGCACTCATCGGGTTCCGGTGCGCCCGGCGAGCGGAGGCCGGGCGTACCGTGCATGTTGCAGGGCATCGGCGATGACCGCCAGCTTGGCCTCGGTCTCAGCCAGTTCCTGCGCTGGCTGGGAACCGGCAACGATGCCGGCGCCGGCAAACAACTCCGCTCGCGTCCTCTCGATTCGCGCACAACGCAGGACGACGACCGCTTCGCCGTCGCCACAGCGGTCGACCCAGCCCAGGCCACCGCTGTACCAGGCGCCACGCTGCTCGCCGTGTGCCTGCAGCCACTCGCCCGCGACCGCTGCCGGCCAGCCGCCAACCGCCGGCGTCGGATGCAGTGCAGCGAGCAGGTCGAAGAAACCCACCCCCTGCCGCAGCCGACCACACACCGTCGTCCGCAGATGTTGCAGGCCGCGCAACTGCATGACCTCGGCGGCCTGCGGCAGCGCCAGCGAGGCGCAGAGGGGCACCAGCGCGGCGTGTACGGCATCGACCACCAACTGCTGTTCGCGCCGATTCTTCCCGTCCTGCAGCGTCAGCGAGCCAGGCTGATCAGTTGCCGCCGCACCCAGCCAGGCAGTACCCGCCAGAGCGTCTGCCTGCACCCGATCACCGCGCAGCGCCACCAGGCGCTCCGGCGTCGCGCCAAACAGGCCTTGTCCCTGATGGCCAACGCCATAGATCGTGCATTCGGGGTACCTGCGCAAGAGCAGCGCGAGTAGCGGGGCAACGGCAATCGTCTCGTCGGCATCGATGTTCAGGCTGCGCGCAAGGACCAGCTTGTCCAGCTTGCCGCCCGCAATGTCCGCCAGGGCAGCGCGTGCGCGCGCCAGAAAAACCTGCTCCGCCAGCACATTGGCCCGACGCCGCAAGGCGGATACGGGCGGTGAATCGTCCAGTGGTCTGCTGGCCGCCTGCAGTTCGCCAAGCCAGCGTTTGACCGCTCCCTCCGCCTCGGCTCCGACACAACTGAAGGTCGCCGTACGCCGGCCGCCGCGATTCTGCAGCAGGATGGCAGGTACCAGCAGGCGTGCATTCGGCCACTGATCGACGCTTTCCGGAGCAAAGGCAAAGCCGACATGCGCCAAGGGCTGGACATCCGTGCGCGCCTGATCGTCATGCCGCCAGACCGCAGAAAGTCCGGCGAAGGCGGCCTGCAGTGCCGGGAAGCGTGCCGCGCCGGCCGTGCAGAAACTCATCGCGCGCCCGATCGCCAGCCGGCATTCGCCAGACCCGCTGGTGGGCGCCCGCGCCCACCAGTTGACATGGTTGCGCGTCAGGTCGACACCCAGCCAGTCATCGCCGCCCTGACCGAGGTCGAGCGTAATGCTCAGCAGACCACTCGCCGGTGTGCCGGCCAGGCCGGCGACCAGACGGCGCTGCAACAGGCCGATCAATCGCCTGTCGAGCAGTTGCCCCAGGCTCATGACAGGCCCAGTGCCAGGCGCTGCAGATGCGCGCGCTCGAGCTTGCCCATGCTGTTGCGCGGCAGGCAGCCGATCCGGCGAATTCGCCGCGGCCGCTTGGCTGCCGGCAGGTGTTGCCGCAGCCACTGGTCGACAACGTGTGATTCGGCCGGCCCGACGATCAGTGCGACCAGCGCGTCACCCCACACCGGATCGGCAACAGCCGTCACGGCCACGTCGCTGACGCCGGGACAGGCGGCCAGACAGTTCTCCACCTCGTGCGGGTGGACATTGACCCCGCCGCTGACCAGCACGTCATCGGCGCGACCAAGAACCGTGAGCCGGCCGGCCGCATCGAAGCGACCGAGGTCGGCGGTGGGCAACCAGCCATCGTCAAGCCCGTAGCCGCGACGGCGTTGCGGATTGAGATAGCCGGCCATCACCTGCGCGCCCTTCAAATGGATACGTCCGTCGGCGGCGATCCGCCCCTCCAGTCCCGGCAGAAATTCGCCGACCTGACCCGGCTGCCAATCGTTGCCGGGGCACGTCAAGGTTGCCGCCTGTGCCGCGCTCTCGCTCATTCCCCAGGTCGGGCAGATCGGCCAACCCGCGGCCAGCGCGGTTTCAAGCAGCGGCCGCGACAGGGCGCCCCCGCCAATCAGCGCATGGCGCAAGTCGGCGGGTGGCGACCGGCCGGCCGCCACTTCGAGCAAGCGCGCCAGCATCACCGGCACCAGCGAGATGTGCGTCACCGCGTGTTGGTGCAGATCGCGCCAGACCGCCGCCGCCGAGAAGCCCTCGTGCAGCAGCAGAGTGGCGCCGGCGCGCAGGCAGCGGTAGAGCAGCGAGATGCCGCCGATGTGGTACAGCGGCAGGCAACCCAGCCAGACATCACCAGCCGCCAGTGGCAAGCGCCAGTTGGCAGCCGCAGCGGCGGCATCAAGGTTGCCGCGGGTCAGCATCACGCCCTTCGGCACGCCTGCGCTGCCGCTGGTGGCGATGACCAGAGCCAGATCATCGACCTTGCCGGCAATCGTGCAGGGCGCCGCAAACGAGAACCATTCGGCAGGCAATACGGTCAGGCGTCGCAATCGCCCGCCGGCCAAAGCCCGCCAGTGCGCCCAGGCGGCGTCGGGCAGCCGGGGGTCGAGCGGCAGCAACACCGCTCCGGCGGCGGAACAGGCGAGCGCCGCCAGGGCCAGTTCGACCGGGCCTGCGGCAAACCCGACGATCTCGTCCACCGCCACGCCCTCGCTCCGCAGAAAGCCACCGCCGTGGCCAGCCAGCTCGGCGAGCTGGCCGTAACTCCAGGCGCCACGCGGCGTCCGCAGGGCCATGAGCGCTGCTTGGTAACGCGCGCCATGGTCCAGCCAGGAGGCGAGAAGAGTCATCGCCGAACGTCGATCCGCCTGTGCATGGGTCGCAAATTATACGCAGGGAGGCAGCGCCCCACCTTTGCTGTCGATCAAGAAACGGCGGCACTGGTTGCCGCGATGCGCGCAGTCCCTATTCGCCGACACGAATGTCGATCGGCGTCAGCTCTTCGTCGCCAGGCGGCGATTTCGGTATCGGCCGACCCTCGAAATAGAGCGCGATCTCGCGCTCACGACGGATCTTCAGCCCGCGATGCTCCTTGCCGTGGACCATCGTCCAGCGTCGCAACTGAAACGGTACACGGTCATGTTCGCCCGCGTTGACCGCCTTGAGCAGAGTCGATTTCTCCAGCTTGGCCGCCCCCACGTTGTACGTGAAATCACACAGGGCGGCATACTGCGCATCATTGAGATTGGTCGTCACCAGGCTCGTCACCGCCCGTTGCGCACGCCGCAGATCCTCGGCCAGCAGTGCCTCGGCTTGCGCTTCGCTCAGGCCACGGCGCAACGCGGGTTTCTCGCTCCCATCGCAGGCGGCCTTCCTGACCAGGTGACCATGGCCGATGCTGCAATAGCGCTCGACGTCATTGTACAGACGCGGCACGAAACCTTCGGACAGCTTGGTCAGCCGGATGCCCTTGTCGTTCACGCGGCGCAACCATACGCTCTTCTGCAACTCGCGCTCCCCCTCGGGTTCGAGCAGAATGCCGGGTGTCAACCGCTCCTCGGGCGGTACGGAGCCCGAGATCGGCGTCAGATCCGGCGCATCACAGGAGGCGCCCGTTGCACAGACCAGTTCGTAGGTCATGCCGGCAAGTAGCGGCGCAGCTTGTGGAGCGGCCACGAAGCTCCGCGCCGCCAGTTTCTCGAGCTGGCGGCGACCATTGGCAGAAAGACCGGCGAACGCTTCCTTCAGCTTGTCTGCCTCGTCGCGCTCGCCCACCCCGCTCTGGTACAGGTCGAGCGGCTCCTGGCTGAGAAAGGCCGCCACCAGCGTGGCGCCCTGCCGTTTGTCGGCGACCAGATCGAACTTCATCTGCTCGCCCGGAATCGTAAACGGCCCGGCAGGAACGCGATTTTCGCTGCGATACTGGTTTGGAAACAACACGTTCGCCACGTCATCCGGACTGATGCGGAGCACGTTGAGGTAGCCTTCACGCGGCACATCGACCGTCACCGTCACCCCCTCTCCTTCCCGGTAGAGGGCCTTGTTCAGACGTACCGACAGCCCCCCGGCCAGGGTGACCGCATCCCCGATGCTGCGCCGAACGAGCGGCCGCGTCGCAGACGCCGGGTCGCCGCCCGCAATGTCCGGCTGCTTCACCCCTTCCTGCGCCGAAGCGCCCCCGCCAGGCACAAGCAGCAAGCCGATGATGGCGCAGGCAAACAGTTGTCGACTGACTCCGTGATTCATCTTTCTCCCCTTGTGGCAACCCGTGTCGTTGGCTCTGATCCGCACAAGTATAGCGACGCCACGCGAAAGCCCCAACAGCAAGCCTCGTGCAGGGTGCAGCGAGCCTGTCCGCAACGCGTGATCAATGAATCAGGCAGTCGTCGGACAGTCCCCGTTCGGGCTGGGACACCGCCGCCAGCCCGGAAGCGTGCCGCGACAGGATCTGGCCAAATGTCACATGGCCATCGACGCACATCGCCCGTGCGTTACACTTGCCCGATGCGCCGACATCATCCCCTCGAGGCTCCCTGGCTCGCCGCCCCCGCCGGCTGGGTGGGCCAACCGATCCAGGCACTGTCCGGGAAAACCCGATGAAAACCAGCTATCACGACATCCCCGTCCATATCACCAAGGACGGCTCCGAGATCCGGGAACTGATGCATCCGGCCGTTCATGGAAATCAGCGCCAGAGTCTCGCCGAGGCAGTCATCCAGCCGGGCCAGCAAACGCTGCTGCATCGCCACCCGGTCAGCGAGGAGCTTTACCACGTGACAAGTGGCAGCGGGCTGTTGAGCCTGGGCAGCGAGACGCTGAGCATCGCGGTCGGTGACACCGTGCTGATCCCGCCGGGAACACCGCACAGGGTGCTCGCGACCGGCATCGAGGCCCTCCACCTGCTGTGCTGCTGTAGCCCCGCCTATCGCCACGAGGACACCGAGTTGCTGTGAGCGACCTGCACCAGGCAGCAAGGGAACTCTCCGGCGGCCACGAGGTGCCCGGCAACCGGCCGGTGCCGGCCTGGCCGAGGCAGGCGCCAATCCGCAGCGGAGCGCCGCCCGGTAGTAGAGCCTGTTTTGTAGCATAATCCTGCGGAAACTCCGGACCCGAGGCCCGCTTGATCAAGTTCGTCGACCCAGACCGCTATGTTTCGATGAAGGCAACGGGCAAGCTGCCTTCGCCGAAGGGCGTTGCCTTTTCAATCATCAAACTGCTGCAGCGCGACGATTTCCGGGTATCCGACCTGGTACAACTGGTGCAATCGGACCCGGCGATCGCCGGGCGCCTGCTCAAGTTCGCCAACGCCGCCGCCTTTGGCCGCACCCGGCCAATCGTCTCGCTGCAACGCGCCATCGTTGCCCTCGGTGCCTTCCGTGTGCGCGACCTGGTGATCGGTCTTTCGGTGATGCACAGCCATACCAGCGGTCAATGCACGGCGTTCGACTACGCGGCATTCTGGGGACACTCGCTGGCCACCGGCATCGCCTGCCAGGAACTCGCCCATTTTGCGCAGATTTCAAGCGAGGAGCTGTTCACGGTCGGCTTGCTGGCACGCGTCGGCGAGCTGGCCATGGCCTCGCTCTACCCCGATGAATACGCGGTCGTGCTGCGCCAGGCAAAGGAAAGGAACCAGAATCTGGCAGCACTCGAAGAGGAATGTTTCGCCATGGATCACCAGCAGCTCGGCGCCACGATGCTCGCCGAATGGGGGCTGCCGGAGATGCTGATCCAGGCCGCCTACCATCATGAACAACCCGATGTCGCAGGTTTTCGCGACGGCTCGCGCGTCCAGACGCTGACCCACTCGTTGCACTTCGCCCGCGCCCTTTCCGAAGTCTGCATGGCCGACGAAGAAAGCCGCTGGAGCCTGCTGCCCGGGCTCCTGACGCGCGCCGCACGGCTCGGCATCAGCGGTGACGCACTGAACGACATGGTCGACCGGATGGTCCGCCGCTGGCGCGAATGGGGCGTCATGCTGCAGGTGCGCACTCAGGAAATACCGCCTTTTGCCGAGATTCTTGCGGCTAGCCCACCCACCCGGCGAGTCAGCTCTCCCAGTCAGGAACCCGATGGCAAGACGCCGTCGCCGCGCCTGCACGTCCAGTTGGTCGGCATCCCGGTGGCGGAACTGCCCAGCCTGATGCAGCAGATCGAGAGTCTGGGTCACCAACCGGTGCTGGTCGACAGCAATATCGAAGACCTCAAGCAGGTGTTGCGTCAGCCGGCCCAGATCGTGATTGCCGACATGGCGATGCCCGGGCTGAAACCGGCAGTGTTCTGCCGCATCCTGCGCCAGACAGCTGCCGGCAAGGAGAGCTACGCACTCCTGCTGGCCTCACCGGGCAGCGAAGCGCACATTCTCGAAGCCATCGACGCCGGCGCCGACGACGTCCTGGTCAAACCGGTGAGCATCCAGACCCTGCGCGTGCGCCTCAACACGGCAACCCGCATGCTGCTGCTGCGCGAAGAAATCCAGCGCGAGCGGCGCGGCATCATGCGTTCGACCGATGAGTTCGCGGTCGCTCACAAGCGCCTGCTGCAGGAAGCGCTCACCGACGCCCTGACGCAACTGCCGAATCGTCGTCACGGCCTCGACTACCTCGCCTCGGAATGGGCATTTGCCCAGTCCAACAGCCTGCCGATGGCTTGCCTGCTGCTCGATATCGACCACTTCAAGCAGATCAACGACACTCACGGCCATGCCGCCGGTGACGCCGTCCTGCGCCAGCTCGCCGACCTGCTGAAGCGCGCCTCACGGGTCGAGGATCTGGTGTTTCGCTACGGTGGCGAAGAATTCGCAGCCGTGCTGCCCAATGCCAGCGCGCGCGCCGCCGTCCAGATCGCCGAGCGAATCCGCACGGTGGTCGAGAAATACACCTTTCTCTGGAATCATCAGTCAATCCCGATCACCCTGAGCATCGGGGTCGCCAACCTGAGCAGCGGCGACAAGGACAGTCAGGCGCTGATCCAGGCCGCCGACGCAGCGCTCTACGAGGCCAAGCGAGGCGGGCGCAACCGCGTCGTGGTCGCCGCCTGAGCAAGAGCGGACGCCAAGCCGGTGCGGCCGGGATGCCTGAATGCCCGCCCGAGCCCAGCGCAGGGCACCGAACGCGGCGTCAGGCGAGCAGCGCTGCGGCGTGATGACGCAAGTGGTCGTCGATGAAACTGGCAATGAAATAGTAGCTGTGGTCGTAGCCTGTCTGCAGGCGCAGGGTCAGCGGATGCCGCGCGACGGCGCAGGCCTGGCGCAGGGCCTCCGGCCGGAGCTGCGTCGCGAGAAAATCGTCGGCGGTGCCCTGGTCAACCAGCAAGGGCAGGCGTTCGCTCGCCATCGCGATGAGTTCGCAGGCGTCCCACTCCATCCAGGCCGCACGGTCGGCGCCCAGATAATGGGTGAACGCCTTTTCCCCCCAGGGACAGGCGAGCGGATGGCAGATCGGCGCGAAGGCGGAGAGCGAGCGATAGCGGCCCGGGTTGCGCAGCGCACACACCAGGGCACCGTGGCCACCCATCGAATGACCGCTGATGGCGCGGCATGCGTCGATTGGCAGACTGGCCTCGACCAGTTGCGGCAGCTCGTGCACGACGTAATCGTGCATCCGGTAGTGTCTGGCCCATGGCTCCCGGGTCGCGTTCAGGTAGAAGCCGGCACCGTGACCGAAATCCCATGCGCCGTCCGGGTCGCCGGGCACCTCGACGCCCCGCGGGCTGGTATCGGGCACCACCAGAGCGATGCCAAGTTCGGCGGCAAGTCGCAGCGCACCCGCTTTCTGCATGAAGTTCTCGTCGCTGCAGGTCAGGCCTGACAGCCAGTAGAGCGCCGGTACCGGCCGGCGTTCTGCCTGCGGCGGCAGATAGACGGCAAAGACCATGTCACAGCTCAGGCTGGCCGAGCGGTGACGATAACGCCGGTGCCAGCCGCCAAAGCAGCGATTGACACCCACCTCCTCCAGGCTTCGTGCCGCTTCGGACATCGCCATTCAGAAGACGATCACCGTGCGAATGCTCCTGCCTTCATGCATCAGGTCGAAGGCGCGGTTGATCTCCTCCAGCCCCATCCTGTGAGTGATGAAAGTGTCGAGCGGAATCTCGCCGCGCTGCGCCCGTTCGACGTAACCGGGCAACTCGGAGCGCCCGCGCACACCGCCAAAGGCCGAACCGCGCCACACCCGACCGGTCACCAGTTGAAAAGGTCGCGTCGAGATCTCTTCGCCGGCACCCGCCACACCGATGATCACCGATTCGCCCCAGCCCTTGTGGCAGCATTCGAGCGCCGAGCGCATGACCTTGACGTTGCCGATGCACTCGAAGGAGTAATCGACGCCACCATCGGTCAGGTCGACGATCACTTCCTGGATCGGGCGATCGTACTCGGCCGGGTCGATGCAGTCGGTGGCACCAAGCTGTCGGGCGATGGCGAACTTGTCCGGATTGACGTCGATCGCGATGATGCGCCCGGCTTGTGCCATCGCTGCCCCGATCACCACCGAGAGGCCGATCCCGCCGAGGCCGAAGACCGCCACCGTTGCTCCCGGCTCGACCTTGGCGGTGTTGACCACCGCGCCGATGCCGGTGGTTACCCCGCAACCCAGCAGGCAGACCTTGTCCAGTGGTGCATCGCGCGCGATCTTGGCCAGGGAAATTTCCGGCAGGACGGTGTACTCGGAGAAGGTTGACGTCCCCATGTAATGAAAGATCGGCTGGCCGTTCAACGAGAAGCGGGTGCTGCCATCGGGCATCAGCCCCCTGCCCTGGGTGGCACGAATCGCCTGACAGAGATTGGTCTTCCCCGACCGGCAGAACTTGCACTGTCCGCACTCCGGGGTGTACAAGGGGATGACGTGGTCGCCGACGGCAAGCGAAATCACCCCCGGCCCCACCGCTTCCACTACGCCGCCGCCCTCGTGCCCGAGGATGCTCGGAAAAATCCCTTCCGGGTCGGCCCCCGAAAGGGTGAATGCGTCCGTGTGACAGACTCCCGAGGCAACGATGCGCACCAGCACCTCGCCCTGCCGTGGTGGTTCGACATCGACCTCAGTGACTTCCAGAGGTTGCCTGGCAGCCCAGGCAACCGCAGCGCGCGCCTTGATCATCAGCGATTCTCCTCGAACTTTGCTGCAATGACGGACTGCTACAAGCCGGCACCTGCCGCGCAGGCACCGACAGACTCAACAACTGACCAGCAACGCCGGACCCCGGCAATCAGTGCAAATCGCCCGACTTGAGGCGTGCCAGGCGAAATACCTCGATCCCCTCGTCCAGCAGCTCTTGGTACTCCTCGGCAGTCGCCACACCCCGGATCGAGCGCTCGGGCGCTTCAACATAGTGAATTTTCCTCGCCTCCTCCGCAAATTCCTCACCAACGTCCTCACAATTCGCGAGCAGCATTTCGGTCAGCCGCCGAAAGGCGGTCAGTGCCCCGGCGCGCATATCGGGTAGCGGGGGCAGCGTCATCGGTTGGAGTGCCGTGGGGTTCTCGATTGTGGTCGACCGACCAACATGGACGGTGGACGGAACCCGACGAATTTCCGGTGAGCCGCAATGCGGACAGTCGACCAAGCCTGCGGCAAGCTGGCTATCAAAATGCTCACGCGAGCGAAACCAGCCCTCGAAACGATGGTCGTGTTGGCAGGCAAGGTCATAAATGATCATCGAAGCCCAGAGCAGGCAGCTCACAGTAAGGGGTGGGGGGGTGGTACCCGGAGCCGGGGTCGAACCGGCACAGCCGCAAAGCCGGGGGATTTTAAGTCCCCTGTGTCTACCTATTCCACCATCCGGGCGACGCAATTCATTATACCTGCCCGAAAATTGAAGAAGGGAAAGTGCCTGCGCACTTTCCCTTCGGGATCTGGAGCGGGAAAAGAGTCTCGAACTCTCGACCTATACCTTGGCAAGGTATCGCTCTACCAACTGAGCTATTCCCGCAAAAAACCTGACGCCATCTTTCAGCCTTTCCGACACCTCGATCAAACCGGGGACCAAAAGCAGCAGCGGCGGCGATTATCCTGCAGGCTGGCGAATCCTGTCAACCCTGATGGCGCTGCCAACGGCGCAGAGCCGCATTCGGCCCGACGATCCTGCCTCAGTTGAGGCTGCTGCTCCGCCAGTACTTGGTTCCGGTGAGCGTCGTCTCGAACATCAGGCCGTTCTTGGCCAGACCATATTTCTCCACCTGCTCCCCGAAATCGCCGCCGGCCGCCGCGCTTGCCCCCTTTTCGGCCACCGACACCGCGGCTGTGCCACCGCCACCGAACTCCCAGCCGTGCTCCACGAAGTAATCGAAGGATTGCTGTGTCTTGAAGATCAGCAACAGGCGAACATCCTTGACACCAAGCCCGAGGCCCGCCGAAGCCTGCCCCATGTTCATGAAGGTTTCCTTCCTGTTGCGCTTGTTGACCGCGATGCCGCTGCCACCCGCGCCCCCCACGAAGAAGATGGTGACCCCATAGTCGGTGAACACCGCATAGCCAGGCGCTGCCGCAACTTTCGCCTTGAGCTCGGGTTTCTGCCTGTAGATGGCAGCCAGCGCCTGATCGCGCATGCTGCGGATTTCGGCGCGCTCCTTGGCGATCTTCGCCTTGTCTTCGGCGAGCGCCGGGCCCCAGGTAAAACCGATGGTCAGGCAGGCAAGCAGGCAGCGGAACAGAAGCTGTTTCATCGGAAACGTTCCTTTCGACAAAGAAGTGGATGGCCCGGCCCGACAGCCGGAGGCAAAGGCAGCGGTGCGGCAGACCCCGGCCCGCCACTGGAGTATAGAGCCCCATCGCCGGCCGTCAATCGACTTTGCACCGCGCACGAAGTGACGCCGGTTCGGTGTCGCCGCGGATTTTTGGCATAATGCCTGCCCATGCAGGATCGCTGGCGATGGTCGGCGACCCTTGATGCAACCACAACCGGATTGAGAGGAGAAACGAATGTCCTTGTCGAGTTCGCACCGGCCAGCCCGGATTGTCCTGGCTGCCGTCACCACCGCGCTGCTTGGCGCCTGCTCCAACATGCAGATGGGTTCGCCGGATGCCAAGACCACGGCTACCGGCTCAGCCGGTGGCGCCAACGCCGAGAACGCCAATAGCCAGCTCGAGAAGTGCAGCAGTTCCCTCGGCACGGTCGCCGTCTACGAGGATACGAATGCGCCCTGGTATGGCTACCTGACCGGGCAGATGAAACTCGGTTCGACCAGTCCGGTTCTCAAGTTGTTGATCCAGCAATCGAACTGTTTTGTCGTCGTCGACCGCGGGCGCGCCATGAACAACATGATGCAGGAACGTGCGCTGGACCAGAGCGGTGAGCTGCGCAAGGGCTCGAAGTTCGGCAAGGGTCAGATGGTTTCGGCAGACTACACCATGAGCCCGACCATCACCTTCAGCAACAACAATGCAGGAGGCATGGGCGCCGGCCTGGGTGGCTACAGCGGACGGGCCGGCGTGCTGGGCGCCTTCGCCGGCAGCATGAACGTCAAGGAAGCCAGCACCCTCCTCACCCTGGTCGACAACCGCTCCGGCGTGCAACTGGCGGCGGCGGAAGGCAGTGCCAAGAACATGGATTTCGGTGCGATGGGCGCCCTGTTTGGCGGTGGCCTCGGTGCCGGGGGAGGCGGCTACGCCAATACCGCCGAAGGCAAGGTCATCGTCGCAGCCTTTACCGACTCTTACAACAATCTGGTCCGGGCCGTGCGCAACTACAAGGCGCAGGAGGTCAAGGGCGGCCTGGGCACCGGCGGACAATTGGGCGTGCAGGGCGCCGCCGAGGCACAGGGTTCGACCGCCAAGCGCAAGAAGCCGCAGTAGCACCCACCCCTGACGCGGCGCGCGCTGGCGCGCCGTAACACCCGTCCCTTTCCTCGGCACCAGGCAGCCGCCGGTACTACACTGCCGGGGCAATCCGCTGGTCGTGCGGCACTGCCAGGCGACTGCCCATCCGCTGCACGCCATCAAGCGCGTGTGACACGGCTTGCAACAAATGCGCTGACCGGCGTGCCCCGGGTCACCACGCGCTGCGTTATGCTGAAAGCTGATTGGCGGCGTCTCCGACTCACGCGGATTCCGACCCGACGCAGCGGGCGGGATTGGCCCGGCATGCGCACCGCCACGACTTCCCGCTCAAAGGCTGCCGTGATGAGGTATCTGCTGCTCCTGACCTTGCTCCTGCCGTCCCTCGTCAGTGCTGCCGCACAGGGCATGGACGATGCACGGCATCTGCTCGGCCGGGCCGGCCTGGGTGCCAGCCCGCGCCAGATCATCGAGTTCTCGGGATTGTCCCGCGTGCAGGCGGTGGACCGCTTGCTGGCGACAACGCACCACGCAGCGCTGACGCCGCCACCCGAATGGGTGAGCGAAGCGATCACTCCGCGCCACGTGCTGCGCGACATGTCGCCCGACGAGCGCAAGGACTTCGAACACCGGGAACGACAGCGTGGCCTGCAACTGCGCGGCTGGTGGCTGCAGGAGATGCTCGGCACGCCTTCGCCACTCACCGAGCGGATGACGCTCTTCTGGCACAATCATTTCGTGTCGGGCCAGCACAAGGTCCGTCAGCCCCAACTGCTCTACCAGCAGAATGCCTTGCTGCGCCGCCACGCCACGGGCAACTTCGCAGAACTGCTGCACGCCGTCGCCAAGGACCCGGCCATGCTGATCTATCTCGATTCGGCAAGCAACCGCAAGGACCAGCCGAACGAGAATTTCGCGCGCGAGGTGATGGAACTGTTCACCCTCGGTGAAGGGCATTACGGCGAGCAGGACATCCGCGACGCCGCACGCGCCTTCACCGGCTGGTCGGTCGACCCCGACAACGGCGAATTCCGCTGGCGGCCGGCGCAGCACGACATGGGCGAGAAAACCGTTCTCGGACACAGCGGCAACTTGACCGGCGACGAAGTGCTCGACCTCCTGCTTGCCCAGCCGGCAACCGCCGACTTCATCGTCGCCAAGCTGTGGCGCGAGTTCGTCTCGCCAGGGCCGGCAAATCCGCAGGAGCGGCGCGAACGAGCGCAGGTTGCGGCGCGCTTCCGCGCCAGCGCTTACGACCTCGAGACCGCCCTGCGCGCGCTCTTCCTGACACGCAGCTTCTGGGCGGCGAGCAACCGCGGCACGCTGCTCAAGTCGCCGGTCGATCTGGTGGTGGGCACCATCCGGCAGTTCGAAATCCCGGTCAGCAACCCGCTGCCGCTGGTGACGGTGACCACCCAGCTCGGCCAGAACCTGTTCGCTCCACCCAACGTCAAAGGCTGGCCCGGCGGCACGGCGTGGATCAACTCGCAAACGCTGCTCGGCCGCAAGCAGTTCGCCGAACGTGTCTTCCGCGCCGACGGGATGCCCCGGTTGGAGCATCCCGCGCAGGGTGACCGCCCGACCGCAACGGCAATGGCCACCAGTCCAGGCGACCAGCGTGGCATGCCGCGCACGCCCTACGAGATCGTTGTCGACGCCGATGGCTGGCTGGCGAGCCTTCCCGGCAGCGCATCGCCAAGCGAAATCGAACGCTTCGTCCTCGCCCGACCGCCAGCCGGTACGCTTCCGGTGGATGCACGTGGCCGGGAACTGCTGCGCCTGCTCGCCCTCGATCCTGCGTATCAACTGCGCTAGGAAAAGAGCATGAGGCGGCGTGATTTCCTCAGACACTGTAGCGACGCCGGCCTGGCACTGCTCGCACCGTCTCCTGCACGCGCGCGGCCCGCCGCACGCTACGACCAGCTTCTCATCCTGGTCGAACTGAAGGGCGGCAACGACGGGCTGAACACGCTCGTACCGTTCGCCGACCCGACCTACTACCGCCTGCGCCCGCGCATCGGGCTCAAGCGCGAGACGGTGCTGCAACTCGACGAACGCTGCGCGCTGCATCCGGCGCTCGAACCACTGCTTGCGTTGTGGCAAGCGCGCGAACTGGCGATCGTGCAGGGCGTCGGCTACCCGAAACCCAACCTCTCGCACTTCCGGTCGATCGAGATCTGGGACACCGCAGCCAGGTCCGACCAGTATCTCGACAACGGCTGGCTGGCCCGCGCCTTCGCTGTCGCGCCCGTACCATCCTCTTTTGCTGCCGACGGCGTGGCCGTCGGCAGCAACGATTTCGGGCCCCTGGCGGGTGGCAACGCGCGCAGCATCGTGCTCGCCGACCCGGCGCAGTTTGCGCGACAGGCCAGGCTGGCGCAATCGGCGCAGTCGGCACGTGCGCCGGCCAACGCTGCGCTGGCCCACATCCGGAAAGTCGAGGCGGATGTCCTGCACGCGGCGAACGGCATCGCGTCGCGCGTCGAACTGCGCACCGCTTTTCCCCCCGGCCCATTCGGCAATGCGACGCGTGCAGCGGCACAGATCGCCGCCGCGCCGGCCGGCGTGGCCGCCTTGCGACTGACCCTCGGCAGCTTCGATACCCACCAGAACCAGCCCGGCACACATGCGGCCCTGTTCAAACAACTGGCCGAGGGTCTGGTCGCGCTGCGTGCCGCGCTGCTCGAACACGGGCGATGGGAGTCGACGCTGATTCTCACCTATTCCGAATTCGGCCGGCGGGCACGGGAGAATGCATCCGGCGGCACCGACCACGGCACTGCCGGCGTCCACTTCGTCCTGGGCGGCCGCGTCGCTGGCGGCCTGTACGGTGCCACGCCCAGTCTCGACCACCTGGACAACGGCAACCTGGTGCACTCCGTCGACTTCCGCTCGGTCTACGCCAGCGTTCTGGAACACTGGTGGGGCATTCCTGCGGCCGGCATCCTCGCAGGCCGCTTCGCTCCGCTCGAACTGCTGCGCAGCTAGCGCACCGGCCCGGTGACGAAAGCGATGCGTCCGAGGCCGGCGCGCTGGGCATCGGCCAGCACCTCGGTCACCTGCTCGTAGGGCGTTGCGCGATCGGCGCGCAACTGCAGCTCCGGCTGCCCGCCGCCCGCCGCCAGCTCGGCCAGGCGCTGCGCCAACCCGCTCCGCGCCACCTCCTGGCCATCGAGCAACACCCGACCGGAAGCGTCAATCGCCACGCTGACCACGCGTGACGGCTCGTCGGGCCGCTTCGCGTCGACCCGTGGCAGATCGACCTGCACCGCCTGATGAAAGAGGGGTGCGGTAATGATGAAGATGACCAGCAGCACGAGCATCACGTCGACCAGCGGCGTGGTGTTGATCTCGGCCATCGGCTGATTGCCGCCCTCCCGGTCAAACGAACCGAACGCCATCGTCGAGCGCTCCCCTCAGGCAGCCACGCTGACGCGCTCGACGGAATCGACCAGCCGGTCGCCCGGCCGGCCCCGGAGACCGGTGGTCAGATAGGCGTGCAGGTCGTGCGCAAAGCCGTCCAGGCGAGCCAGGGTCAGCCGGTTGAGTCGATTGAAGGCGTTGTAGGCCAGCACGGCCGGGATGGCGACCAGGAGACCGGCGGCGGTCATGATCAGCGCCTCGCCAACCGGTCCGGCGACCCGGTCGAGCACCACCTGGGTGGCGCCGGAGAGGCCGATCAGGGCATGATAGATTCCCCAGACCGTCCCGAACAGGCCGATGAAAGGCGCCGTCGATCCCACCGAAGCGAGCAAGGTCAGTCCCGATTCGATCCTCGCCTGCGCTTCGACGATCTGGCTGCGCAGCGCACGCGTCACCGAGTCGCTGGCGCTGACGCCGGCACCGATGCCGCGTGCCGCGTGCTGCCGATGCAGTTCGGCGGCGTTGGCACCGGCGATCGCCAGATTGCCGAGCATGCCGCTGGAGTCGGCACGGCCGAGCACCGCGATTGCCACCGGCAGGCTGGGTGCCGCCCAGAACGAAGCCAGCGCACGCACCTGGCAACGCCGGGCCTGCCAGACACCATAGGCCTTGCCGACGATCACGTACCAACTGGCGAGCGAAAGCAGGACGAGAAGAATCGCCACAGCATGCGTCAGCACATCGCCCTGCGCCCAGAAATGGGCCAAACCCGTCTCGCTTCGCACTTGTTAACCCCTTCAACTGTCCAGAGTGAACTGCAACGGCACGAGAACCGCAGAGTCGACCATCTGGCTGCCCTGCCGTGCCGGAATGAATCGCCAGCCCTCGACGGCGGTACGGGCCGCCTCGTCGAGACGCGGGAAGCCGCTCGACTGCTTGACCTCGACGCTCAGCGGCAAACCCTGTGCGCTGACCCGCACCCGCAGAACGACCTTGCCCTGTTCGTTCAACCGGCGCGAGGTCGCGGGATAGACCGGCTTCGGATTGTGCAGGTAATCGACGTCAAAACGCGCCGCAATCAGCGGCGGCGGAGACGCTTCGACCAACGGCACCGCCGCTGATTGCGCCGCCACGGCCGGCGCAGGCGGCGCCGCCAGGGCAGGCGCCGCGCTCGACAGCGGGACCGGCACCGCCGCCTTGCGTGGTGCCGGCGGAACAGCGGCCGGCCTGACCCGTGCCGGTCTGGACGGTACTGTCGGCGTTCGGGCTTCCTCGATGGGGGGCTCCCGCGGGGCGAGCTGCAGCACGCGGACGCTCGGCACGGGAGAAAACTCCCGCGGCGTCGCCTGCCGCAGCTCGCCGAAGGCCAACAGCAATCCCAACAGGTGCAGGCCTCCCACCGCCAACACGATGCCGGCCCGGTGCCAGAACGGCGGCCGCTCCTCCTGGGCGGACTCGAAATACGCGCAGCAACTGCTCGACGAGCTCGACGCCTGGCTCAAGTCTGTCTCGGACGAAAATGGGGCAGCGCGTGGGCCGCGCGCAAAGGGCGTCATTGTAGCGTCCCGTCTGCGGCGCGACCTGCGTCATATTGTCTCAGACGACGGGCGGGACTGCCCTGACGCGGCACCCGTCGTTGGCGCCCGGTCGGGCCGAGCCAGGCCGATGGCACAATGGCGTCGGTACCGGGCAGGCATCCGCCGGCCGACCGCGACCCTCTCCGACGAGGAATCAACGACCCATGGCACAAGATCGCGCGACAGGCAGCCCGACCGCTCCGCAGACCGGCACGGCGATTGCCGAGGCCGGCCGGCCTCGCCGACTGGTGGACCCGTGCCGGCTTTTCCTGGCGCTCTGGCCGAGCGCGGACGAGCAGGCGCAACTGCTCGCTTACCTGCGACAGTGGTCATGGCCGGCGGGATCGGCGCCGGTCAGGGCGGACCGTCTGCACCTCACCCTGCACTTCATCGGTTCGGTCGAGCGCCGCCGCCTCGCCGAGCTGCGCACCGGTCTGCGGGTGCCGCTGAATCCGTTCGAACTGGGACTGACCCGACCCGAATCCTGGCCACGCGGCCTGATCGTGCTGCGCGCGGCACCGCTGACCGAGCCCCTGCAGCAACTGCACGCCAGCCTGGGCGAAGCCCTGCACAGCCTTGGCCTGCCGCCCGAAACGCGCCGCTTCCGGCCGCACGTCACACTCGCCCGGCGCGCCGCCGGCGCCATTCCTCCGCTCGCCACCCCCGATCTGGACTGGCGGATCGACAGCTATGCCCTCGTCGAATCACTCCCTGGTGCTGCCGATGGCTATCGCATCCGGCAGCACTACGCCTGAGGACACGCCGAGCGGCACACCGCCAAGGGCGGGCAGCCGGCCCCCCCGCACTGCGCCGATGCAGGCAAAACGGCCGATATCCGGCACAATGGCGACCTTTGTCCCCGGCCCGCCACAGCGCGCGCCAGAAAGCACTCCCATGTCGCACCGCCGTGCGGTCGCCCTGATGATACTGGTCACCCTGCTCTGGAGCATCGCCGGGGTAGTCTCGCGCCACCTCGACAGCACCGGCAGCTTCGAGGTCACCTTCTGGCGCAGCCTGTTCAACGCGCTCGCACTGGGCATCGGGCTGACCAGCCTGCGCGGACCCGGCCTCTGGCGGGGACTGGCGCAGGCCGCGTGGCCGATGTGGTTCTCCGGGCTGTGCTGGGCAGTGATGTTCACCGCTTTCATGCTGGCGATCACCCTCACCACGGTCGCCAACGTGCTGGTGACGATGGCCATCGGCCCCCTGGTCACCGCCTTGTTCACCCGTCTTTTCCTGCATCACCGCCTGCCGGCCCGCACCTGGCTGGCGATTGCCGTGGCCGGCCTGGGCATCGCCTGGATGTTCGGGCAGGAGGCCAGCGCCGGCCTGTCGCTGACCGGCACCCTGGTCGCCCTGGCCGTGCCGCTCGCCGCCGCGCTCAACTTCACGACCATGCAGCATGTCGCCCAGCGCCAGACCGACCGGGACAGGGCGGAGGCGCAGGACCTGTTGCCGGCGGTGCTGATCGGCGCCCTGCTGTCGGCCGCCTGCACCCTGCCCGTCGCCTATCCGCTGCAGGCATCGACCCACGACCTGGCGCTGCTCGCGCTGCTCGGCGGCGTGCAACTGGCGATACCCTGCCTGCTCGTCGTGCGCCTGTCGCGCGAACTGGCGGCGCCCGAAATCGCACTGCTCGGACTGCTCGAAGTCGTCTTCGGCGTCACCTGGGCGTGGCTGGGCGCCGGCGAGCGGCCGGCCGACAGCACCCTGATCGGCGGCGCCCTGGTACTCGGTGCACTGGCCGCCAACGAGGGGCTGGCACTGCTCGGCCCGGCCACCCGCCTGCACGCCAACGCCCGGCGGGCACCGTGACCGGCCCCGGCAGCGGTCACGCCCGGCGGAATACCCGTTCGCTCGTGATACTTGAACCTCGCGCCGGCGGGCGTCCGGGCAAGGGAAAGCGGGGCATGACTGCTCGTCCCGCTGCTTGCGCGGCGCGCCGGATCGCCGCGGCCGGCGATCAGTCGCGCGGCGGCATCTCGGGAAACTTGGGCAGCTTCGGGTCCATGAAATCCCAGGCCGGGGCACGCGAGGTGAACAGGTCGATGGCCGGCTGGAACAGGCTCGGGTCGTCCAGCGTCCCGGCCCGGATCGCCAGCAGGCCAGGCATCTGCTCCACCGTGCCGAACAGTTGCGAACCACAACCCGGACAGAAGCCGCGGCTGACGGCGCGACCGCTGCTGCCCTTGTTCGTGAAGTACTTCACTTCGCCAGTGATGGTGACGGCGGCGCTCGGAGCGAACAGGGTCGGCGCGTAAGCGCTGCCGCTCGCCCGCTGGCAATCGCGGCAATGGCAATTGCCGGTCATCACCGGCGGGACCGAGGATTCGTAACGGACGGCACCGCACAGGCAACCGCCGGTCAATGATGTGCTCATGACAGCTCCTTTCGGGTTGGGAAACCGCTTGCTCGAGGGTGTACGGCATGCCGCGCCAACCGGATGCCGCGGCCTTTCCGGTGCATCGGCGCAGATGACACCCGGCCGGCAGCGATGTTCGCACAGGCGCCCCCGGCTGACCAGGGCCCGAGCCGTCCGGCGCCGCCATTTCCGCCAGCAGGCACGGGTGACCTCCGTCGACGCTTCATCCGGCGGCAAGGTTCAAGCGGTGGCTTTGGGCAATCCTGTCCCGCCATTCGCCGGCCAGCCCCGCTTGCGCGGCGAACTCTGGCCAGCGCCGCACGGCGGCCGTCACCTGCCCGACGATCGTCTCGGCACGGCCGCGTTTCATCAACGCAGACTTCGCGCAGGCCGGGAAATCCTCCCGCGTGAAGCCGTCCCGTTTGCCGTTCAGCGTCATCTGGTGCGTCGACGTCCACGTACCCGACGGATTGTAACTGTAGGTCACGTCGAACGCCGGCGCCAGCGCCCAGCGCCCCTGCCTGTCCATCAGGAAGGCGATGTTCTTCACATGATCGTCCTGATTGCGCGCAACGATGTTGAACACCATGCGCCGGAACTGTTCCTCGACCGCCGCCATCGGCAGGTCGAGCTGGCGGATGATGAGCAGCGCCTGTTCATACGAATAGGCTCCGGCCTGGTTGAAGTCGAAATGCGCCAGCGCGCACAGCGACTGCATGTGCAGCTTTTCACCGCCCGCCAGCCGGTCGAAGCGGCGGGTCATGAAGTGTCGTCGGCCGTTCTCTTCCAGCAGGCGGCACTCGCTCATCGCAATGCCCGCCGCCCTGGCCATCAGATGATAGGCGTACTCGATGGCGCCATAGCCTTGCGGATCATCCAGCTCCTTGTCCCGGTTGCCGGAGACGCCGTCGAATTTCAACAGCCAGTAGTCGAAACCTTCGCCCGCCGCGATCTGCCCCGAACGCACCTCGTTCGTTTCGCGATTCCAGGCGATCACCGCCTTCGCCCGCGCCCCGCCGGCCGACGTGCCGACCCTGAGAATGTCGTTCAGCGCCTTCTCGCGTGCGGCGCCGGCAAAGGTGGCCTGCAGGTCGTTGCGGTGCGTCAGGACGTCGGACGCCAGGCGCACCAGGGCATCGATTTCCACCCTGGCCGCCCGGCGCGGCCGCGGTCCCAGCACCGGAGAAAACTCCAGCGCCCCCATGCCGCGCGTACCGGTATAGCACAGGCGCTCGATCGGACCGAAGTGTTCCGGCCGGCGCCCCTGCGTCGCCAGCCAGGCATTGATCAAGGCATTGCCGAAGCGGTCCGGCAGCGAATCGGCCAACAATCCCGGCAGCCCGTGAAAGGTGGTGCGCGGCAGCGCGGGAAACTCGTACACCCGGTCGCTCAAGGGCATGACCAGCGGAGACAGCTCGATCCCGCTTGCCGCAAACCGCGGGTCATACTGAAAGGCGGCGTGCTCACGCCCCTCCTCCAGCGCAACCGCCCCGATGGTGCGCCCCCAGAGCTGCACCCTGGCGATCATGAGCCATCACCCCAGGTCCATTTCTTCACCTCCCCGGCCACCGCCTGGCGACCCGTCGCCCGCTGCCGCTTGCGGCCCCGCATCTGCAGTTGCGCGATCGGACCGGGTATGCCCTCGGGGACCAGCGCATCCAGCCCCTCCAGCAAACCCAGCACCCGGCATACCCTGACGAAACCCGACAATTGCGTCGCCGTTTGACCGGACTCCAGCCGTTCCACCGTGCGCTTGGCCACCCCCGCCGCCTCGGCCAGAGCCGCCTGCGTCAGGTTGCGCGCCAGCCGCGCGCCTGCCAGCCGTTGCCCCAGTTCCTGGAGAATGGCCTCATTGGTCAGCGTTGTCGAGATCTTCATGATGCGTCACCTCAGGCGATTTAGCGCAATATTGTAGATTTGTTCGCCACCAATGGCGAACGATATCAAATCGTCCTTGGTGACGGAAAGTCGGCGGATCCGCCGCCTGACTCGCCGTTCAGGACGAGTCGTTGCAGCCCACTCGAAGCGACTGTCGCGGTGGTGGTCGCCTCCCTCACGGCAAGCTTGCCATTCGCCGCTCGCCAGGACAAAAAGGAAGACAATGATCGCCATTCCAGAGCCGGACGGTCAAGATCATGCCCAACACCAGCGAACACCCCAACCAGTACCCGCGGCGCATTCTCGTCGCCGTCACCGGCCTGTCGCCGCAGATCGTCACCGAGACCCTGTATGCCCTCGCCGCCGCCCCCGGCACTGCTCCTTTCGTTCCCACCGAGATCCATCTCATCACCACCCGCAGCGGCGCCGAAAAGGCGCGCCTCGCGCTGCTCTCGGACGAGCCGGGCTGGTTCCACCACCTCTGCCGGGACTATGCGCTGCCTCCCATGCGCTTCGACGCCAGCACCATCCACGTCCTCGAAGACGGTAACGGCCAGGCGCTCGAAGACATCCGCTCACCCGATGACAACCGCCACGCCGCGGACGGCATCACCGAACTCGTGCGCGAGTTCACCGCCGATCCCGACTGCGCGCTGCATGTCTCGATCGCCGGCGGCCGCAAGACGATGGGCTTCTTTCTCGGCTATGCACTCTCCCTCTACGGCCGGCCACAGGACCAGCTCTCGCACGTGCTGGTTTCCGAACCTTTCGAGTCGAGCATCGGCTTCTACTACCCGACGCCGGCCAGCCGCGTCCTCGAGCTGCCCGGTGGCCGGCTCGCCGACACGGCCAGCGCGCAGGTGACGCTTGCCGAACTGCCTTTCGTCAGTCTGCGCCACGGCCTGCCGGAGGCCCTGCTCACCGGCCACGCCAGCTACAACCAGACCGTCGAAGCCGCGCGCCACGCACTGGCTCCGCCTGAACTGCGGATCGACCTCGCCGCACGGCGCATCCGTGCGGCCGGCAAGGTGTTCGCCCTGCCGCCGGCCGAACTCGCCTTGCTCAGCGTCTTCGCCCGCCGTGCGCTGTGCGGCGAGCCGCCGCTGCCCGCCCCCGCCAAGGAGAGCGGCGACATCGACTGGAAGAGGCGCTACCTCGTCGAACTGCGCTGGATCGACGGCCCGCTCGGCGAGCGCGACGACACCGAACGCGCCTTGAAGAAGGGCATGGACGGCAGCTACTTCTCGACCCATCTCTCGAAGCTCAGGAAGATTCTCAAGCGCCAGCTCGGCCCCGCCGCCGAGCCTTACCTGATCAGCGACGGCGGCCGCCGGCCGCGCCTCTACCGGCTCGATCTGCGCCCGACGGCGGTGTGGTACGGCGACATCGAAACGGCAGAGCACCAATAAGCGGCGCCGTTTGCCCTCTCCCCGATTATCCGACTGACTCACTCACTAAAGGCAGACCACCATGACCACCCTCATCAGCTTTCTCGGCAAGGGCCGTGCCGACCCGAAAACCGGCTACCGCACGGCGAACTATCGCTTCGACGCCGGTTTCTCTCGCACCGTCCCGTTCTTCGGTCTTGCCCTGACCGACTATCTCAAACCCGACCGCCTCATCCTGGTCGGTACCGCCGGCAGCATGTGGGACGTCTTTTTCGAGCGCGAGGGAATCGACGACGAGGCGGTGCTGCACCTGATGGCAGCGACCGAAAACGGCGAGGTCGATGAACAACTCCTGGCACTGCCACGCCAGCAACTGAGCGAAAGACTCGGCATCCCGGTCGACTGTCTGCTGATTCCCTATGCACGCGACGCCGCCGAGCAGGCCGGGATCCTGCATCGCCTGGCGACCGTCGTCGAGCAGGGCGAACACTTGAGCATCGACGTCACCCACGGCTTTCGTCACCTGCCGATGCTGGCTCTCGTGGCGGCGCGCTATCTGTCCCGGATCGCCGGCGTCAAGGTCGAAGAGCTGTATTACGGCGCCCTCGAAATGCAGACCACCGATGGCGAAACGCCGGTCCTGCGTCTCGGCGGCCTGCTCGACATGCTCGACTGGGTCGATGCCCTGGCCTCTTATGACAAGGACGGCGACTACGGAGTCTTCGCACCGCTACTCGCGGCGGACGGCATGGACAAGGGGCGTACCGATCTGCTCGCGCAGGCCGCCTACTTCGAAAGAACGAGCAACCCGGTGCGCGCACGCGAGACGCTGACCAGCGTCTTTCCCTCGGTCGAAGCGCATCAGGGCGCGCTCGGCAGCCTCTTCGGCGATACGCTCAAACAGCGGATCGGCTGGTTTCGCGGCGCCATGCGGGAAGACTGGGAACTCTCGCTCGCCGCGGCCTACCAGGCCCGGCGCGACTACCTGCGTGCGGCAACCTTCATGTATGAAGCCTTCACCACCCGCGCCTGCAACGACCGACGTTACAATCCCAACGACTTCGATCGCCGACGCGATGCCTATCACGAGGCGCGCGAACAGCAACCTGCCGTCCGGCAACTCGAACATCTGCGCAACGCCCTGGCGCACGGCGTCCGGCCGCGTTCCAACCAGGACACAAGAACGCTCGATGACGAAAATCGCCTGCGCAGCAAACTCGAAATGCTGCGCAAGGACCTCTTCAAGCTGTAACCGGGAGACCGTAAAGCCATGAACCTCCTCGAACAGTCCGCGCGTGTCGCGCTCGCCGCCTTCATGCACGACATCGGCAAACTGGCCGAACGCGCCGGAATCGACCACCACGGTCGACTCGATTCCCACAAGACGCTGTATTGCCCCTGGCACCAGGAAGGCGCCAACCCCCGCCGCGGCTGGCACAGCCACATCCACGCCGCTTACACCGGCCTGGCCTGGGATACCCTCGAAGAAACCGGTCACTTTCCAGACCTGCGCCGCAACTGCCTGCCGTTTTCGACGGCGGTCGACGGCAACGCGACCGACTCGGCGGTCAATGCCGCGAGCGCGCACCATCGCCCGGACACCTTCCTGCAATGGATCGTCGCGACGGCAGATCGCGTCGCCTCCGGCTTCGAACGCGACGAGTTCGACCTCAAGTACAACCGCAGCAAGGAGCACGACAACCATTACCGCGCCCGCCTGCTGACGCTCTTCGAACAAATTGGTCGGGCGAGCGTCGAGGAAGGCAAACTCGCATGGCGCTACCCGCTGCAGCCGCTTTCGCCAGCCAGCATCTTCCCGCAGGCCACCGCCGCGTGCACACCGCACGACAACGCCAGCGCGCGCCGCGAGTATCTCGTCTTGTGGGAATTACTGCTCGAAGGCGTGCAGCGCATCCCGAAGGAGCATCTGGGCGCGCTGCCGCTCTGGCTGGACCACTTCGACAGCCTGTGGCTGACCATCACGCACGCCATTCCGGCCGCCACCGCTTTCGGCGTCAAGCCCGAGGTCTCGCTCTACGACCACAGCAAGGCGGCTGCCGCACTGGCCACGGCGCTGTGGCGCTGGCATCACGACCAGGAACAGGAAGACGCGCGCGCGGTTCGCGAAGGCTGGGCGGAACAAAAGATCCTGCTCGTTCAGGGTGACTTCTTCGGCATTCAGGACTTCATCTTCGCCGAAGGCGGCGCGACGCAGAAGAACGCGCACAAACTGCTGCGCGGCCGCTCGTTCCAGGTTTCCCTGCTCGCCGAATGCGCTGCCCTCAGACTGCTCGAAGCGCTCGAACTGCCGCCGACCGTGCAGATCATCAACGCCGCCGGCAAGTTCCTGATCGTCGCCCCGAATACCTCCGGCGCGCATGCCGCGATCGCCCGCTGCCGGCAGGAACTCAGCGACTGGTGTCTGGCCCACACCTACGGCGAGATCGGCGTCGGGCTGGCCAGCACGCCGGCCTCGTGCAACGATTTCGCCGCCGGCCGCTTCGGCGAACTCACAAAACGCCTGTTCGCAGCGCTCGACACTGCCAAGCACCGGCGTTTCGACCTCTGCGCCACCGATGCGCCCAGCATTTTTGACGGCTTTCTCGACCGCTTCGACAACACCCTCGGCGTCTGCGCCATCAACGGCCGTCACCCGGCCGATCGTGCAGCGTCGGCACACCGCGACTACCCGTTGTCGACGCTCGCCGACGACCAGATCCGTATCGGCGAGCAACTGACCCGGCACGCGCGCCTGCTCGTCGCCCGCCAGGCCGAGAGCTTGCCTGTCCTCGGCCTGGATTACTTCGGCTACCGCCTGGCGATCGTCCCGAATGCCGAGGAATCCGGCAAGTACGGCGAGCTGGCGCGCAACGGCACCCTGCTGCGCGTCTGGGACTTCGACGCCGCCGAAGCCGATGGCACGCTCTGGCGTGGCTATGCACGGCGCTTCGTGAACAGCTACGTGCCGCGCTTCGACACCGGCGATGCACAGACCGCCGGCAAATACGACCGATGGGAAGCCGAAGCCGAGGGACAGCACGCGGCCGCGATCAAGACATTCAACCTGATCGCCTGCGAAGATCGCCAGCAGACCGACACTGGCCGCTGGCAGGGCGAAATCGCGCTGCTCACGATCAAGGGCGACATCGACAATCTCGGCGAGATCTTCCAGAAAGGCCTGGAGAAACCGACCTTCGCCAAAATGGCGTCGCTGTCGCGACAGATCAACGCCTTCTTCGCGCTCTGGCTGCCCTGGTTCTGCGAACATGGCCACGACGACAACGGCGTCGCCCGCTACCGCAACACCTACACCGTCTTCGCCGGCGGCGACGACTTCTTCCTGATCGGCCCCTGGGATTCGACGCTCGCACTGGCAACGACGCTGCGCGAGAATTTTGCGGCCTACGTCGCCAACCCGCAGATCACCTTCTCGGCGGGTCTCTCGATGAATCACCCAGCCACTCCGATCCGCCAACTCGCTCGCAGTGCCGAAGAAGCGCTTGCGGCAGCCAAGACACATCCTGACAAGAACGATCCTCGCAAGAACGCCGTCACACTCTGGCAACGCCCCGTCTCATGGGCTGACTGGCAGACGTTGATGGGACAGCGCCAGGCCGCGCTCGCGGCACTGATCGAGCCCGCCGGCAGCCACGGCGCAACCTTCTCCAGCGGCATCCTCTACACCCTGCTGCAGCTTTCCGACCGCGCCGAGAGTCAGCGGCCCGAGGACGCCATCTGGCGCTCGCAACTCCATTACCGGCTGGCGCGCTTCTTCCGCGACCGCGTCAAGGGCGACGAGGCCGCGCGCGGGCGCCGCGAACCATTACTGGCCGACGCCATTCGCGAAATCGGCGGCGCGCTGGGTGCCCACAAGGGGGCTTACCGCCTGCCGCTGTCGGTATTGCTCTACCGGCAGCGCGAGTGATCAAGAAACCGCTATGGCAAGCTTGCCGTAGCAGACCCTGCTGCTGACTTCCCGCACAATGACCTCAAGGAGAACCCACGATGCCCATCAATCTGGCTGCCATTCCCCCCGACGCCGAGCTGTTCAACAAGGAAGCCGAGACCGTCGCCATCCGACTCGATCTGGCTGCCCGCCATCTCAACAAGCCGACGCAGATTCGCCGCTTCTACGACGAACTCGTCGGCTGGCAGGAACGGATCGACGGCGACGACGAGAAATTCCGCCAGTACGAGGCATTCATTCGCATGCTCAACGCCAAGGTCGCCTACGCGAAAGGGCGCCAACTGGTCGATGAACAATTCGTGTCTTGGTTCCGCGAATGCCTCAGAACCACCACCAGTGCCAAAGCACTCGACCACTTCCGCCTCCACTTCGAAGCCGTTCTCGGCTTCCTCAAGGCGCTGCGCGCCTGAACCTCCGGAAAGCACAACCATGCAACTGACCCGAATCAAACAACTCACCGCCACCCTGACGCTCAAGACCGGTCTGCACATCGGCGCCGGCGACACCGAGATGCGCATCGGCGGCACCGACAACCCGGTGGTCAAGAACCCGCTCGACGGCCAGCCCTACATCCCCGGCTCGTCGCTCAAGGGCAAGATCCGCTCGCTGCTCGAATGGCAGCTCGGTCTGGTCAGCGCCAGCAACGGCCATCCTTTCTCGTTCCAGCACCTGGCAAAGAACGACACCCCGCAGGCGCGCGACCTGCTGCGCCTGTTCGGCGGTGCGCCGGGCGGCGAAGTCGAGAAACTGGTCAGCGAAATCGGCCCGACCCGCATCGCCTTCTGGGACTGCGCGCTGAACGCCGAGTGGCTGGCGAAGGCCCGCGCGCGCAACCTGCTGACTACCGAAGACAAGAGCGAGAACTCGATCAACCGCATTGCCGGCGTCGCCGAAAACCCCCGCTTCACCGAGCGCGTCATCGCCGGCGCCGAATTCGATTTCCGGCTGTCGCTAAAAGTCATCGACGACGAGGATCTGCTGCCGCTGCTGTTGCGCGGCCTCAGGCTGCTCGCCGCCGACAGCCTCGGCGGCTCGGGTTCGCGCGGTTACGGCAAGGTGGCCCTGACCGGTCTGGCGCTCGACGGCGCCTCGATCCAGGCCGATTTCGACGCCCTGCTCCTTTTCCCGACGGGCGCCTGAAGCATGCCGTACGCTCTCCATCGCGCCACGCTGGCGCTGCACACCCCGCTCGGCACGCCGCTCGCCGGCGACACGCTCTTCGGCCAGCTCTGCTGGGCGCTGCGCGAAGCCGCCGGCGAGGCCGAACTGAGCCGCCGCCTCGCAGGCTACACCGAGGGGTGCCCCTGGCTGGTCGCCTCCGACGGTTTCCCGGCCGGCTACCTGCCGCGGCCGACGCTGCCGCAGCATTTTGCCCCCGCTGCCGACAACCCGGCACAGCGCAAGGCAGCCAAGCGGCAGCGCTGGCTGGCTGCTGCACGCAGCGGCGAGAGGCTGGCCATCCAGCTCGCCAGTGCTGTCGATGACGCCACCGCCTACAGCCAGGCGCCACAACGCCAAATGCGGGCGCACAACACACTCAACCGCCTGAGCGGCAGCACCGGCGAAGGCGCTTTTGCCCCCTACAGCGTGCCGCAGACCTGCCACGCTGCCGGACAGCGCATCGACCTCTATCTGGTGCTCGATAGTGAGCGTGTCGCGTCGGCGGAGGCAGCCAACCTGCTCGCGGCGATCGGCAGTCACGGCTTCGGCCGCGACGCCAGCGTCGGCCTCGGCAAGTTTACGCTGGAGAACATCGAGCCCACGACCTTCGCGGTTCCCGCGGGTGCCAATGCCTACTGGACGCTCGCCCCCTGCGCGCCGCAGGGCCAGGGTTTCGTCGGCGCCTCGAGTTACTGGCGCGTACTCACCCGCTTCGGCCGCCACGGCAACGCTCTGGCGATCGCCGGTCAGCCCTTCAAGACACCGGTGCTGCTCGCCGCCAGCGGCGCCGCGCTGGTGCCGGCGAGTGGCTTTGCCGACCGCGCATTCATCGGCCAGGGTCTCGGTGGCGCCGGCAGACTCTCCAAGGCCGAAGCCGCCACCGTGCAGCAGGGCTATTCCCCCGTTGCCTTCCTCGCTCTGGAGTCCGCACCGTGACCAAGCACACACGCCCCCTCACCCGCTCGCTGGCGATTTGGACGTTGTCGCCGGTGCATGTCGGTTGTGGCGAAGTCTATGAGCCGAGCGGCTTCGTCATCCACGAGGGCCTGCTGCACGTCCTCGATCCAGCCGACCTCGCCGATTCATTGAGCGACGACGAGCGCAAGCGCCTTACCGCGACGGCCAAGCAGCCCGAGCCGATCGGTGCCATCCAGCGCTTCTTTCGCGATGGCGCCGCGCGTTTTGCCGAACTCGCCACGCAGCAAGTAGCCGTCGCCGGGGATCTGGCCCGTGAATACGCAACGAAAGCCGGCAGGCCGACACATCGCGACCCCGGCGGCGAGCCGACCTACAACCTTTTCCCGATCGCCCGTACCGCCTTCCGGCCTTTCGATGGCACCCCATACCTGCCCGGCAGTTCGCTCAAGGGCAGCATCCGCACCGCCTGGCTGAACCACTTGAATGCCAATTCGCCACTCAACCCCGCCGAAAGGGCAGACAGGCAAGGTGCTGCGCGCAGCCTCGAACAACGCCTGCTCGGCTACGCCGCCGGCCAGTTCGAAAACGATCCTTTCCGTCACCTCGCGCTCGCCGACGCGCACCCCGAGGACGACAGCACGCCACCGCCGACGCGCGTGCTCTACGCGATCAGCAAGAAAAAGCGCCCGCCACGTGACGACGAACGGCCGTCGCCGGAACTCAAGGTGTTTCTCGAAACGATCCCTGAAGCGCTGCCGGCGTCCTTCCTCGGCGAGATGCGCTTCGGCCCCAGCGCGACGATTCCCTGGGAAGCCCTCTGCGACGCCTGCAATGGCTTCTACCGCCCGCAGCTCGAAGCCGAACTGCAGCACCCGGTACTCGGCGCATTGCTCGACAGCGAGTGGGCGCGGCTGATCTACCGCCTGCTCGGCGAAGAACTCGACGAACTGATGGCGGCGCGGCAGGGTTTCCTGCTGCGCGTCGGCCGCCACTCGGGTGCCGAATCGGTCACCCTTGGCGGCCTGCGCAACATCAAGATCCTCGGTCCCCGCGTCGACGGCAAGCAAACTTCCGACTTTCGCCCAGCCACCACCGAGAAGCGCTACGCCAGCCTGACACGATCCGGCAACAGCGGGCTGCTGCCTTTCGGCTGGATCTGGGTCGATGCCTGCGACGACCGTCACCGCCACCTCTCGGACGCCGTGCAACAGCAACTCGCTTCGCGCAGTGGCCTCCTGCGTGAAGCGCATCAGGATCGCCTGCTGCGCCTCCGGGAAAAACAGGCGCAGCGCGCCGCCACTGCGGCCACCATCGTCAGCGAGAAGCAGGCCAGGGCTGTCGCCGCGCGTGCCGAAGCGGAAGCGGAAGCGAAACGCCAGTGCGAACTTGCCTTGATGAATCCGGACCTGCGCCGTATCGAGGAATTCAAGACCGACTTCGCCGCGCGTGCCAAGCAGTTGCGTGGCAAACAGGAAAACGCCAACGCCGTTTTCCATGCCAAGGCGAAGGCGCTCGCTCGCGACGCCGCCGCCTGGCCACAGGCCGAGCGACGGGCCGCCGCCGACGCCATCGAGCACTGGCTGCCGCAAGTCGTCAAGGTCGACATCAAGGATGAACGCAGGAAGCTCAAGCTTGCTGCGCTGCGTGCCCCATGAGTGCCGCCATTTCCTTCCCGGTTGCCCGCTACCGCTTCGAGTTCCAGGTCAGACAGTCGATCCGTCTGCCCGACTATGCCGGGTCGATGCTGCGTGGCGCCTTCGGCCACGCCCTGCGCCAGCTTGCCTGCATGACGCGGCAGAAGGAGTGCGCCGGCTGCCCGTTGCTCGCCACCTGTCCCTACCCGGCGATCTTCGCTCCACCACCTCCGGCAACGCACAGCCTGCAGAACTTCACCCAGATTCCCGCGCCGCATGTCATCGAACCACCCGCCTGGGGCAGCCGGATGCTCGCCACCGGCGAGACGCTGGCCTTTCACCACGTACTGATCGGCCGGGCGCTGCAGGAATTGCCGCTGATCATCCTGGCCTGGCGGCGCGCCCTCGCGCGCGGCCTCGGTGCTGCCGACGGCACGGCCGATCTGCGCCGCGTCGTACACTGCAGCGACAGCGGCGAGCACGAGATCCATCGCCCGGAGGTCGGCAGCATTGCGCCTCACGTGCAAACGATCACCCTGCGCGCCGACCCCAAGCAGCTGGTGATGAGTTCCACGACCCTGTGCTTCAGCACACCGCTGCGTCTGCAACACAACGGCCATGCCCTCCCCCCGGGAAAGCTGCAGGCACGTACCCTGCTGCTGGCCATCATCCGCCGCGCCAATCTGCTGGCCGAGTTCCACGGCGACGGACCCTTGCTGGAGGATTTCGCGGCGCTGAGTGCCGCGTGTGCCGACATACGCGACGAGAAGCGCCTCACCTGGCTTGACTGGACACGCTACTCCTCGCGCCAGAAGCAGAAGATGAGTCTCGGCGGGGTCGTCGGCACCTGGCGGCTGGAAGGCCCGCTCGCCCCATTCCAGCCCTTCCTCGAACTTGGCGCCTGGCTGCACGTAGGCAAGGAGACCGCCTTCGGCCTGGGCCGATACACCCAGACACGCGGCACGCCGCAAGACATCCCGGAGGATCAGGCGAAAAGTTGCGAACGCCCTCGCCAAGTGTCTGAAAAGGAAGCTAGAATCTCGTAGGCGCGGTCAGTAACCAGCCCTGAAATCAAAGGGATTAAGACCGCTCACTCGTTGTCGCCTTCGTCGGAATCTTCGGTCAGTAACCAGCCCTGAAATCAAAGGGATTAAGACCCTGGCGTCGAAACGGCCGAGCGCAACCGCGCACAGTCAGTAACCAGCCCTGAAATCAAAGGGATTAAGACATCGCTGCCACACTCGTGGCAGCGGTCATACGCCAGTCAGTAACCAGCCCTGAAATCAAAGGGATTAAGACCTGGTGGGGAATCGCTCAGTATCCTGCGGTACCGTCAGTAACCAGCCCTGAAATCAAAGGGATTAAGACGCCATATCCATCGCGTATTCGTAGTCGATCCGGGTCAGTAACCAGCCCTGAAATCAAAGGGATTAAGACCGCGTTGAGCATGGCCAGCCGATAGGTCTGCCAAGTCAGTAACCAGCCCTGAAATCAAAGGGATTAAGACATAAGAAACAGAGACCAATGAGCATACGGAATTGTCAGTAACCAGCCCTGAAATCAAAGGGATTAAGACGTTTGCGAGTGTGGCGAATTCGTTCATTTTATGTCAGTAACCAGCCCTGAAATCAAAGGGATTAAGACTGATCTTGTGTGTGTTATGGCAGAACGGGCGTATAGTCAGTAACCAGCCCTGAAATCAAAGGGATTAAGACCCTGATAGCTCGTCGAACCGTTTGGCGAAATTGTCAGTAACCAGCCCTGAAATCAAAGGGATTAAGACAACCACTTGTTGAACGGGTCGATCTTCCATTTCTGGTCAGTAACCAGCCCTGAAATCAAAGGGATTAAGACTCGATCCGGCCGACGATGCCGAACGCGGCCAGGAGTCAGTAACCAGCCCTGAAATCAAAGGGATTAAGACATCGCCGAAACGGCTTTGGTTTTTGATCCGTCCGTCAGTAACCAGCCCTGAAATCAAAGGGATTAAGACCAATCCAGTCTGCCCAGTTGTCATTGATGGTCTGTCAGTAACCAGCCCTGAAATCAAAGGGATTAAGACGCCGCGCTGGCCGTAGGACATTACGGGGCGGGCGGTCAGTAACCAGCCCTGAAATCAAAGGGATTAAGACCCAGCTCGCCGGCGGTCCAATCCCGGACGAAACGGTCAGTAACCAGCCCTGAAATCAAAGGGATTAAGACGCTGTCGGTGGTGATTATGGTCTTCATGGTTCGCTGTCAGTAACCAGCCCTGAAATCAAAGGGATTAAGACCCAGCCGCCGCGGCACCCTTTGGTGCAGCGTACCCACGTCAGTAACCAGCCCTGAAATCAAAGGGATTAAGACAGTAGCGGGAGGCTTCGCGCCTCTCGGCGGCGCGTCAGTAACCAGCCCTGAAATCAAAGGGATTAAGACGGCTTTCCGAAATGCTCTTCGCGGGTGACAAACGGTCAGTAACCAGCCCTGAAATCAAAGGGATTAAGACGGGCTGCGGTTTGGGTGGTTACTCATCAAGTTCGGTCAGTAACCAGCCCTGAAATCAAAGGGATTAAGACGTTCGATGCAATCGATGGCTTGGTTGGTTTTCATGAGTCAGTAACCAGCCCTGAAATCAAAGGGATTAAGACGTGGTCTTGTCAACCATCAGGTCGGCACGGATCGTCAGTAACCAGCCCTGAAATCAAAGGGATTAAGACGGTGTCTTGCCCCTCGAAGTGCTCCACCAACATGTCAGTAACCAGCCCTGAAATCAAAGGGATTAAGACCTTTGTCCGGCCGCTCTGCCGGGCGAACTGACTGGGTCAGTAACCAGCCCTGAAATCAAAGGGATTAAGACTTTTTTCAGGCTGATGGTGGTGCTCATGGTCCTCGTCAGTAACCAGCCCTGAAATCAAAGGGATTAAGACATCGGATCGGTGTCGTTTTGGTTGCCTGGTTCCGGTCAGTAACCAGCCCTGAAATCAAAGGGATTAAGACTTTCCTCGGCCGCGTGACTTTCCATTTTTGCCGGGTCAGTAACCAGCCCTGAAATCAAAGGGATTAAGACGTGGTCAGCACGGCCGTTGCCGTGCCGTGTTTCGGTCAGTAACCAGCCCTGAAATCAAAGGGATTAAGACCTGTGGAACCGCCGTGCTTCCAAGTGCTTCAGCGGCGTCAGTAACCAGCCCTGAAATCAAAGGGATTAAGACCTTATATCCAATGCGAATCATAGCTGCTCTATGTCAGTAACCAGCCCTGAAATCAAAGGGATTAAGACAGATTGTGTTGATCTTGCTTGTGTCAGCTTGTGGCGTCAGTAACCAGCCCTGAAATCAAA
>NZ_JAEUOL010000043.1 GCF_016789985.1 Accumulibacter sp.
AAGCCTCCTGGACCGAGTCGAACGGTCGCCACAGCAGACCGCCGAAAACGAACTCCGACGACTGGCTGAAGGAGTTGTCGAAATACGACGCTCCGACCAACACCTGTCCCCCCAGCCAGCGCTGCGGCAACCGCCATTCGAAGTAGGCCAGCTTCTGCGTGTTGTCGTGTTCGTCGTCCGGATGGAAATGCACCGTGTACAGGCTGGTCTGCAGGTAGAAGCGATCGGTCCGCCAGGGTTCGGGCGCCTCCCAGACCGAAGCCACCGCCGGCGTCACCGCCGATCCGTCAGAAGCACCGGCCGACTGTGCCAGCGCGGGCGCGGCAGCCACACAGCACGCTGCGGCGAACAGGAACGACCGCCCGCGGCTGGCCGCCGCGGGCAAGGCAGTACCCCGCGAAAGAAGGGTGGGCAGGGACGCGAGCGTCCAGGCAACGGGGATGCATCGCGGACAGGCAGACATGGCACCTCGCAGGAAAAAGGATAGCCCAATCGGAGGGCAAGACCGGGAGTATATTTTCCGTGATCAACTCCGGTCAATGCTCCCTTTTCCCGAAGTTCAGCGAGTCGGGCATCCTGACACGCACCAATTCGGCGAAACGGGCCCGCCGACCTTGCCTGCAGCATCCTGCTGCCCGCCACGACGCGCTTGAATTGAAACACGCTTTGTGCCAGAGTCCGCGCACCCTGACCTCCCCGCGTCCCGTGCAGCGATCACCCCCGCCGCCATCGACATGACGCGACACGGCCGGCACCCGACCACCCAGCCCGCCCATGCCCCTGCACATTGCCACCCCGCTGATCGAATCCCCTTTCCTGAGCCGCGCCGCCAACTGCCCGGTATGGCTCAAGCTCGAAGCACTGCAGCCGCCGGGATCGTTCAAGCTGCGCGGCATCGGCGCGGCCTGCGAGGAGCACCTGCGGCGCGGTGCGCGTCGCTTCCTGTCGTCTTCCGGCGGCAATGCCGGGCTCGCCGTCGCCTATGCCGGCCGCCGACTGTCTCTGCCAGTCACCGTGGTCGTTCCGGAAACCACCTCGCGGCGAACCGTCGAACTGCTGCACCTGGAGCAGGCACAGGTCATCGTGCACGGCAGCTCCTGGCATGAGGCCAACCTCCTCGCGCAGTCGATGATCGAGCCGACGGACGCCTTCATCCACCCCTTCGACGATCCCCTGCTGTGGGAGGGCCACGCCAGCCTGATCGACGAAGTCGCCAGCGCCGGCCCCACCCCCGACGCGGTCGTCCTGTCGGTTGGCGGCGGCGGCCTGCTCTGCGGCGTCATCGAAGGACTGCGCCGCAACCGCCTCGGCCACGTCCCGGTAATTGCGGTCGAGACCGCAGGTACCGCCTCGTTGAACCAATCATTGCGCGCCGGGAAAATCGTCGACCTCGAAGCCATCACCGGCGTCGCTACCTCGCTCGGCGCCAAACGCGTCTGCGAACAAGCCTTCCGCTGGTCGCAGGAGCACCCGGTACGCAGCGTGGTCGTTTCCGACCGGGCGGCGCTCGCCGCCTGTGAGCGCTTTCTCGCCGACCACCGGCTGCTGGTCGAACCCGCCTGCGGCGCCAGCCTGGCGCTGGCCTATGAGCGCGCAGAGGCACTCGTCGGCCTGAGGCGGGTACTGTTCATCGTCTGCGGCGGGGCGACGGCCAGCCTCGATCAGATCCGCGCATGGGCGGCCGGACTGCCCTAACCGAACACCGTTGGCGACCATCGGCCCCTTCCCCGCAACGCCTCAGCCAGGCCAGAACAGAACGCCCAGCAGCAGTGCGGCGAGCAGTCCGGTGAGCACGTCCAGCGTCCAGTGCGCCCGCAGCACGATCACCAGAACCATCTGCAGGACGGCGAGCAGCGCGGCGGCCAGGGTCAGCGCGCTGTTGCCCAGGGTGGCGACCTGCATGGCGCCGTAGACGGCGAGCGCCGTGTGACCGGAAAAGAAGAAATCGTTGCCGACCTCATAGGTGACGAACAGCGAGGGAAATCCCGGAGCGCGCCAGATGATGCCCGGCGGCGCCGGTAGAGCGACCAGCGCCTGACTCGACTGGCGCAGGACGAACAGGCAGAGCAACCCCCAGAACGGAGCGAAGCTCGGACCGAGCAGTGCGTAGGCGAGAACGAACAGGGTGACCGCGTCGACCCCCAGCGAGCTGACGATCAGCGCCGCGCGCGCCGCGCTCGGGTGTTCGTGCAGCCAGGCATTGCCGCCCGCCGTAAGCCGGTGCAGGCGATCGTAGATCGCTCCGCCGTCGAGACGACGCTGGCCGATCAAGCGCTGCGTGACGAACCAGACGACGAGGCCGGCGACCACCGCCAGCAGGCGCCAGGCGACGATCTCCCAGGAAGGCAGTCCGGGCATCGTTCAGCCGGCGCCGTTGGCCGGCCCGCCACGCTCCAGTTCGACCCGCTGCGCCGGAATCCCGGCCCAGGTTTCGCCGGCCGGGATGCGCGTGTTGGGCAGAACGAAAGAACCGGCCAGCAGCTTGGCCTTTTCACCGATCTCGACACCACCCATGACGATCGCCCGCAAACCGATGGTCGCGCCGGCGGCGATGCGGACCGGAGCGATCACCAGATAACCACCCTGCGCGTAGTGTGCCATGACGCTGGCCGAACCGCCGATGGTCACCCCGTCGGCCAGCTCGATCAGCGATGGATCGGCGATGGCGGTCGAATTGATCGTCACGTTACGGCCGATCCGCATCCCCATCAGCCGGTAGTAGAGCTGGGCAAAGGGTGAGGGCGTCACGAACTCGAGAAACGAATAGCGCACCACCAGGGTCAGCGTGCAGTGCACATACCAGCGCAGCGCGGTCAGCGATACGGCCGATCCGCGGTAAGGCTGCAAGCGTCCGCCGAGCAGCAGGTTCAACAGCGGCGCGACGAGCAGCAGACTGAGGCCGTAGGTGAAGTAGCAGCAGGCCAGCGCGATGCCGCCCAGCGGATAGCGCCAGGCGGACGAGACCGGCGTCAGCAGCGGCGCGAACACACCGTCGAACAACCAGACGGCAACGCCAAGCGACAGGCCGGCGGCGAAAACGGCCAGCGCGATGAAGGGTAGCGGGCCGACCAGGGCGAGTACTCTTTGCATGCCCTTACCGACAACGATGGCGGCAACAGCGACTCATTGGCGACCGAGGTTGGCCACCGCTTCGGCCGCCGTTTCGTAGCTGTGGGCAGCGATCTTCCGTTTTTCCAGCGCCTCGCCCAGACGGGCACGCAGGAAGGTATTGGAGGTAAACCGCGTCACGTCGTGGTAGCAGGTGTCCATCAGGTGCCTGACCATCCCGATGTAGTCGTCGACCAGCTCGGGGAGGATGGTGAAGCGGTCGTAATTGACCACCGCATACACTTTGTGGCCGAGCGGAGCGAGTCGCTCGGCGACCGCCTGCCGTACACGTTCGATATCATCCTGGCTGCGGATGTCGAGTCCCTCGAAATTGATGAACAGCACGTTCTTCGCGGCGTCGTAGAACAGACGTTCGGCAAGCGGGATGGCCAGCATCTGCGGCCGCAGTTTCATCGGCTCTGCGCGGAAGATCCGGCTGTCCATCAGCGCCGGCGCCGAGCGCATGAGCGGCATGAAATCCATCTTGTCCAGCACATCCTTCTGCAGATCGACCCCGGGTGCAATCTCGATCAGTTCCAGCCCCTCGGCACACAGCCGGAAAACGCAACGCTCGGTGATGTAGAGCACCGTCAGGCCACGCCGCTGTGCCTCCGGGCCGCTGAATGTCCGGTGTTCGACCTCATTGACGAACTTTCTCGCCTTGCCATCCTGAAGAATGCGCAACTTGCCGTCATCCAGCGCCACCTCCAGGCTGCCGGCGGTAAAGGTGCCGACGAAGACCACCTTCTTGGCATTCTGCGAGATGTTGATGAAACCCCCGGCGCCGGCCAGGCGCGGGCCGAACCTGGAAACATTCAGGTTGCCCTGCCTGTCGGCCTGCGCCAGACCCAGGAAAGCGAGATCGAGACCGCCACCGTCGTAGAAGTCGAACTGGCTCGGCTGATCGATGATCGCCTGGGCATTGGTCGCCGCGCCGAAGTTGAGCCCGCCTGCCGGGATGCCACCGATCACGCCAGGCTCGGCGGTCATCGTCATCAGATCGTTGATCTTTTCCTCGGCGGCGATGCTCGCCACCCCTTCCGGCATGCCGATGCCGAGATTGACCACGGCGTTCGCCTTCAGCTCGAGCGCCGCACGGCGCACGATGATCTTGCGCTCGCTCATCGCCATCGGCGGAATCGCCGACATCGGTACCCTGATCTCGCCGGCGAAGGCAGGACTGAA
>NZ_JAEUOL010000078.1 GCF_016789985.1 Accumulibacter sp.
GGCTTCGCGCCGCGTTGCCGAGCCGCCCTCCGCTCTTCGGGCGCGACCCGCCCTCAACGCTGCGGGCAACTCGGCAAAGCCTTTCCAGCTCGAAGGAAATTTAAAGAAAGCATGTTGCACTAACCCGGAGTCTCCCGCCAGCGGTGATCGCCACCCTCGGCCGCATCGAAGCGGTGCGTACCGGCGGCGGCGACTTGCTGCTCAACGGCCTGCTGCGGGCGGCGGGCCGGCCCACTCTGGAAGAGGGCTCCGGCGAGGTGGCCTTTGCGCCGGCGATCTCCGTTGGCGACACGTGCTTGCTCAGCGCGCTGTGACAGGACTTGGGGTTCGCCGACGCCTTTCGTCGGCTGCTGTGCAACCGCCGGCAGTTCGATGCCGAAAAGCTGCTGCGGGTGATGGTGTTCAACCGGCTGGGTGACCCGGAATCCAAGCTCGGCATCCTGCGCTGTCTGGAGGGACCCGGGTTCCCGAGGTCAGCGCCGAGTCGGTGCCGATGCCCTGGCCCCCCTTGATCCGTTTTACCCGCTGTTCATTGAACTCCGCCGTGAATTCCCTCTTCGGTATCTTCAACTTCTTCTCTCCTTCCCGTTTGCCAGGGCTTCATACCCCATCCCCTGGAAGACGAAATTTCGGGGGAAGATCAGGCGGACGATTCCCCCCTCCTTGGCATGACCGAAGTGCCGCAGGTTCTCCGACTGCTCGCTTCCGCCTTCGGTCCGGATCGTCGTCAGGTCGTAGAAGACGATTGCCAGCTTCTGATCGATCAACGGGGCCGCAACAGGTGGCGAGTGTCTCGTCCAGCCGGCCGGCGTGCTCCGCCAGCGTATCCATCGTGCGCAGGAGGTGCCGTGCTACGGCGTCGTGGCGCGGGAACCGGGAATCAGCGAGCACTCACTGCGCAACTGGGTCAAGGCATTCGATGCCGGCAAGCTTACTGAACAAGAAGCCAAGGCAGTGACACCGGAACAGATGGAGTTTCCAGGGTGCGCGCAGAGGGGGTCAGGCTGCGGCGGGAAAACGAAATCCTAACCCCCCCCCGCCTCATGGATAGAACCGTGCGGCCATATACACTGATCTCGCACGGACAGTGGCCGCCGTACCCCCCTGCGGCTGGGCACAAGTTTCCGCGATGCGCCCCTGCTCCACCAGCTTGCGTTGCCCGTCTCAAATGCTCAGGTCGATCTGCTGCAACGAGCCGACGGCACCGTTTTCCTGCAGCAAGATACCGCTGCTGCGAATCTGACCGAGGGTTTCGTTGCTCGGACTGCGCAGATCGAAGGGAGTGGCCAGTCGGGCCAGTCCGAGAGCGCCGACCGCGGTTTTCTGCAGACTGCGCAACCGACCGCCGCCGCTGGCATCGGGCGTCCATATCGCCAACTGGCCGTAAGCCGCATCGTTTTCGTCGATCCAGCCGTTGCCGTCGCCGTCGAGTGCAGCGAGATCGGCAAAACCGTCGCCGCTCTGCGTACCGAACAGTTCGCTGCCGTCATTGATCCGGCCATCGTGGTTGCGATCGAGCACCAGGAAGCCGCTGCCGGAGACGAGCAGGTTGACGCTGTCGGCCGCACCGTCGGCGTCGAGGTCGAAGCGGAATCGCTGGTCGCTCAAGCGGGCCGCCATGCCGGAAAAATTGACCACCAGAGGGTCCTTGCGCTGACGAACCGCATCGCCGAGGTGCAGACTGAAAGTGCTTTCCTCATGGAAAGTGTGCGACATCGACAATTCCAGCTCGAAGCGGATCTCCTGGCCATCGGCCGTCTTCACCACACCGTTGGCCGAGAAGGAGGTCTGTTCGAACTCGCTGTGCGTGGCGTGATGGTCGTATTCCACACCGTAGCCGGCCGCCGGCGCGGGCGGCGGGGAGACGCTCCGGTTGCCGGTTGCGGTGGCGGTGACGGGCGGTTCGAGGGCCACGACAGTGGCCGGCAGAGAAGCGGCATCGAACACTCGGGCCTCCTCGCCGGTCAGCATCAGGATGATCGCCCGCAGCAACGACAGTTGCGGGTCGTTCTCCGCTTGCTCGAGGCCGGGCTCGACGGCACTCGCCTCGGCGGCTTGGGCTGCCCTGCCCGCCTCGGAAAGCGACACACGCTCGCCGGCGGAAACCGACTGCCCGGCCTCCGTACCGAAGACCGGGCGCTGCGCCCCCGTCCACATGCGCAAGGATGCGCTGACCTCGTCCCGTTGCATCCAGGAGTGGGATGAAACCATCTGCAACTCGGAGCTGGCGATTCTCATGGCGGCTTCCTGATCGGGTCGTTGGCTCTTTAACGGCCGGCGAGGCTTCTTTCTTGAGCGCTCAGCGGCCGCAACAGCCCAAACCTCCGGGACGACCGCCTGCCCTGCCGCTCAGCCTCCTGCCGGACCGCCGGGCCCGAAGCGCCCGCCCGGCCCCATGCGCTCGAACCGGCTCTTGAAGAACAGACGCGCCTTTTCCTTCTGTGCCGCGTCGAGACTGTCGTAGACGGCAAGCCAGCGGTCGCGGCCGGCTGCACGCTGTTTACCACCGGCTTCACGCATTTCGTCCATTTGTTTGAGGACGACGCGCAGGTCGGCCCCCGGCTGGCTGACGGTGGCCAGGATTTCCTCGCGCTGCTTGCGCATCTGTTCGCCCCTGTCGCGCACGCTGTTCGTGCTGAACTGCTCGGCTTCCTGCCAGAGGGCTTCCTGTCTGGCATCGAGCTTGAGCTCGCCGTGCAGCCGCGACATTTCCTGCGGGTGAGGGCTCATGCCGTGCTGCATGCGGCCGCCACCACAGCGCTCGGGGTTGACGGCAAACGCCGTGCCGGCGACGCCGACGGACAGCAGGATGGCCGCCATGAGAAGACGGGGAGAGAATTTCGATTTCATGTCTGAACTCCATTTCTGAGATTGATGAATCACCAGCAGCGCTGTCTGGAACTCCGCTGGCGATGGCGCCATTCTGCCGCGCCGCCAGTTGCAAAGAATTTCGTCGCCAACGGCACCTGATTGCAAATTGTTGCCGCCGCACGGGCCGGCCTCGAGGCTGGCATAGAATGCCGGTCATTGCCCCATCGGCCACGACCATGAAGAAAATCCTGCTGATCGACGACGATGCCGAGCTGCGCCAGTTGCTCGCCACCTATCTGGGTCGCCACGGCTTCGACACCCTGCTGCTGCCCGATACCCGCCAGCTCGATGCATTCCTCGAACGCTTCGAGCCGCAGTTGCTGGTGCTCGACCTGATGCTCCCCGGCGAGGACGGCCTGGCCGCTTGCCGGCGGCTGCGGGCGCGCGGCGAGATGCGACCGGTAATCATGCTGACCGCGCGCGACGAACCGGTGGACCGCGTCATTGGCCTCGAAATGGGCGCCGACGATTATCTTGGCAAGCCCTTCGACCCGCGCGAACTGGTCGCCCGCATCGAAGCCGTGCTGCGCCGTGGAGCACGCCCGTCGGCGGCGCCCGATCCGGCTGGTGGCGTCGTGTGCTTCGGCGACTGGCTGTTCGACCGCGCCGCGCGCCAGTTGTCGAAGGGGTCCGAAATGGTGCCGTTGACGAGTGGCGAGTTTGCCCTGCTCAACATCCTGGTGGCCAATGCCAATCGCCCGATGAAGCGTGAGCGGCTGCTCGAACTGACACGCGGCGAAACCAGCGAGGCCTTCGACCGGGCGATCGACGTGCAGATTCACCGCCTGCGGCGACTGATCGAGGTCGACCCGACGCGCCCACGCTATCTGCAGACCGTCTGGGGGATCGGCTATGTCTTCGTGCCCGACTCGCCGGGTGACGCCACGCCATGACGCCGCGCCTGTTCCCCGCCTCGCTGGCCGGGCGGACGGTGCTGCTGGTGATTGCCGTCATCGCCGTCGCCGAACTGGCGACCTTCTCGTTGATCGGACATTTTCGCCGCAGCTCGCACGTCAACCAGACAGTGCAACTGATCGCCGGCCAGGTGCATCTGCTGCAGGTCGTTCTGCCGGGACTCGAAGAAAGTGCCAGAGAGGCCCTGAGTGCGGCCGATAACGGCGAGCAGGAGCTGCAACTGCGCGCCGATGGCCCCGGCGTGCCGAGGCATCAGCCGCGTTTTCCTTTCGCCCAGCGTCTGGCCGACGATCTTGCCCAGCGCCTCGGTGCACCGGTCCTGCTGCGACATGGTGGTCCGGGTCAGCGTACCGGCCTGTGGATCGGCTTCAGCGCGGCCGGCGAGCGCTGGTGGCTGGTGCTGCCACCGCCGCGTTTCGAGCCACAGGCCCTGCCCAGCGACCTCTGGCTGTTTCTCGCCCTGACGCTGGCCAGTGTGCTACTGATCGCCGGCCTCTTCGTGCGCGGTATCGTCGGGCCACTGGCTCGCCTGGGCGAGGCGGTGGCGGCGACCGGCGGTGGTGCGGCACGCACCGCGACGCCGGAGGGGCCGCTGGAAGTACGGCGCCTGGCCGAACGTCACAACACGATGTTGAGTCAGCTGGCCGGTGCCGCAGCCGAGCGACGCGAGATGCTCGCCGGCCTGACGCACGACCTGCGCGCCCCGCTGACCCGCCTGCGGCTACGCCTGGAACTGCTCGACAGCGACACCGAGCGTGCCGGCATGGTACGCGACGTCGACGACATGGAACGTATCGTCGGCCAGTGTCTCGCCTTTCTGCGCAGCGAGGGCGGCGAACAATCGAGCACTGCCGTCGTTCTGGCACCCCTGTTGCGCGAGGAGATCGGCCGCCAGCGCGAACTCGGACGACCGGTCGAGCTGAGCATCAGCGAGGCTGCCGAGAGCTGCCAGGTGGCGATCAGCCCCGGCAATCTGCAACGCCTGCTCGACAACCTGATTGACAACGCCCTGCAGCACGGGGCGCCACCGGTCGAGGTTCAACTGGCGAGGAACGATGGATCCAGCGCCATCCTGCGTGTCCGTGACCACGGACCGGGGATCGCCGACGCCGACCGTGGACGCGCGCTCGAGCCCTTCGCCCAGCTCGACCCGGCACGCGCCACCGACGGCAGTTGCGGCCTCGGGCTGGCCATCGTGCGACGCATCGCGACCGGCTGCGGCGGCGAGGTTGGTCTGAAAAATGCACCCAGCGGGGGCCTCGAAGTCGTCGTCCGCCTGCCCACGAGCTGATTGCCCGGCCGATCAGGACACCGATCAAATCACCAGGAAGTCAGAGTTGGTCAGCGCCAGCCCGCTGCTGAGGGTGGCGAACTGCACCGCGGCGGCCGTGCCACTGCCATCGACATCGTAGTAGAGCGCTCCGGAAGTGCTGTCGTAGATCACGTAATCGTCGGCATCGGCCGCGCTGTCGATCCCGCTTCCGGAACGAAACGATCCGGCCGCCAAGGTTGCATTCGCCGTCAGTGATGTGAAGATGGCATTCTGCAACTGAATGGTGTCGTCGGGTACGCTGAACCCGACAATCGTGTCGACATTGGCAGACACGTCGAGCAGACTGTCGAAGCGAATGATGTCTTTGCCGGCGCCGGCGTCCAGCGTGTCGTTCCCCGGACCGCCGTTGAGCGTATCGTTGCCGTCGAGCCCGATCAGCGTGTCGTTCCCGGCATTGCCGCGCAGGCCGTTGGCCAGCCCGTTGCCGGTCAGGGTGGCGTCAGTCTTCACGTTGAGGCAAAGGTTCTCGACTTGGTCGGCGAGACTGTAACTGCCGTAGGCATAGACGCTGTCGGTACCCTCGCCAACGTTTTCGACCACGACATCGCCACCGTCAGCATAGTAGATGTCGTTCCCCAGACCGCCGGTGAGCACATTCGAGGCGCCGTTGGCCTGGCCGTAGAGGATATTGGCCAGTTCGTTGCCGGTTGCGTCGATCGGCGTGCTGCCGCTGAGGGACAGCCGCTCGATGTTGGCGCCGAGGGTCCACGTGACACTGCTGTAGACGAGGTCGTTGCCTTCTCCGTACGCCTCGACGATGCTGTCGCCCGTGTTGTCGACATAATAGCGGTCGTCACCGGCCCCACCATCCAGAGTGTCGGCACCCGAACCGCCGTTGAGCGTATCGTTGCCGGCCAGACCATGGATCAGATCACCGATGTCGGTGCCCTTGAGACTGTCGTTACCGGCTGTGCCATCGAGACGCGAGATCACGCTCAGGACGAAGGAGTCCGACACTTTGGCGCCATCAGCGTCGCTCGCCGAAACCTCGATTTCCAGGATGCCTGCGTCGGCCAGTCCGGCAGTGCCGGTGAAGGTCCCCGTCGCAGCATCGAACAGGAGCCAGGCCGGCAAGGCGGCACCACCCGCCATCGTCGCACTCAGCGCGAGCATGTCACCGGCGTCAAGGTCATCGAACGTGCCGGCCGGGATGGTGAAGCTGAAGGCCGTCTTGCACGAGGCGCTCTGATCAGCCAGCGGACTGGCCAAGGTCGGGGCATGGTTCGCCGGAATGACGAACAGCTGGCTGCCCGGCGCAGAACCGCCCAAACCGTCGACCACCGAGTAACCCAGCTCGACGGGACCGCTGAAGCCTTCCGGCGGCATGAAGGTCCAGCTCCCGTCGCCATTGTCTTGCAACGTGCCACTGCTGTTGGCTGTCAGGCCAACCACGGACAGCGAATCGCCATCCGGGTCGCTGAACCCGGCCAGCAGATCGCCAGCCATGATCAGGTAGGGTACGCCACCCGCGCCATCCGGCAAGCTGGCGGTTGCCGACCCGGTCGGTGCCTGATTGACGTGCACACTCAGATCGGCGATCGATGTCGACGCAATGCCTCCCTGAATGCTCAAGAGATCCTGCCACTCCTGTTCGATGGCACTCACACCACCGCCGTCGGCAATCGCGTCGGACATTGCCGAATTACGATCGAATATCTCGCGCAGCGGCTGCGGATAGTCGTTCTTGTTGGTGATCCCTGTGATATCGACGCCAAGAATCGTGGCCAGATCATCCGCGCTGGCCAGATCGAGTTGCTGCCCATTGCCGGCGGCATCGAGCATCGCCAGGGTCAAGGACACACCCGTGTCATCGTCGGAAAGGGAGGTCAGTATGGCCACCTGGACCGCAAGCCTTTCAAATGCGAGCGCCCCCGGGTTGCCTGGATCGCCTTGCAGAACGGCCCATGCGTCGTAATGCAGGAGATTGACCAAGGGATCGATTCCCAACACCTGCTTGACCGACTGGCTTGCCAGGTTGGGCGAGATTCCCAGATCGATCGCGTCCTGTACCAGGGTCGTCAGGGGGTTCATGGTGCTCGCCCCCAGCGGCGCCGTGAGTTGCAGCAGCGTGACGATGAGGTCGCCACCATTGGGATCGAGAATGTTCTTCGCCGCACTGACCGGACTTTCCGCGTTTGCCGCGTTGTCGGTGTAACTCGCGACGACGCGAATCTGTCCTCCGGCGTCACCGGCTGCCACGTCATAGTGAGCACCGTTCGCTCCGGCAATGTCGATCCAGTTGCCGCCGTTCAAGACCTGCCATTGATAACTGACTGCAGCGGGAACACCATCCGGATCATTGACGGTGGCTGCGAGCGTCTTTCCCAAACTGCCGACGCCCGAGATCAGCACCGTTCCGGGATGGTTGACATTGCCGCCTGCCGGTACCGGACTCAGACCACCCGGGTTCAGCCAGAAGAGGCCGTCGCTGAACTGGATCAACTCCACGGTGGCGAGCGTGTCGCTCCCCTCGGAAGTATTGCCGGTCTTGCTGTCGCTGACCAGATAAGAGTCGGTCGAAACGTCGTAGGTGACACTGTATTCGACACTCGCCCCCGAATAGACTGCGGTGTCGCTGCCGTCACCTCCGTCCAGGCTGTCGTCGCCACTGTCTCCCTTGAGGCCATCATCACCGCTACCTCCGAACACCTGGTCGTTACCGCTGCCGGCGACCACGATATCGTCACCAGCACCAGCGTAGACGATGTCATCGCCAGCCTTCAGATCGAAATACTCGTCCTTGCCGCTGCCCGAAATCGTGTCGCTGGCATCCGTACCAGAGACTGGCGGTGCCATCACGACGCCGGAACCCGGGATGTTCCCCGCCGAAAGATTGGCGATGAACACTCCGCTATCGTAGATGTGGTCGCCGGTATCGGCGATACCGATCTTTATCCTGTTGATGCCTGCCTGAATCGGGGCGACGATCTTCAGTACATGGCTGACACCATCGTATTCGATCGGCAAAACGTTGCTGGCGTTGTCGATGAAATATCCTGCCGCCAGATTGGCGCTGACCACGCTCAAAGGATGCATCGGGTCGTGGCTGAAGAGTGCATAGTTGACGCCATTGACCAGGACCACCGCGGAGTCGACGAACTGATCGACCCATTCCGGATACTCGTCCGAACCGAATACCAGGTCGAAACTCACCGAGGTAGCGCCGGGATCGGCAACCGTAAAATCGAACCTCAGGGTGGTGGCGTCATAGGACTGCGTTTGAAAAACCGTATTGACCACTGCGTTGATGTCGGGGTCACCGTTGTCGAATCCGCTGCTCCCGCTGTTGTCGTCCCCGAACCAGCCTACGGTGTTGCTCGTCCCCGGTGTGGTACCGGAAGTGAGCAACAATCCCGCGCCGATGCCGAGGGGAGCCAGCGAGCCATCGTAGAAGTTGACGGCGGAAGGTCCGGAAACCACCATCTGCACGGACCCGGCAACGATACTGATCCCGGAATCAGGGGCCAGGAGGGCGCTCGTCAGGGCCGCGTAGTTGGACCCCGCATAAACGGTAAAAGGTGTCGGCATGGCGCGAACTCAGGAAAAAAGGACAGCGTAGAGGGCGCTCCTTAAGTCCACCTTAACGATGATGACTCTATTGCCGACCAACCCTTCCAGCAACAGCCCTTTCGGCACTCCGGCCGGATGGTGGGCACAGTGCCGCCGCTCTCCTTGCTTGTGCCGCGGAACTTGTTGATACTCGCCAAACTCAAGGCTCATTTAAGCGGAGACACCAAACATGAACGAGCAGGAACAGAAGGCCATTCTGACCCTCAGTCTGATGGCCGCTTTTGCCGACGGCAGCAAGGACGAGAACGAGCGGGCCGAACTGAAGCGGATCGCCGATGCGCTGGCCGGCGAAGGATCGATCAATCTCGCCGCGCTGTACCAGGATGTGCTGCTCAAACGGGTGTCGATGTCCGCAGCGGTGGCCATGCTGGGCACGCCGGAAGCGCGGCAACTGGCCTTCGAGATGGCGGTCTGCATCTGCGACGCCGACGGGGTGCAGTCGCCGGCCGAAAAGCAGTTCCTCGCCGATCTGCGCAGCGCTCTGGCGCTCGACGTGGCGCAGGCGACCGCCTACTCGCGGCAGGCGGAGGAGATCGCCGGTCTGCCGGTGACCTGGGGTGCGAGCGCCGGGACGACCAGCCCGCCGCCGGCCGGGCCGGAACCGTCCGCCGCCGGCCCGGCGTCGATCATGAGCGAGACCGAACTGGACAAGACGATCCTCAACGCGGCGATCCTCAACGGCGCGCTCGAACTGCTGCCGGAGTCGCTGTCGACCATGGCGATCATCCCGCTGCAGATGAAGCTGGTCTACGGCATCGGCAAGTCCTACGGCTTCGAAC
>NZ_JAEUOL010000089.1 GCF_016789985.1 Accumulibacter sp.
GCGCTGATCATGTTCTTCGTTGGCGGCGCGATGATCCTTGCCGTGCGTGCCGAGCTGTTTCAGCCAGGTCTGCAGCTGATGCAGCCGGAGTATTTCAACCAACTGATCGGTGTCCATGCGCTGGTGATGATTTTCGCCGCCCTGATGCCGGCCGCGACGGGTTTTGCCAACTGGCAGATTCCGCTGATGATCGGGGCGCCCGACATGGCTCTGCCGCGCATCAACAACTGGGGCTTCTGGCTGTTGCCGCCGGCCGCGACATTGCTGACACTGCCCTTCATCCTGGCGATGTTCGGTATCGGCGATGGCGCGGTTAATACCGGCTGGACCCTCTACGCACCGCTCTCCGTGCAGGGTGGAATGGGCGTGGACTTCGCCATCTTTTCGATTCACATTCTCGGCGTGTCGTCGATTCTGGGCTCGATCAACATCATTGTCACGATCTTCAATCTGCGCGCGCCCGGCATGACCATGATGAAGCTGCCGCTGTTTGCCTGGGGTTGGCTGATTACCGCATTCCTGTTGATCGCCACAATTCCGGTGCTGGCGGGCGCCGTGACCATGCTGCTCACCGATCGCCATTTCGGTACCAACTTCTTCAATGCCGCCGGTGGTGGCGACCCGATCCTCTTCCAGCATCTGTTCTGGTTCTTCGGTCACCCGGAGGTCTACATTCTGTTGCTGCCGATCTGGGGGCTCATTCCGCACGTTCTCGGGACCTTCTCGCGCAAGCCGATCTACGGCTACAAGGCGCAGGTGTACTCCTTCATCGCCATCGGCGTGCTCTCGGTGATCGTCTGGGCGCATCACTTCTTCACCGCCGGAATGCCGGTACCGGCCCTGCTCTATTTCATGTACAGCACAATGTTCATTTCACTGCCGTTGGCCGTCCTCTTTTTCTGCTGGGTGGCCACCATGTGGCGCGGTGCCATGAGCTTCGAAACACCGATGCTCTTTGCGCAGGGCTTCATCGTTCTGTTCGGCATTGCCGGCCTGACTGGCCTGATTCTGGCTGACGTCGCCGCCGACGCCCAGTATCACCACAGCTACTTCGTCGTCGCGCACTTCCACTACGCCTTGTTCGCGGGTGGCATCATGGGCGTGATGACCGGTGTCTACTATTGGCTGCCGAAATGGACCGGCCACATGTTCAGCGAAACCCTGGGCAAGTGGCACTTCTGGCTGACCGTGATCTCGTTCAACCTCACTTTCATGCCGCAGTTTTTCCTGGGCTTGGCCGGCATGCCGCGCCGTATCCCGGACTATGCCCTGCAATTTGTCGAGTTCAACGCGATTTCGACGGTTGGCGCCTTCATTCTTGGTTTCTCGCAGCTGATCTTTGCTTATAACGTCTGGAAGTGCGTCAAGGGCGGCACCAGGGTTACCGACAAGGTTTGGGATGGCGCCGAAGGTCTTGAATGGGCGCTTTCTTCACCGCCACCACATCATTCCTGGGAAGTCCAGCCGGTGATCAAGTGATCGCAGCGAGCGAAGAAAGCAAGAGTGCGGTGGATTTGCCGGAAGGCTTCACGCCCGAGGAACTCGACCGCCGTCGCGCAGTAAGCCGGCGCCTGGCCTGGGTTTTGGGTCTGGCGGCGTTGGCGATCTATCTCCTTGGTTTCATTTTTTATCGACCGTGAGACGATGGGAACAGGTCTGATTGGCAGCCAGCCACCGGTTGCCCTGCGCAGCAACCGCAGTCTGGTGTTCAAGCTGCTGTTGCTGGTTGCTGCCGCCTTTGCCTTCGGCTTTGCTTTGGTGCCGCTCTACGACGTGCTATGCGCGGCTACCGGTTTCAATGGCAAGACAAACCAGGGCAAGCTGGGCGTCGGCGGGATCGCCGGCCCCGCGGCAGCGCCATCACGCATCGATCTCGGACGCATCGTCACGGTCGAATTTACCGGCACGGTGATGCCCGGGCTGCCCTGGGAAATGCGCCCGCTGACGCCCACCCTAGATCTCCATCCGGGTGAGTTGCACCAAGTCCGCTTTCTGGTGCACAACAGTTCCGATCGCAGCATCGTTGGCCAGGCCGTACCCAGCGTGTCACCAGGGCAGGCGGCGCAGCACTTCGAAAAGCTGGACTGCTTCTGTTTTTCACAGCAGACGCTGGCGCCGGGCGAGACGAAGGAACTGCCCCTCACCTTCATCGTCAAGCCCGAGATCGGCGAACAGATCCGTACCGTGACCCTGTCCTACGCATTCTTCAATGTCGATGGCCAGAAAACAGCTTCTCAAGAAAGAGAGTGACGAATGACCACCTATACCTCACCGCATTCACAGCACTATTTTGTTCCGCAGCCGAGCCCCTACCCGTTCATACTCTCAGCCGGCATGTTCCTGCTGGCCTTGGGTTTCATCCTGAAGATGAACGCTTTCGCGGCAGGCGGATGGATCATGCTGGCTGCTGCCGCAGTGATCGTGTTCGTGGTTTACAACTGGTTCGGCAAGGTGATCGGCGAGAACCAGAGAGGCTCATACAGCCAGTGGGAGGACAAGTCGTTCCGCTACGGCATGATCTGGTTCATTGCCTCGGAGGTTGCCTTCTTTGCGGCCTTCTTTGGTGCCTTGTTCTACGTGCGTAATGTTTCGGTCCCTGCGCTGGCCGGCATGGATCCCGCTTTCACACTGTGGAAGGATTTCACCGCCGCCTGGCCGTCGGCCGGTCCCAAAGGGCCATCCTTTACGCCAATGGGTGCGTGGGGTATTCCGGCACTGAACACGGCAATCCTGTTGACCTCTGGTGCCACCCTGACCTGGGCGCACTGGGGATTACTGAAGAACAACCGCAGTCAGCTCAACCTCGGGTTGCTGCTGACCATCATCCTCGGTGTGACCTTCCTGGGTTTTCAGGCCTACGAGTACCACCATGCTTACACCGAAATGGGACTCACGCTCGGTGCGGGAGTGTATGGCGCGACCTTCTTCATGCTCACCGGCTTCCATGGTTTCCATGTGACGCTCGGAGCAGTCATGCTGATGGTGGTCTATGGCCGCTGCCTGAAAGGCCACTTCTCGGCCGAAAGACACTTTGCCTTCGAAGGTGTCGCGTGGTACTGGCACTTTGTTGATGTCGTATGGCTTGGTCTCTTCATCCTGGTTTACTGGTTGTAGCCGGGTATCCAGCCCAGCCGGAAGCCGATCAGGAGCAAGGCAAAGATCAGGATCGACAGACCGATACGCAGTGTCAGTGCCTGGGCGGTGCGGACCCCGGTGCCGCGGTCGCGGTAAAGAAAGAAGAGCCCGGAGAAGAGGCTCCCTACCACACCGAACAGCAAGAGAATGACGATGAGCTTGAACATGGCGGACTCCGCGGAAAGGAATCCGGATTATGCTCGCTGCGCCGGGACCGAGGCAACAGCAGCACAGCAACCCCGACCGCCGTTGCGCTTTCGGCCCCGCTGCTGGTCCACTCTGCTGGTCCTGCTTCTCGTCCCCTTGTTCATTTCCTTCGGGCAATGGCAATGGAACAAGGCGAACGTCAAGGAAAGCAGGCAGGCACTGCGGGATGAACGCAATGCCGAGCCGGCGGTACAGGTTCCAAGCTCGCCTGCCGATCCGGAATCGTTGCGTTATCGCCAGGTGGTGGCGCGAGGTACGTACGAGCCCGCATTTCAGATCCTGGTCGACAACCGCATTCACCGTGAGCGGGCTGGTTACCATGTCCTGACTCCCTTGCGGCTCGAGGGCAGCGAGATGCGTGTGCTGGTCAATCGTGGCTGGGTTCCTGCGCTCGCCGACCACAGTCATTGGCCACAGGTGGAGACGCCCACCGGGGTGCATGAGGTTACCGGGATGGCCGTGGTGCCGGGAACCCGTTATCTCGCCCTGGGCCCCGATTCCCCGAGCGTGGACTCCTCCGGGTGGCAGGTGGTCTGGCAGAATCTTGATCTGGTCCGCTACCAGAAACTGATCAACTTCCCGTTGCAACCGATGGTCATCGAGCTTGCACCTACCAGTCTGGCGGGTGGTTTTGCCCGTGAGTGGCCGCGTCCGGACGAGAAGATCGAACGCCATATCGGTTATGCCTTCCAGTGGTGGGGCTTTGCGGTTGCCACCATCATCATCTGGCTGGCCGTAAACCTGCGTCGCCAGTCGTGAGTTGGACGCGATGAGCATCGCCATGCTGACACCCGGGCAGCGAACGATGCTGCTGGTGACGGCGCTGCTCGCACTACCGTTTGCCGTTGCCTTTGGTCTCTATTGGTTTGAATGGCGTCCGGCCACACTGGCCAATCATGGGCAACTGCTCGAACCGCCGCGACCGCTGCCGGACAGCGGGCTGACCCTGGTCGACGGCAATCCGTTGCCGACTGCCGATCTGCGCCGCAAGTGGACGCTGGTGATGGTCAGCAACTCGCCCTGTAGTGCCGTTTGCCAGGACGACCTGCGGCAGATCAGGCAGGTTCAGGTCGCCTTGAACAAGGAGATGGTGCGCCTGCGGCGCGTGTTGCTGGGCGCCAGTGTCGCGGCGCTGCGCGCCGATCCGGCACTGCCCGAGATGCAGAAAAGCTATCCGGATCTGCTGATTGCCGCTCCCGAAGTCGGTGAACCGGGGAACGCATGGCGGGTACTTCTCGACGGCTCCAGCCATCGTTTCTACATCATTGACCCCTTGGGCAATGTCATGATGCGTTACCCGGAAAAGCCCGAGATGCAGGGCATGCTCAGAGATCTGGAGCGCTTGCTGAAGTACTCATGGGTGGGATAGTGGAGGAAAATCGATGAGCCTCACCAGCACCAGTTCCCGCCGCTCGTTCGGTCAGCGTCTGGCCGCTTTCTTCGAGCTGTGCAAGCCTCGGGTGAACAGCCTGATCGTGTTTACTGCGATGATCGGCATGTTTCTGGCGAGCCCGTCCTTTCCGCCGTTTGGCCTGTTTCTCGCAGCGTCGATCGGCATTGCACTGGTGGCTGGGGCGGCTGCCGCGATCAACTGCCTGATCGAACAACAGATCGACGCGCTGATGGCGCGCACGCGTGCGCGGCCAACGGCGCGCGGCGAAGTCTCGACTGCCGAAACATTGACCCTGGCGACTCTGGTCGGCGGCTTCGGCCTCGGCGTACTGCATGCGTTCGTCAATCCATTGACCATGTGGCTGACCCTGGCCACCTTTCTTGGCTACGCGGTGATCTACACGGTTTTTCTGAAGCCCGCGACGCCGATGAACATCGTCATCGGCGGGGCTTCCGGAGCCATGCCGCCGCTGCTCGGCTGGGCGGCGATGACCGGTGAGGTCGGTCCCGAGGCTCTGGTACTGTTCCTGATCATCTTCATCTGGACTCCGCCACACTTCTGGGCGCTGGCCTGCTACCGCTGCGCCGATTATGCGCGCTCTGGCTTGCCGATGTTGCCGGTGACGCACGGGATACGGCTAACCTGCCTGCACAGCCTGCTGTATGTGGTGATGCTGACCGCCGTGACCGTCATGCCCTATACGCTGGGCATGAGCGGCCCCTGGTATCTCGCTGCGGCGCTACTGCTCGATGCCATATTTCTGGTGTACAGCGTCACTCTCTGGCGCGACTATAGCGACAAGCTGGCCAGACTGACCTTTCGCTATTCCATCGTCTACCTGACGCTGCTATTCGCTGCTCTGCTGGCTGACCATTTCCTGCGTTGAACCTTTCGCAGCCAGTGCGGCCAGCAGCTTTTCGTGAATACCATCGAAGCTGCCGTTGCTCATTACCAGCACCTGATCGCCGGCGCGAGAGATATCGGCGATCTGCGCCACCAAGCGGCCGAGATCGTCTTCCAGGCTGACTTTTTCACCCAGTGGAGCAAGCGTTTCGGCAGCACTCCAGCCAAGACCGGCGGTATAGCAGAAGACCCGATCGGCTCCGTCCAGACTGGCGGGCAGCAGGTTCTTCATTGCGCCGAGCCTCATCGTGTTTGATCGCGGTTCGATGACCGCAAGAATGCGGCCGGCGCCGATCTTGCCGCGCAAACCGGCGAGAGTGGTCACGATGGCCGTCGGGTGATGGGCAAAATCGTCGTATACCGCCACGCCACCCTCGCTTCCGCGCAGTTCCATGCGTCGCTTGACATTGCGGAAACGTGCCAGCGCTTCCAGCCCGCGGGACAATGGCACTCCCGCGTGTCTGGCGGCGAGCAGGGCGGCAACGGCGTTGCTTCGGTTGTGCGCACCGGTCAGGTTCCAGGTCGTGCAGCCGAACAACTCGTTCCCTTGCAGCAAACGCAGGGAGCCGTCGCCATCATTCCCCTCCGCGTGCCAGCCGCCGACATCGTTGAAATGCTCGACCGGTGTCCAGCAGCCTCTTGCGAGAACACGTTCGAGACTGTCCTGCGCGGCATTCGAGAGAATCAGGCCGTTACGCGGCAAGGTGCGCACCAAATGGTGGAACTGCGTTTCGATCGCTGCCAGATCGACAAAGATGTCGGCGTGATCGAACTCAAGATTGTTCAGGATGGTCGTTCGCGGGCGATAGTGGACGAACTTCGAGCGCTTGTCGGAGAAAGCGGTATCGTATTCGTCGGCCTCGATGACGAAGAATGGCGAGTCCTTGATCTCGCCCGGCAAGCGGGCAGAGACTCCGAAATTCAACGGCACTCCGCCGACCAGAAAACCTGGGCTGAGGCCCGCGTCTTCAAGCATCCAGGCCAGCATGGCGGCGGTTGTTGTCTTGCCATGTGTTCCCGCCACCGCCAGAACCCAGCGGTCCTGCAGCAGGTTTTCGGCCAGCCATTGCGGACCGGAGAGGTAAGGCAGATGGCGATCGAGGATTTCTTCGAGCAGTGGGTTGCCGCGCGAAATGGCATTGCCGACCACGTAACGATCGGGTTCGAAGGCCGTCTGCGCAGCGTCGTAGCCCTCGATGACCTCGATTTCGGCCGCCGCGAGTTGCTGACTCATCGGCGGGTACACTCCGCTGTCACAGCCCGTTACCCGATGCCCGGCGGCACGCGCCAGTTGCGCGACACCCGCCATGAAGGTGCCGCAGATACCGAGGATGTGAATGTGCATGTCCGCAATCCAAGTTAAAATCAGGCCGAGGAGAAACGATTGTACCCCCGACGCGGGTTTTCCGTGCTCCGAACAGTCGTCACCCTTTGCCAGGATAACTTGGGAATCTTCAATGAGCAGCCACCAGGACCGACGGCGCAGTTCGCGACAGCGCAGCCGCGTTGCCGCTTTCGCCGCGCGTCTGATGGCCCAGGATGGCATCAGCGATGCCGCCCTGGCCAAGCGCAAGGCCGTGCGTAGTCTGGGTCTGCCCGAGAACGCCACAATGCCCGAGGATGGCGCGGTCGAAGCGGAGCTGCGCATCTACCAGCGCCTGTTCCAGGATGAGGAGCAGCAGGTCAGGAATGTGCATCTCTTGCGCATCGCGGCCCGGCTGATGGCGACAATGGCGCGTTTCAGGCCCTATCTCACCGGCCCGGTGCTCGAGGGTACGGCGGGCCGTTACTCCGAAATCGATCTTCAGCTCTTTCCCAACAGTGCCAAGGAGGTCGAACTCTTTCTCCTCAGCGAGCGGATCGAATACCGCCACAGCGTTCCGCGCACCGAGCGCGCCGAGGCGGTCCTGACGATCGTCGGTGATGATGCCGTGGCCAATCTGGTCATTTACCCACCTGACGAGGAGCGCGTCAGCTTACGTACGCGTGACGGCAAGGCGCGCGAACGAGCGCGTCTGGAGACGGTGCACCGGCTCCTGGCAGCCGCCTTGCGCTGATCGCATGATGCGCGGTCGCCGCCTCCTGATCGCTTTCCTGGTGGCGGCCATGGCCCTGCTTGCTGGTATCCATGCCGGCAGGCAGCGCTCCGGCATCACCGTTCAGCTTTCGCAGGAGGCCGGGAGGGAGGCGCTTGGCCGGTTGTTTGCCAGCAGTTTTGATGACCTGGAGGGCAAACCGCAACAGTTTGCCCGCTGGCAAGACAAGACGGTGGTGGTCAACTTCTGGGCGACTTGGTGCCCACCCTGCCGTGAAGAAATCCCTGCCTTTTCCCGCCTGCAGCAGCGCTACGCTGCCCAGGGAGTGCAATTCGTCGGCATCGCCCTGGACAGTGCAGACAACGTGCGTGCCTTTGCCGCGGCCTATCCGGTCAGCTATCCTTTCCTGATGGGTGGAGCGGCGGGGGTCGATCTGGCGCGGCAACTCGGCAACACCAGCCTCAGCCTGCCCTTTACTCTGCTGATCAGTCCGCAAGCAACCCTGCACCTGGTTCGTCTGGGCCCCCTGTCCGAGAGCGAGATCGATCTTGCGGTGCAGCAATCGCTTGCGCGCTGAAGACGTAATGCTGGACAAAATGCTGCCATTTACGGCAAACTTGCGGCCATGAAGAAGCAAAAAGACACTTCGGCGGCCGCCGACCAAGTGCCGGAAGCACCCCGCCTGCTCGTGCTGCACGGCCCCAATCTCAATCTCCTCGGTACTCGTGAACCAGGTCACTACGGGTCTACCACGCTGGCCGAGATCAATCTGGCGCTTGCTCACCGAGCCGAGGCCGTCGGCGTGCAGCTCGAAGCTTTCCAAAGCAACCATGAGGGGGCGCTGATCGAACGGGTGCATGCCGCCCAGCAGCAAGGTGTCCGCTATCTGATCATCAATCCCGCCGCCTATACGCACACCAGCATCGCGCTGCGCGATGCTCTCGCCGGGACAAACATTCCCTTTGTCGAAGTCCACCTCTCGAATGTGCACGCACGTGAGTCGTTTCGCCACCAGTCGTACTTTTCGGATCTGGCGGTCGGTGTCATCACAGGCCTCGGCAGTGAGGGCTACCTGCTGGCGCTCGAATACCTGCTCAGCAGGATTGCGGCGGAGTGAGGCCGCGGCTCATCTCATCTGTGGCCACCCGCCGTGGCGTGGCCCGAGTTTGCACCCTACAAGCACAATCATCGGAAGGAAACCCATGGACTTGCGGAAACTGAAAAAACTGATCGACCTGGTCGAGGAATCGAGCATCACCGAACTCGAGATCAATGATGCCGAGGAAAAGGTCCGCATCGTCAAACATGGGGGAATGGTCGCGCAGCATTATCCCATGTCGCCCGTCGCCGCAGCGTCGGCGGTGCCGGCGTCGGTGGCAGTGGCCGCGGCAGCCGAGCCGGAACTGCCGGAAGGCGACCCCGTCAAGGCGCCGATGGTCGGAACCTTCTACCGTGCGCCGAGCCCGGGCGCCGAACCCTATGTCGAGGTCGGCAGCCTCGTCAAGGCCGGCGATACGCTATGCATCATCGAAGCCATGAAGTTGCTCAACGAGATCGAAACCGAACGAGCGGGTACGGTGAAGGCGATCCTGATCGACAATGGTCAGCCGGTCGAGTTTGGTGAACCGCTGTTCATCATCGGCTAGGAGAAACCTCCACCATGTTCGGGAAAGTCCTCATTGCCAATCGCGGAGAAATAGCGCTGCGCATCCAGCGTGCCTGCCGCGAACTGGGCATCAAGACGGTGGTCGTGCATTCGGAAGCGGATCGCGAGGCCAAGTACGTCAGGCTGGCCGACGAATCGGTCTGCATTGGCCCGGCACCGTCGACCCAGAGCTACCTCAACGTTCCAGCCATCATTTCGGCGGCAGAGGTTACCGATGCCCAGGCGATTCACCCGGGTTACGGCTTTCTGTCGGAGAACGCCGATTTTGCCGAGCGTGTGGAATCATCCGGCTTCGTCTTCATTGGTCCGCGCCCCGAAACCATTCGCCTGATGGGCGACAAGGTGTCTGCCAAGGAAGCCATGCGGATCACCGGGGTTCCCTGTGTTCCCGGGTCCGAGGGGGCGCTTCCCGAGGATCCGAGGGAAGTCGTGCTGATTGCCAAGACCGTCGGCTATCCGGTGATCATCAAGGCTGCCGGTGGCGGCGGTGGCCGCGGCATGCGGGTCGTTCATACCGAAGCAGCATTGATCAATGCGGTCAACATGACGCGCACCGAGGCACAGAACTTCTTCGGCAATCCCAATGTGTACATGGAGAAGTATCTCGAAAACCCACGTCACGTCGAGATTCAGGTGCTGGCCGACAGCTTCCGGAATGCCGTCTATCTGGGTGAGCGTGACTGCTCGATGCAGCGTCGTCACCAGAAGATCATCGAGGAGGCGCCGGCTCCCGGCATCCCCACCCGGCATATCGTGCGCATCGGCGAACGATGTGCCGAAGCCTGCCGCCGGATCAACTACCGCGGTGCCGGAACCTTCGAGTTCCTTTTCGAGAACAACGAGTTCTATTTCATCGAAATGAACACCCGCATCCAGGTCGAACATCCGGTGACCGAGCTGATCTGTGGCGTGGACCTGGTGGCCGAGCAAATCCGGATTGCTGCCGGCGAGAAGCTGCGTTTCCGGCAGCGCGACCTGTCTTTTCGCGGCCATGCCATCGAGTGCCGAATCAACGCGGAAGATCCCTTCAATTTCGTGCCGTCACCCGGCAAGGTCAGCTTCTATCATCCACCGGGCGGGCCGGGGATTCGCGTCGACTCGCACATCTATCAGGGCTATACGATTCCGTCGCACTACGACTCGATGGTGGCCAAGGTGATCGCTTATGGCGACAGCCGTGACCAGGCGATTCGTCGCATGCGTACCGCGCTGTCCGAAATGAGCATCGACGGCATCAAGACCAACATCGCCCTGCATCAGGAACTCATGCAGGACTCCCGTTTCATGGAGGGTGGTACCAGTATTCACTACCTCGAGCAATGGCTGGCGGCCAAGGGCGAGGTCAAGAAGGGCGGCTGACCGTCGCCGACGAGCGATGGCCTGGCTATCCCTAAAGGTCCGGACCGACTGCCAGCATGCCGAGCGGCTGGCCGACGCGCTGCTCGACGCGGGCGCTCTGGCGGTCAGCATCGAGGATGCCGACGCAGGAACGGTGGACGAGCAACCCCAGTTCGGCGAGCCGGGCTCGATCAGCCGGCCGGGCTGGGAGCGTTCGCTGGTCGTTGCGCTGCTCAAGGCGGATACCGATGTTCGACAGTTGCTCGGGCAGTGCGCCGTGCTGGCCGGCCTCGAACAACTGCCGGCATTTTCCCAGGAAGAGGTGGCCGAGCAGGACTGGGTGCGACTGACCCAGTCGCAGTTTGAGCCGATTCGCGTCTCCGAGCGCCTGTGGATCGTTCCTTCCTGGCATGCGGCGCCCGACCCCAGGGCGATCGTCCTGGTGCTCGACCCCGGACTGGCCTTCGGGACCGGCTCGCATCCAACCACCCGCCTCTGCCTGGAATGGCTGGAGCGCTGCGTCCTCCCCGGGATGTCGGTCCTCGATTATGGCTGCGGTTCAGGCATCCTGGCAATCGCTGCCGCGCGGCTCGGTGCGACGCAGGTGGTGGGGGTGGACATCGACCCGCAGGCGGTCGGTGCGGCGATCAACAATGCTGAAGCCAACGGCGTCGATGCCCGCTTTCAGGACGCGGCGCGTGAGCTGAGTGGCCAGTTCGACCTCGTGGTGGCCAACATCCTTGCCAACCCGCTGCAGGTTCTGGCAGCGGCGATCTGCGCCCATCTGCGTCCTGGCGGACGCCTTGCCCTCTCCGGAATCCTCGTCGAGCAGGTAGACGAACTGATCGCCGCCTACGCGCCCTATCTGCCGCTCGCCCTGGCTGACAGCTGCGACGGCTGGGTGTGCCTGGCGGGCGGCAAGGCCTCCTGAGCCATGAAGACCTGCTGTCCGAGCTGCCAGACGATTTTCCGCGTCTCTTCGGAACAGTTGCGGGTGCGTGCAGGCAAGGTGCGCTGCGGTCAGTGCCGCGCCGTTTTCAATGCCATCGACAACCTGGTGGACGAAGATACCGTGGTTACGCCGCTCAGCCCACTGTCGGTTCCGGCCGCCGAGCCGGCGACGCCGGAACGCGAGGCAGAGGAACGACCCGCCGGCCAAGCAGAGACGGTGAAAGCCGTGCCGCTGACCGGGCCCGAGGAAGCCATGGTTTGCCATTTGCCGCCGCCGGTCGCCGAGCCGGACCCGGTGGCGGCAGGCCCGGCAAAGAACACCCCGGACCAGGCTCAGGCCGGCGGCAGCGCTCTGCCGGTTGCCGAAACGAACGTTGATGCGGATCAAGGCCAATGGCTGGGCGCACCACCCATGTCTGCCGACCGGAGTGTGCAGCGGACCTTTCTGGTTGCCGCCATACTCCTGCTGCTGCTCCTTGCCGCTCAGTTGGTATTTCATCTGCGCAGTACCCTGGCAATCAGCGCGCCGGCGCTACGACCCGCGCTTGAGGCGTTGAGCAACGCCCTGGGCAGCGAAATGCCGCTGCCGCGCCGGGCGGAGCTGGTGAGCATCGAGAGTTCGGATCTGCAGACCGACCCGGGGCGCAGCAAGCTGCTCGTCCTGCAGGCCAACTTGCGCAACCGGGCCAGCTATGCGCAGGCCTACCCGGCGCTTGAGCTGACGCTTACCGATACCCGGGACAAGGCCGTGGCGCGTCGTGTCCTGTTCCCCGAAGAATACCTGTCACCGGCTGCTCTCGAGGCGAAGTCCTTCGCGGCCAATGCCGAAGTCGAGATCAGACTCTGGCTGGAAGCAGTGCAGATCAACGCAGCCGGTTACCGGCTTTACGTCTTTTACCCGTGACCTGATCGTGCGTCGTGGCGGCCGGCGTGCGACGGTCCACGCTGCCACTCTTCCTTTTCCCAACAATATCCTCTGAAACATCGGAAATCCCATGTCCATACTCATCTGCGGCTCAATTGCGTTCGACAACATCATGGTCTTCCATGACCGCTTCAAGAACCACATACTGCCCGAGCAGATTCACATCCTGAATGTCGCTTTTCTGGTCCCCGAGATGCGGCGGGAGTTCGGCGGTTGCGCAGGCAATATCGCCTACAACCTCAGGCTGCTCGGTGGTGATCCGTTGATCATGGCCACCGTTGGCGATGACGCCGATCCCTACTTGGGGCGGCTCGACGAGCAGGGGCTGGCCCGTACCCACGTGCGTCGGGTTGCCGATAGCTTCACCGCGCAGGCTTTCATCACCACCGATCTTGACGACAACCAGATCACCGCCTTCCATCCCGGGGCAATGACCTACTCGCACCTCAACCGGGTGGCCGATGTGCGCGGTGCCACGCTGGCGATCGTCGCCCCCGATGGGCGTGACGGCATGTTGCAGCACGCGCATGACCTCGCGGCAGCCGGCGTGCCTTTTGTCTTCGATCCGGGCCAGGGTCTGCCGATGTTCTCGGGGGATGACCTGATGAACTTCATGCGCCTGGCCAGCTATGCCTGTTTCAACGATTACGAAGCGAAGTTGCTCTGTGACCGGACCGGTCGATCACTCGAGGAAGTCGCCACCGAAGTTGAGGCGCTGGTGGTGACGCGTGGCGGCGCCGGCTCGCACATCCACGCCAGCGGCGATTGTCTCGAGATTCCTTGTGTCGAGGCAGCGGCTGTCGTCGACCCGACCGGTTGCGGTGACGCTTACCGCGCGGGTCTGCTCTATGGCATCGCCGCCGGCTGGGACTGGGAGAAAACGGGCCGCCTGGCAGCCGTCATGGGCGCGATCAAGATCGCCCATCGTGGTGGCCAGAACCATCGTCCGACGCGTAGTGAAATTGCCGGGACCTTCGCCAGTGCGTTTGGCAGCGCCCCCTGGTAGGGCGGCACGGGGCATTTTTACGCGCTGTTCGGCGGCTTGGCGCCACCGGGGTCGAGGTGCCCCCGCGCGAGCGCCTGCCGGGCTCAACTATTTGCCGTTTTGTCCTGCGCCGCCTTGCATTCGTTGGCCAGTGGCCGGCCGGTGTTGGCGTCCATCAGGACACTCTTCCACGGCAGATCGATCCAGAGCAGGCCACTCTGCCGGTCCTCGTAGCGCGGCAGGCCCGAGCTGGAAGCCTGGCGTTGCAAGGTGTGCTGCCTGCCTTGCCAGCGTAGCTCGATCAGCCGGTCATTGGTCGAACGGCGTTCCACCTCGACGCTCTGGCCGTGTTCGCAGCGATATAAGCCGCTGGTCAGACGAAAGTCCAGTTGTTTCTTGCCGGCGCTCCTGCCCCCGGACTTCTGGGCGTCCGCCGAGCTTGTCGTCTGCTGCCCGTTGGTTGCGCAGGCAGCCAGTGCCGTGTTCAGGAAAGTCAGTACCAGCAGGCGTAGCAGCTTCACGCGTCGGGCTCTCGAATCCGTTGGAAAGCACAAAATAGCATGCGCGACGGCGCCTGGCCAGAAAATCGGTGACTGACGGCGATTGGCGGTGAGTGGCTCCTCGAACAGCAGAAGGAAAAACAGCTAGCATGAACTCCGTCCTCTGGAAGGCGAAAAACCGAGGGAATCTCATTTCAGCCGACAAGCAGATAAATGCCGAGGCCGAGCATCACCAGTCCTGCCAGCAGCTTAAGGAATCGCCCCTCCTTCTCCTGCAGGCGGCGCTGGCTCAGCGTGGCGACGCCGATTGCGAGAACGACGATGTCGTCGAGCATGTACATCAGGTTGTACAACAGCAGGTAGCCATAATGGCTCGCGGTGTCCAGCGGGCGCAGCGTCAGCAAGCGCGTGTACAGGGCCGGGAAACCCGAGGTGCATAGCAGTTCAACCAGTTGAACGAGCAGGGCCAGCACTGCCGTTCCGGTCATCGCCGGCCAGAGACGCCCGGCGCGTAGGATGGTGCGCAGCCGCGCGTAAATGCCTGGCCTGGCCGCGTGCGGGATGGACAGTGTCGGCCAGCGCCCGAAGGCTGCGAAATCCTTCAGGTTGAGCGTACCGGCGATGATCGCCAGCAGGCCGATGGCAATCTCGGAAAGGCGCGACATTCCGATCAGCAGGAACAGATTGAGCCAGGCAGCCATGAAGGCGAAATAGGCGATTCCCTCGATTGCCACGAAGGTGCCGGCGATCGCCAGCATGCGGCGCCGATCACCGAGCGTCGCGAGCATCGAGATCATCAGGATCAGTACCCACATCGAGCATGGGTTGAGCCCGTCGAGCAGACCGATGACGATGGTGAACAGTGGCAGGCCAAGCTCATCGACGCTCACCGTCCGGTCGAAGAAAGGAATGTTGATCGAATCCGCTGGCGGTGCCAGACACGTCGTCTCGTCAATCACGCCGCAGGCTGCTGTCGCATGCGTTGCAGCAGTCGGCGTCTGGCGATCGAGCAGCGAGCGAATCTGCGCACCGCTGGTCGCCGCCGTATCGAAGCCGACGACCAGCTCGTTGCCGATGCGCATCGTCGGCACCCCTGGCTGGGCGATGCCGGACTGGCGCGCCAGCTCGTTGAGGCGAGCCAGTGCCGCCGGGTCGCGCCGCACGTCGACGATGCGCACGCGCAGCTCCGGCCGCTGCCGCGCCAGTTCGTCGAGGAAGGCCTCGGCGGCGGCGCAATGCGGGCAACCTTCCCGGACGAACACCTCGATCTCGGTTACCCGGTTCTCTGTTGCCAGCGCCGCCACTTTGTGCCCCGCGCACAGCAGAGCGAGCAGCATGACTGCAGCGAGCAGGTGCAAGAACCGGGGGCAGGATGAGCGCGCTGGAGAGGATGCGTGGCGCATGAGCAAAGTATAGAGGCGGACAAGGTGGGGAGGAGCCCGGCCTTGGTGCTGGGCCCGCCAACCGAGGGGGCCGAGCGTGCCGGTTATCGCTGTTCGTGCTCGGTGGAGATGGCCAACTGCCTGCGCAGACCATCCTTGGCAGAATGTGCGGCTTGTTCGGGTGTCGCCGAGGCGACGGCGCCAACTTGCAACTGACTGCACCCCGCAGTGCCGCCAAGCGCTATGATCGTGTTTCTGAGCAGGAACGCGACGCAGAGTTTGGGATCGCAGACAACCATCCACCGCAGAAGAAGGAAATCATGCCGGAACCTCTCGAATTCTATTTTGATTTTTCCTCGCCCTACGGCTATCTGGCCTCCGAAAAGATCGACGATCTGGCGGCACGTCACGGTCGCGAGGTCAGGTGGCGTCCGATCCTCTTGGGGGTGGTATTCAAGCAGACCGGCGCTGCGCCGCTGACGCTCGTCCCACTCAAGGGCGAGTATTCTATCCGTGATTTCTCGCGTTCGGCGCGCTTCCTGGATGTTGCCTACCAGCATCCGTCGACATTTCCACTGGCTACGCAGCATGCCGCGCGTGCCTACTACTGGCTGCACGACCGTGACCGGGCAACGGCGCGCGCATTTGCGCACAGTGTTTTTCGGGCGCTTTATGTCGAAGGGCGGAACATCTCGGAGTGTGAAGTGGTGCTCGATCTTGCCGCCAGTCATCGGGTCGACCGCGATGGGCTGATGACAGCGCTGGCCGATGCCAAGCTCAAGGATCGTTTGAAGATCGAATGCGACACGGCACTTGCCAAGGGTGTCTTCGGTTCGCCCTATATCATTGTCGATGGCGAGCCGTTTTTTGGGGTCGACCGCCTGCCACAAATCGATCGCTGGCTGGCCAGCGGAGGTTTCTGATGTCCGTTTTGCAGACTCGTCTCAATACGCGCAGCCCCGACTTCAAGGCCAATGTCGAGGCCATGCGCAGCGTCGTTGCCGACCTGCGGGCGACCGTGGACCGGATCGCTCTGGGTGGGCCGGAAGCAGCCCGCCAGAAGCACCTGGCACGCGGCAAGCTGCTGCCGCGCGAACGGGTCAATGCGCTGATCGACCCGGGTTCGGCTTTTCTCGAACTTTCACAGCTCGCCGCCTACGGCATGTACGGCGAGGCGCACCCCTTCGAGGTACCGGCTGCCTCGCTGATTACCGGCATCGGGCGAGTGAACGGCGTCGAATGCATGATCGTCGCCAACGATGCCACGGTGAAGGGCGGCACCTACTACCCGCTGACCGTCAAGAAGCACTTGCGGGCGCAGGAGATCGCCGGCGAGAACCATCTGCCGTGCATCTATCTGGTCGATTCAGGCGGCGCCTTCCTGCCGATGCAGGACGAAGTGTTTCCGGACAAGGAACATTTCGGGCGCATCTTCTACAATCAGGCCAATCTGTCGGCAGCGGGCATTCCGCAGATCGCTGCCGTGCTGGGTTCATGTACGGCCGGCGGGGCTTACGTACCGGCGATGTCCGATGAGTCGATCATCGTCAAGGAACAGGGAACGATCTTTCTCGGCGGACCGCCGCTGGTCAAGGCGGCGACCGGTGAGGTGGTGAGTGCCGAGGACCTCGGTGGTGCCGATGTGCACACCCGCATCTCGGGCGTCGCTGATCACTTCGCGGAGAACGACGCGCACGCGCTGGCGATTGCCCGGCGTATCGTCGGCAACCTGAACTGGCGCAAACGTCCGCCACTCAGCCTTGGCGAGCCGCGTGCACCGCTTCATCCGGCCGAGGAACTCTACGGGGTGATTCCGACCGATACCAAGAAACCCTTCGACGTGCGCGAGATCATCGCCCGCATCGTCGATGGCTCGGACTTCGACGAGTTCAAGGCGCGCTACGGGGTTACCCTGGTCTGCGGTTTTGCGCGCCTCTGGGGCTACCCGCTGGGCATCGTCGCCAACAATGGCATCCTCTTCTCGGAGTCTTCGCTGAAAGCGGCGCACTTCATCGAGCTCTGTGCGCAGCGCGGCATTCCGCTGCTCTTCCTGCAGAACATCACCGGTTTCATGGTCGGCCGCAAGTACGAGAACGGCGGCATCGCGCGCGATGGTGCCAAGATGGTGACCGCCGTCGCCTGCGCCAGGGTGCCGAAGTTCACCGTGGTCATCGGCGGCTCCTTTGGTGCTGGCAATTATGGCATGTGCGGTCGTGCCTATTCGCCACGTTTCCTCTGGATGTGGCCAAACGCCCGCATTTCGGTGATGGGCGGCGAACAGGCGGCGAACGTCCTGGCCACGGTGCGGCGCGACGGTCTCGAAGCGGTTGGCAAAACGTGGAGCGTGGCGGACGAAGAGGCGTTCAAGGCGCCGATCCGCGAGCAGTACGAGGTGCAGGGCCATCCCTACTACGCCAGCGCCCGTCTCTGGGACGATGGCGTGATCGACCCCGTCGACACCCGCCGGGTGGTCGGTCTGGGCCTGTCGGCGGCACTCAATGCCGACACCGAGCCGACCAGATTCGGCATCTTCCGCATGTAAAGGCCAATGATGAGCGACTATCGATCAATCATCACCGAGGTCGACGGCGGCGTCGGCATCCTGACGTTGAACCGGGCGCAGCGCCACAACGCCTTCGACGAGGAATTGATCGCCGAGATCACCGCCGGTTTGCGCGAACTCGCATCCGCCCCGCAGGTGCGCATCGTCGTCCTGTCGTCTACCGGCAAGAGCTTCTGTGCCGGCGCCGATCTGAACTGGATGAAGCGCGCCGCAGCCTATACGCCGGAGGAGAATCTGCGCGACGCGATCGGGCTCGCCGAGTTGCTGTCGACCTTGAACGAACTTCCGAAACCCACCATTGCGCGCGTGCAGGGGCCGGCCTATGGTGGCGGTGTCGGTCTGATTGCGGCTTGCGACATTGCCATCGGCACTTACGATGCGCTGTTTGCGCTGAGCGAAGTCAAGCTGGGCATCGTGCCGGCGGTGATCAGCCCGTATGTTCTGGCGGCGATCGGTGAACGCTATTGCCGGCGCTACATGCTGACGGCCGAGCGCTTCTCGGCTGCCGAGGCCTACCGTATCGGCTTGCTGCACGAACTCGTACCGGGCGAGGAGCAACTCGACGACGCGATTGCCGAGCTGGTCGACACCCTGCTGGCCAATGGCCCGCAGGCGCAGGCCGAGTGCAAGGCGCTGATCCGGGTGGTCGCCGGGCAGCCGATCGATGCCGAGACGATCGAAGAGACCGCACAGCGCATCACGCGGGTGCGGGCCAGCGAGGAGGGCCGCGAAGGTCTGGCGGCTTTTCTCGAGAAGCGGCCGCCGAACTGGCTTGCCGACTGAAAGGTGGCTGAATGTTTAGCAAGATTCTGATTGCCAACCGCGGCGAGATCGCCTGCCGGGTGATCCGCACGGCTCGCCGCATGGGTGTGCGTACCGTCGCCGTCTATTCCGAAGCCGACGCCAACGCACGGCACGTGCGCCAGGCCGACGAGGCGGTGTGCATCGGTCCAGCGGCGGCGCGCGAGTCCTATCTGGTTGGTGAGCGGATTCTCGATGCGGCATGCCGCAGTGGTGCCGAAGCAATCCATCCCGGCTACGGCTTTCTCTCCGAGAATGACCAGTTTGCCGATGCCTGTGCTGCCGCCGGAATCGCCTTCATCGGGCCACCTGCCGCAGCGATCCGCGCCATGGGATCGAAGTCTGCCGCCAAGACGCTGATGGGTGCCGCTGGCGTCCCGCTGACGCCGGGCTACCACGGTGAACAGCAGGACCCTGTTTTCCTGCTACGTCAGGCCGACGCGATCGGTTATCCGGTGTTGATCAAGGCGACGGCTGGCGGTGGTGGCAAGGGCATGCGCCTGGTCGAGCGAAGCGAGGATTTCGCTGCTGCACTGGCCTCCTGCCAGCGCGAGGCGAGTTCGTCGTTTGGCTCCGGAGTGGTGCTGATCGAGAAGTATCTGAACCGGTCGCGCCACATCGAGATCCAGGTTTTTGCCGACACGCACGGCAATTGTGTGCATCTCTTCGAGCGCGACTGCTCGGTGCAACGTCGCCACCAGAAGGTGCTCGAGGAGGCACCGGCACCCGGCATGACGGCGGAGCGGCGGGCCGCGATGGGGCAGGCGGCGGTCGATGCGGCGCGGGCCGTGGGCTACGTTGGGGCCGGCACGGTCGAGTTCATTGCCAGCGATCGCTTCACCCAGGATGGCGGCTTCTATTTCATGGAAATGAACACGCGCCTGCAGGTTGAACATCCGGTGACCGAAATGATCAGCGGCCAGGATCTGGTCGAGTGGCAGTTGCGCATCGCCAGCGGCGAGCCTTTGCCCTTGCGTCAGGACCAGCTCGACATCCGCGGCCACGCGCTCGAGGCACGGATCTATGCCGAGAACCCCGAGCAGGAATTCCTGCCGTCGACCGGTCGGCTGCTGCATCTGGCGCGACCGGTCGAGAGTCTCAACGTTCGGGTCGACACCGGAATCGAACAGGGTGACGAGATCACTCCATATTACGACCCGATGATTGCCAAGCTGATCGTCTGGGATGTCGATCGCCACGCGGCGTTGGCACGCATGCGGCAGGCCCTGGCCGACTACCGCATCGTCGGCGTCAGTACCAACGTCGATTTCCTTTCCCGTCTGGTCGCCTGTCCGGCTTTCGCCAATGCCGATCTCGACACCGGGCTGATCGAGCGCAGCCGTGATTTTCTGTTTCCGTTGCGCAGCCAGCCGCCGAACAGTGTCTTCTTCGTCGCGGCGGTGGCCGGGCTGCTGCGCGAGCATGCGACGGCGCTTGCCAAAGCCAGCCGTTCGGGCGACCCCTGGTCACCCTGGAGCCTGCACGACGGCTGGCGGCTGAATCTGCAGCCGCGGCGGACGCTGACCTATCGCAGCGGCGATACCCTGCATGAGGTTTTCATCGCCTACGAGGCCGATGGCTGGCGGCTGACGCTGGACGGCGAGTCGGTTCTGGCGCGTGGCCGGGTGCTCGACAGCGGCCAGTTCGCCGGCCAGCTGGCGGTCGAACTCGACGATCGTCGTCTGGTGGCGAGCGTGATTGCCCTCACCGAAAAGCAGGAACAGAAGCGCCATGTCTTCCTCGACGGCAGCAATTACGTCATTCTGCGCGATGACCCGCTACACTTGGTCGAGGCCGGCGGCGCGCAGGGTGGAGGGTTGACGGCGCCGATGCCGGGCAAGGTGATTGCCTTGCTGGCGGCGCTTGGTCAGCAGGTGGAGAAGGGCGCACCACTGCTCATTCTCGAGGCGATGAAGATGGAGCACACGATCACCGCGCCGAAGAATGGTCGGGTGCAGGCCTTCCGCTACGCGGTCGGCGATCAGGTGGCCGACGGTGCCGAACTGGTCGACTTCGCAACGGAGAAATGAGATGGCCCTGCCGAACCGGGTGAAAGTGGTCGAGGTCGGACCGCGTGATGGTTTGCAGAACGAGCAGCAGATCGTCCCGGCGGCGATCAAGATCGAATTGATCGAGCGCCTTGCCGATGCCGGGCTGTCGGTCATTGAGGCGACCTCGTTCGTGTCGCCGAAATGGGTGCCGCAGATGGCCGACAATGCCGAGGTGCTGGCGGCGCTACTGGCCAGTCCGCGCCGTCGGGCCGGTGTGTCGTATCCGGTGCTGACGCCCAACCTCAAGGGCTTCGACGCGGCGGTCGAAGCCGGTGCGCAGGAAGTGGCGATCTTCGGTGCGGCCTCGGAAACCTTCTCGCAGAAGAACATCAACTGCAGTGTCGCCGAAAGTCTCAAGCGCTTTGCCGCGGTGGTCAATGCCGCAGGTGCGCTCGAGATCCCGGTGCGCGCTTATGTTTCCTGCGTCGTCGCCTGTCCCTACGAGGGCGCCGTTGCTCCCGAGAAAGCCGCCTGGGTGGCACAGCGCTTGCTGGACATGGGCTGCTACGAGATCTCGCTCGGTGACACGATCGGCGCCGGTACGCCGGCATCCATTCAGCGAATGATCGAGGCGTGCGCTGCCGTGGTGCCGGTCGAGAATCTCGCCGGGCACTACCATGACACCTACGGCATGGCCATCGCGAATATCTACGCCTCACTCGAACTCGGTGTCGCGGTGTTCGACAGTTCGATCGCCGGTCTTGGCGGTTGCCCCTATGCAATCGGCGCCAGCGGCAACGTGGCGAGCGAGGACCTTGTCTTCCTGTTGCAGGGGCTGGGAATTGATTGCGGGGTGGACCTCGCTGGTCTGCTCGCCGCCGGCCGGTTCATTTCGGCTCATCTTGGTCGGGCACCGGCGTCGAAAGCGGCGCGTGCCTTGCTGGCCCGGCAGGGTCGGCAGTGAGCGGCCGTCTCGTCCGCGGGAAGGAATGGCCGTGACACGGATGGTCGTCTCACCCTGCATCAATGTCTGCCGAATGGATGAGGCAACCGGCTTCTGCCTGGGCTGCTTCCGGACGATGGAGGAGATCGCCAACTGGAGCCGGGCGTCGAGCGAGCAGCGCCTGGGGGTCCTGCTGGCCGTCGAGCGTCGCCGGGTCGAGCACGACCCACAGGGTTGCGCGTCGGGAGGCGAGTTTCGTGGAGATTGCGAGTGTTGACCAATGAGTGATCCTGAAGACGAATACCTTTGTGTCGGCATCTGCATGCCTGATCCGGATTCCGGCTACTGTCTGGGCTGCGGTCGCCCGCCGCTGCCTCTATCGCCGGCGACGCAGGGTATCGTGGTCGAGGAAAGGCGGCGCGCCCGGGTTCCCGATGAATTACCGGACATCGCTCCGCCGGGTGAGCATTGATGCTTCCCGATAGCCTGCTGGTACTTGAACGAGGCTGGCTATCATCGAACAACCTCCTCTTTTTCGAGGGCGAGCAGGCAGCGCTGATCGATAGCGGTTATGTCACCCACGCGGCACAGACCGTTTCTCTGGTCGAGCACGCGCTGGCCGGCCGCGCACTGACCAGGCTGCTCAACACGCATTCGCATTCGGATCACATCGGCGGCAACGCGGCGGTGACGGCGGCCTTCGGTTGCCAGGTGATCGTGCCGGTAGGAATTGACGCGACAATTGCCGAATGGGACGAAGAGGCCCTGCTCCTCTCGCCACTCGGTCAATCGGCGGCACGCTTTCGTCACGATGCGACGATCGCTGCCGGTGATGAGCTGGAACTTGGCGGTTTGACCTGGCGAGCCATCGCGGTGCCCGGTCACGACATGGACGCGCTCGCTTTTCACAATGCGGAGCGACGGCTGCTGGTTTCGGGCGATGCTCTGTGGCGCAACGGATTTGGCGTCATCTTTTCGGAACTGCTGGGGCATCCCGAAGGTGCCGGCGGCCTCAAGGCGGCGCGCGAGACGCTCAATGTCTTGGCCCGTCTGCCGGTCGATGTCGTGATTCCGGGCCATGGCGCACCCTTCGTCGAGGTCGAAGATGCTTTCACGCGCGCCTATCAGCGGCTCGTCGCCTTCGAGCAGGATGTCGAGTTGCTGGCGCGGCACGCGCTGAAAGTCATCGTTGCTTTTGCCCTGCTCGAGAGGCGGCGGTTGCCACGTGCCGAACTGCCCGAGTTTCTCGCCAGCCTGAGTTTTTGCCAGAGCGTGAACGCGCGCTACCTGAACCAGAGCAACGAGGCGCTCGCCGGATGGCTGGTCAGGGACCTGCTGCGCGCCGGTGCCCTGCAGGACAGCGCGGGAATTCTGGTCGCCGTCTGAACGGGCGGTGGCCGGGCTGGGTTTGCCACGGCCCCCCGTCGGACGACGGATGTACGGCTGGCGCTGGCTTACCTGGCACTGGTCTGGGTGAGTTTTTCCTCGATCTTGGTCAGCGGAATGGCACCGGGAATGCGTTCTCCGTCGGCGAAGAACATGGTCGGTGTGCCGTTTATGGCCAGCTTGCGGCCCATCTCGATGCTCTTCTTGACCGCTGTCGTGTCGCAGTCGCCCTTGCCTCCCGGTGCCTTGCCATCGACCATCCAGTCGTTCCAGGCCTTGGCCTTGTCAGTCGCACACCAGATCTGATTCGATTTCTCCAGTGAGTCCGGCGACAGGATTGGGTAGAGAAAGGTGTAGATGGTCACGTTGTCGAGCTTCGACAGGTCTCTCGCCAACTTCTTGCAATAGCCACAGTTGGGGTCCTCGAAGGTGGCAAACACTCGCTTGCCATCACCGCGCACCTGCTTGACGGCCAGTGACAGCGGCAGGTCGGAAAACTTGATTGCGGTGAGCTTCTGAATCCGCTCCTCGGTCACGTTCTTCATCGTCTTGCCGTCGATCAGCGGACCCAGGAGGAGCGCCGACACCTTCTCGTCGGTGTAAACGATCTGACCGTCGACGTACGCTTCATAAAGGCCGAGGTAGGGGGTCTTGGTGACGCTGCTTACCGGGCGACCAAGCCTGGTTTCAACCGCCTTCTTGACGCTGGCCTCATCGGCCAGGGCCGCCAGGCTGAGGCTGGCGGCAAGCGCGAGCGGTACGAGTTTCGCATGCATCTGTGGTGTCTCCGGGTGTGGGGGGGTCTATGTTTCACAAGGCGCCGATGGCGTACCGTACGAGCAGGTTCTTTAAGACCGGCAAACCGTTCGTCAGGTTCATGCCGAGATGACGCAAGCTCCTGAGTCCGGGAAAATCGTGCCGAAAAAGCTGGTGCAGCGCGTGGGTGGTGGTTTGCAGCAGTACGGTTTCTTCGCGTCGCCGTCGCTGGTAGCGACGCAGCAGGCGGTCGTTGCCGACGTCCTGCCAATCCGGCGTCGCCGCCAGCAGGTCGGCCAGAGCCTTGGCGTCCTGGAAGCCGAGATTGATGCCGTGGCCGGAAAGTGGATGGATTCCGTGCGCTGCGTCGCCGAGCAGAGCCAGTCGCCGGGCAATTGTCTGCGGCACCTGCATCAGGCGCAAGGGGAAGGCAGTCGCCGGAGTGAGCAGGCGGAACTCACCAAGTTCGTGCCTGCCGGCGGCGGCCACCTCGCTGGCCAGGTCTTCGGTCGGCAGGGCGAGCAGCTCCCCGGCGTGTTCATCGGGCGTGGACCAGACGATCGAGATGCGCTTGCCGGCCATCGGCAGCCAGGCGAGAACCCCATCGTGCCTGAACCACTGGCGCGCAATGCCACGATGCGGTCGTTCACATTCGAAGTTGGCGACCAGCCCCATTTCTCCGTAGGGCTGGTTGATTGCCTGCAAGCCCAGCGTTTCCCGTACCCAGGAATCCCGGCCATCGGCAGCGACGATCAGGCGGGCCGCCACCGTCTGGTCGTCACTCAACGTCACCAGCGAACTCGTCATGCCAGCCTCGATGGCGGTGGGTTTGGCTGGGCAATACAGACTCAGGTTGCCCTGGCGCCTGACACTCTCCCAGAGTTCACAGGCCATCAGTGACGATTCGAGAATCCAGCCAAGCTCGCGGACGCCGGCCTGGTAAGCCGAGAAATCGAGTGCCGCGCCGCTGTCGCCATGAATCTGCATGGCACGGATCGGTGCGATGCGCTCTGAATCCAGATGCTTCCAGGTGCCGATTTGCCGCAGGAACTCGGCGTTGGCCGGCGAGATCGCGTAGACTCTTGCGTCCCAGCCTTCGGCTCGGCGCGGCGGGTTCTGCTCGGCGAGCGCCACCCGCAGGCGCGTATCGCGCAGCGCACAGGCCAGCGCGAGGCCAGCCAGGCCGCCACCAACGATGAGGACGTCGAACTCGGTGACTTGCATGTTGTTGCACCCGGAGAGAAATGAATGTTTGTCTGCCAGCGCAGGAGCTTTCCAGCACCGCGAGGAGGGTCGAGAGACGGAGCGCGTGCAGTTTTCCCCAGGTTTGCCTGGCCATGTCTACTTTCCGGCCATCGTGCGCGTCGAATGTGACTCGCCGATCGATGCGCTGCTCGCCCTCCGTGTGCCACGCGACGAAGCGATGGACCTCGTTGCTGCCTCCTGGATCGAGGGTGGGACGAGCTGTTGTCTGGTCACGACGATCGACGGTGGGCGCCCGGTGGTGGTGGTGCGCACCCCGGATGAACGTTGGGCGGCGTGCAATGCCTTTCTTGGCGAGCTTTGTGTCACTCCGCAGGAAGCTGCGCGGCGCCTGGACAAACTGCTCAGGCGCCGCCGCCGTGGCTATGTTGCGTGCATGCCGACCGGGCACGACAGGCAGGGAAGCTACGCCAGGCTGGCGGAAGGCTGCTCGCACGGCTGACACAAGAAGCCAGATGTCTGGACGCTTCCCCAGGTGGCGCGACGTCTGCCTAGCTGATGCTGCTCGATGTCTAGCTCGGGTTGGCCTTGAGGCACTCGCTCATGAACTTCTTGCGCTCGTCGCCCTTGAGTTGCTTGGTGCCCGCCTCCGCGTTGCAGCTTTTCATTTTTTCCTGCTGCGTCGGCGGGGCCGCCTTGGCGCCCAGGCACTCGCTCATGAACTTCTTGCGCTCATCGCCCTTCAACGCTTTTTCCCCGGCTTCTGCGTTGCAGGTCTTCATCTTTTCCTGTTGCGCCTTCTGCGCAGCCGAGGGTTCCTTCTTCTCTTCGACGGCAAGCGCGCTGCTGGCGGCAAAGGCAAATGCGACAAGGGCGATCACTGCTTTCACGGCGTTTCTCCTTGGGTTGTGATGAAGTCCACTGATTAGGCCACTGCTAAAGGTCGTCGTCAAGCAATGCCTGCTGCTGACGGTTGATGAAATCGCCCATGCTGTCGATGCCGCGTAGCTGGAGGATACTGTTGCGTACCGCCGCTTCGAGCAGCACCGCAATGTTCCGCCCGGCCGCCACGGGGATGACGACCTTGCGTACGGCAACGCCCAGGATGTCCTGCGTCTGCGCGTCGAGGGGCAGGCGAGGTCCATCCGCGCTACTCATCGGTCGCTGCAGGTGGGCGATCAGCTTGAGCTTCATCTTGCGACGTGATGCGGTTTCGCCGAAGATGGTGCGAATGTTGAGCAGCCCGAGACCGCGCACTTCCAGATAGTCGCGCAGCATGCTCGGGCAGCGCCCTTCGATGGTCGTCGGGGCGATGCACGCCAGTTCGACGACGTCGTCGGCCACTAGGCCGTGCCCACGCGAGATGAGTTCCAGAGCCAGCTCGCTCTTGCCGACCCCCGAATCTCCGGTGATCAGAACGCCCATGCCGAACACGTCCATCAGTACGCCGTGTACCGAGGTTGATCCGGCCAGGCGACGCGAGAGATAGATGCGCAAGAGTTCGATGACTGCCGAGCACGGCTTGGGACTGACGAACAGTGGTGTCGAGGTGGACTCGCAGCCTTCATGAATCGCCGGCAGGATCTCCACGTCGTCGGCGACAATCAGGGCAGGCGGTTTGGCTGCCAAGAGTTCTCTCACTTGGTAGCGCAGCCGGTCCGGGGTTACTCGGCAGCCCCAGGCGTTCTCGGCGCGGCCGATTACCTGCAGGCGTTCGGGGTGGATCAGGTTCAGGTGACCGACAACGTCGGCGCCGAAGTAGCCCTGGTCCTTGAGCTCGATCTGTCGGTCCACCCCGACAGCGACGATCCAGGAAAGCTTCAGTTTCTCACGGTGGTCCTCATAGAGCTGGGCCACGCTGAACTGACGCTGAGTACTCATGCCCCGTCAGCGAAAATCTGGCGGACGGCTCGTGCGTCGGCGGCCTTGCCGAGAGCTTCCCGGCAACCGCGGTCGGAAAAGTGCTGCGCCAGCTCGGAAAGAATCTGCAGGTGCTGTTCGGTGGCCACTTCGGGGACAAGGAGGACGAACAGAAGCGAGACCGGCTTGCCATCGGGCGAGTCGAACGGGACTGGGGCGGCCAGACGCAGGAAGGCACCGGTCGCGTCCTTCAACCCCTTGATGCGTCCATGCGGGATGGCTACACCCTGGCCAAGGCCGGTCGAGCCGAGTTTTTCGCGCGCAAACAGGCTGTCGAACACCGTACTGCGAGCGATGCCGAGATAGTTTTCGAAAAGCAGCCCCACATGCTCGAAAGCACGCTTCTTGCTGCTCGCGTCCAAGTCAAGAATGATGTTTTCGAGGGGGAGTAGTTGGGTGATCTGGCTCATGCGACAAGACCCGAAAGACGGACGTGGATAGACTCAGGAAAGGAGCACCCGAACAGTCTTTTGGGCAACCGTTCGGGTGCAGATTATGCGCGATGTTACTCGGCAACGATGTGATCGATAATCTTGTTTCCGCGATGGTGGTCCTGCAGTTTTTGTTTGTACTTCTGGACCTGGCGTTCAAGCTTGTCGGCCAAGCCATCGACTGCCGCATAGAGGTCCTCGTCGACCGACTCGACATAGACTTCCTTGCCGGCGAGATGAACCGTTACTTCGGCCTTCTGCTTCAGCTTGTCCACCGAAAGAATCACGTTGACGTCGATCACGTTGTCGAAATGCCGGGTGATTCGCTCGAGTTTGCCGGTGACGTAGTCGTGCAGGGCCGGCGTGATCTCGAGGTGGTGTCCACTGACTTGCAGGTTCATGATGTGGCTCCTTCTTCTAAATGGACTTGCGTAAATTGACCGGCGGGATACTGAG
>NZ_JAEUOL010000112.1 GCF_016789985.1 Accumulibacter sp.
GGGATCGAAGAAACGCATGGTATTGCGTCCGGTGGCCTTGGCCTCGTACATCGCCAGGTCCGCCCTTTTCAACAGTTCGTCGATATCGTTCTGCTGGCCGCCAAACAGCGTGATGCCGACACTCGGGGTATTGTGATATTGCTGGCCGCCCAGATCATAAACCCGATTGAGAACACTCAGGATCTTTTCACCAACGATGCGGCTCTGGCTGGCGGCTTCATCAGACTGTGCACCCAGATCCTCGAGCATGACCACGAACTCGTCGCCGCCGAGGCGGGCAACGGTATCGCGTTCCCGCACGCAGTCGGTTAGCCGCTTGGCGACCTGCTGCAGCAACAGATCACCCTTCTCATGACCCAGCGTGTCGTTGAGCGTCTTGAAGTTGTCGAGGTCGATGAACAGCAAGGCACCGCGCCGGTCACGGCGGGCACTCGCCGCCATGGCAATGCGCAGGCGGTCATGCAGCAGACGCCGGTTGGGCAAACCGGTCAGGACATCGTAGAACGCGAGTTGCTTGATCTCCTCCTGCGTGGCCTTGCGCAGAGTGATGTCGGTGAGCGTCGAGACGTAATGAGTAACCCTGCCTTCACTGTCATTGACCGCCGAGATGGTCAGCCACTCCGGATAGATTTCCTCGTTCTTCCGGCGGTTCCAGATTTCGCCCTGCCAGGCGCCCGTGCGTTCGATACTCTCGCGCATCGCGGCATAGAAGAGTGCGTCGTGACGACCTGAACTGAGCAGCCTGGGCGTGCGACCAACTGCCTCCTCGGCCGAATAGCCGGTAATGTCGGTGAATGCCTGGTTGACCCGCAAGATGGTTCCGGCGGCATCGGTAATGAACATGCCCTGCTGCGATTCAAAAGCGGCTGCGGCAATTCGTTCCCACTGTTCGGCCTGCTTGCGGTCAGTAATATCGTGCGATACGACGACAACGCGCAGCACGTGCCCCTCATGGTCGCGTATCGCGCGGCCAATCGACGACATGTGACGGACCGCGCCATCCTGACGCAGCAGGCGATACTCGATCTGCTGTCCAATTCCGGTTTGCGCCGTCTGCCGGAAGACTTCCTGCACCCGATCGCGGTCATTCGGATGGACATCGGCAAAAGAGTCGGACCCCTGCAGTTCCCGCCCATCACTGAACAACTGTCGATAGGAGGAACTGTTGTAAACCCGGCGTCCTTGCAGGTCGAGCACGGCGATATGCTCGCCAATGCTCTCGGAAATCAACTGGAAGAACTCTTTCTGTTCCCTGAGGGAGGCTTCGAGTTCCTTACGCCGTGTGATATCCTGAGTCGTCCCCAAGATACGCAGCGGCCGGCGATCAACATCGAACTCGACCTCCGCCCTTTGCGCGATCCAGCGTATCACTCCGCCCGTGACTATCCGCAACTCGTGCTCGAAAGACTCGCCCCTGAGCGCCGCTTCACTGGCCTGCTGAAAGCTGGCACGATCATCAGGATGAACCAGCGCAGTGAAGGCAGCGAGGTTGCCGGTCGAACCAGCCGGGAGTCCGAAAATCCGACAGGCCTCGTCCGACATGCAGATCTTGCCACCAACCAGATCGTACACCCAACTGCCGACATGAGCCACCGCCTGTGCACGGTTGAGATCGGCTGCGGTGGCCTGCAAGTCCGCCGTGCGCTGCGCAAGAGCGCTTCCCAATTGCTCCACTTCATCGATCCGGCGCAGATAGGAACGACTGAGGAAAATTATCAGCAGGACCGCCACGACTACTGCGGCAAGCTGAACCAGGGCATACATCAGCGCAGGAGTTGGCGGATGCGGCGGCAACAGGGTCAGCCAGTCGGCTGCCATGAAACCCAGGATCACCGCGACCGTCAACCCGCCAAGGAGGCGCGCCACGCCCGCTCCGAGCAACCAGCCTCCGGTCATGATCAGCAAAGGATAGAGGATCACCAGCAGCCCGCGCAGACCTCCGAAAAAGACCGAAATCCCGACCACGGTCACCCAGGTACCCCAGATCAGCACGGCAAGCGATGCGCGCACCCGCCCACCAGACATCAGCCAGAGGCTGGCAGCCGCCACTGCAATGAGGATTGACGGACCAAACGCCCGCCCGGGCTGATCCGGAATCAGCATGAGGATGGTCAGCAGAACCCCGACAGCAGTAATTAGGATCGCCCAACCGGCATACTTCAGGAAGATGAGCGAGGGCGCCCAGTAGAGCGGGTGATCGTCACCAGCCTTCCGGTTGGTCGAGTGCAGATGCTCCGGGTTCATCTTTCCTCGCCTCTGCGCCCTATCGGTTGCCGGCTAGGCACCGGCGGTCTCGGCAACCGTACGGAAAAACCGGTAGCAGTTGCGGCCGGCTTGCTTTGCGTAGTACATCGCCGTGTCCGCATTTTTAAGCAGATGCGCAACGTCGTCACCATGTTGCGGGTAGACGGCGATGCCGATACTGGCCGAGACTCCGATCGTGTGCGGTCCGATGGCGAACGGTCGCTTGAGGGCAGCAAGGACCTTTCCGGCCACCAGCATGGCATCCATCGCCTTGTCCATCTGTGCCAGCAGGATGACGAACTCGTCACCGCCGAGTCTTGCCACGGTATCCGAGTCCCGAGGCACGCACGACTTCAGGCGTAGCGCCACCTCCTTGAGCAACAGATCACCGATGTCGTGTCCGAGAGTGTCGTTGACCGGCTTGAACTGGTCCAGATCGAGGAACATCAGGGCCAGTGTTCCGCGATCCCGCCGCACCTGTGCCAAGGCCTGGAACAACCGATCGCTGAGCAAAGCCCGGTTCGGCAAGTCGGTCAAGGGGTCATGGTGGGCGAGGTGCTGCACCCGTTCTTCAGTCGCCTTGCGCTCGGAGATATCCTGTTTTATGGCGACAAAATGCCGAATCCGGCCGCTCATGTCGGTGACCGGCGAAATGGTCAGAGCTTCGTCATAGAGGCTGCCATCCTTGCGGCGGTTGACGATTTCTCCGCTCCAGACCCGGCCACCGAGAATCGTCTCCCACATCCGCTGATAGAACTCCGGGTTCTGCATTCCCGAGTTGAGCATCTCGTTCGGCCGGCGGCCAAGCGCCTCGGCCAGGCTGATCCCGGTCATCCGGGTAAATGCGGGATTGGTCCATTCCACGCTTGCGTTCACGTCGGTAATCACGATGCCGTTGGCTGCAGAATTCAGTGCCGCTTCGAACAGGCGCAGGCGCGACTCGAGCTTCTGGCGGACCAGTGCATGACGGATCGCCCTGCCGAGCGCATCATGCTCGAACTGACCCTTGACCAGATAGTCTTGAGCACCGGCCTCAAGCGCGGCCTCGGCCAGTTGATGATCGTCCGCACCGGTAAGCACGATGATCGGTACATCGGGCACCGCCACGCGCACTTCCTGGACCGTGGCAAGGCCAGCCGAATCGGGCAGGGAAAGGTCGAGCAGGACGACGTCCGGCCTCGACGCAAGCGCCATGCGTACCCCGTCACCGAGTGTCGTTACCCAGGTGAGCGGTGCCCTGTCGCCCAGGCGCTGCAGACCGGCGCGGCGGATGCTGGCCTGAATCAGCCCAAAGTCGCCGGGGTCGTCTTCGACCACCAGAATCGAGATCTGCTGTGCCGACTTGCTCATCTCTTCGTCTCCGAACCGTCCTGCTCCCGCAAGACCCATTCGCCATTGTGCGGCAAGCGCACCAATCTGGACCAGTAGTCTCCGAGCCGACCGATCTCTTCAATGAAAACGCCGACGTCGGGCGACTTCGCAATATAGCCGGCAGCACCCAACCGATGGGCAGCAAGTACGTCGCGCTCGACTTCCGAAGTACTCAGGACGACGACCGGAATTTCCCGCAGTGAAACGTCGTCCTGGAGCGCAGCAAGAAACTCGCGACCATCCATGCGTGGCATGTTCAGATCAAGCAGGATCAGATCGGGCCGCTGCGCTTCGGCAAAACGCCCCCCCTGGCGGCGCAGATACTCGAGCGCTTCGCGACCATCGAAGACATGCTGCACCTCGGCCTCAATGCGGTTCTCGTGCAAAGCCACGCACAGCAGGTGCGCATCGGCCGGTTCGTCTTCCGCCAACAAGATCAGCAAGCCAGACGTCGCCGTGTTCATGCCTGCCGGCTCACTGCTCTCATCATGGCGGGTGCGCTGGCTCATGATCGTCCGACCTCGGCCGACGGCTGGTCGCCCGCCGGCAGTTGCAGCACCAGGCGACAACCACCGCCGCGCGCCTCTTCGATCCACGCCTGGCCGCCAGCGCTTTCGACGATGCGCCGAAGAATGGCCAGACCAACCCCGGTTCCTTCACCGCTCGACGACAAGCGCTCGAAGACGCGAAAGACGCGTCGGCGATACTCGGCTTCGACACCGGGACCGTTGTCACTGACGTGGTAGCGCACCCAGCCGGCGCAGCACTGGCCGCCGATTTCGATGCGCATCGGTTTTCCAGAACGCGCGTGCCGTAGGGCGTTCTCGATCGCCACTCGAAACAGGTCGTTAAACCGAGGCTGGTCGATCAGCGCCGACGGCAGCGCGCCGATGCTGACTCGGGCCCCTGCCTCGGCAATCGGCTCGGCAAGCCGGCCCAGGACGTCGGTCAGGATCGGCTCGACCGCGCAGGACTCGATCTTGCCGCGTGGCTGATCAGCCGACAGATAGAGCTCGGCATCCCGCAGGAGTTCCTGCAGGCGAGCAGCCTGCTGGCTGATGAAGTCCAGCGACACCTGCACTTCGGCGTCCTCGATGCGTCCGGCAAGCTGGCTGCGCAGGCGGCCGGCGTAGCTGGCGACGCGGCGCGCAGGCTCCTGCAGGTGATGAGCAGTGACTTCCGCAAAGCGCTGCAGATCGGCCGTGCGTTGCGCCACCCGCCGCTCGAGGGTCCGCTCGTGCGCTTTCGATGCCGCCACCAGTTTCGCCTGCCAACCGGCCTGCCAGGCGAGAAGTGCGCAGAACAACAGACCGACGGCCGATTGCCACCACAAGTCTCGCGTATCGGTCCAGCCGCCAAGCGGTGCGACGCTCAAGGTCCAGGTCGCGTTGGGTACCGCAAACGCCTTGTCGACCGGGTCTGACGGGGTTGCCGTTGGCGAACTGCCAATTACCATCTTGTCGCCAGTCTCCGGGTGGTGGCGCCAAAGTTCGTAAGCATAGCCACGCGCCGGCAGTTCGTCGAGCCCCGCCGACGCCAGAACTTCGGGCAAGGCGATCAGGACGATGGCAAACCCCCAGAAGGCTGGCTGACCCTGGCTGTCTTCCAGAAACACGGGCAGGCGGCCGTCGGCCGCCTGGTCACCCTGGATCGACTGGAAAGGACCAGCCAGCATCAACTGACCGCTGTCCCGGATCTGCTGCGCCTCCTTGCCACGCGCCGGATCGTGCATCAGGTCATGCCCGATCGACTTCTCGTGGCCGACAAGCGGAACCACCTGCCTGACGACGCCATCCGGCGCCAACTGCAGCGCAGAAGCACCCGGGAAGTAGCGCAGCAGCCGACTTGCCGTAACCTCGAAGTTGGAGACCACTCCCTTGCCCTGCTGTACCATTGCCGCCAAGGCATAGGTGGCTGACAACACCCGGTCGACACCGGTCTGAATATCATGCGTACGCTCGGCAGCCAGGCTGGTGGCCAGGTTGCGTGCTTCGCGCATGCGATACTGCTCCTGACGCCAGATCAGTCCGGCCGCCAGCGTCCCGGTCAGCAGGAAAACCAGCAGTGCCACGTACCACGGCCGGCACAGCCAACTGGTGTGCGTCGCTTCTGCCCCGTCCCGCCGCTCGAAGGTCGGTGAAGAGAGGCGGCGCGTCATGCCTCTCCCCGCCATAACGGCAGCGAGACGCAGAAGCGACTGCCCTGACCTTCGCCTGGCGACTCGGCCCAGATCCTGCCACCATGATGGCCAGCAATCTTGCGGCAAAGTGCCAGACCGACACCGCTTCCCTCGAAAGCGCTACGGCTCTGCAAACGCTGGAAAACCTGAAACAGCCGATCAACCTGTCCCACCTGTATGCCGACGCCGTTGTCGGTGACGACCAGCAACCACTCGCCAGCGAGCACCTGGCTGGCAACGGTGATCTGCGGAGTGCGGCCCGCGACGCGAAACTTCACAGCGTTGCTGATCAGGTTCTGCAACAGGCGCAGCATCTCGTCAGGGCGGACGAAAACTCGTGGCCACTTGCCGCGAATGCTGATCCCGGCTTCTGCCTCGGCAATCGCCGGCTGCAGGAAGAGCAAGGCTTCATCGACGATCGCCCGGCTTTCGAGCCAGGCTGGTGGTTCGCCCAGGCGACCAACCCGCGAGTACTCGAGCAGAGCGACCAGCATTCGGTCGAGTCGCTTGGCGCCGTCGATGGCAAAGCTGAAGTAGCTGCGCTGCTCGGCGTCAAGTTGATCGGCAAGACTGATGCCGATCAGTTGCAGGTAGCTGGCGATCATTCGCAACGGCTGGCGAAGGTCGTGGGAAATGGCGTAGCTGAACTGCTCCAGCTCGGCGTTGGAGCGCCGCAGTTCCTCTTCTGCCTGCTTGCGCTCGGTGACATCCTGGGTCGTTCCCAGGCTGCGCAGTGCCTTGCCGTCCGCTCCCCTGGTCAGGTCGGCCCGGTGGCGCACATGGCGCACCGTGTTGCCGACCATGACGCGATGCTCATGTTCGAAAGAGCCGCCGCGTTCGATGAAGACCCGCCAGGCCTGCTCCAGAGCAGCGCGGTCTTCGGCACAAACGCGTGCCAGATACGTCCGGCAACTCCCGACAGTGCCTTCCGGCAGACCAAAGATGCTGCAGGTTTCGGCGGACAGGTGCATCTGGTCGCTGACCAGGTCGTAGTTCCAACTCCCGACATGGGCCACGGACTGCGCCCGGATCAGGTTTGCCTCGCTCTCGCGCAGCGCCTGTACCGCCTCGTCGAGTTGCTGCACCTTGAGCTCGAGGTCCTGCTGCAGGCTCTCCTGTTCCCGCCGCAGGCGGTAGGTGCGAATGGCCGAGCAGACCTGGACGAAGATCTGGTTCGCGCTCAGTTCCGATTTCAGCCGATAGCCATCGATCTCATAGTCGCTGATCACATCCCGTTGCGGAGCGTAGCCCGGTTGTCCGGTGACCAGAACGATCTGTACGCTACGATTGGCCAGCTCGCCACGAATGTAGCGCACCAAATCCAGACCAGCCCGATCCGACTCCATCACCACGTCGAGCAGGATCAGGGCAATGTCGGAATTGGCCGCCAGCATGGCCTTCGCCTCCTCCGACGAACGCGCATCGAGCAGCAGCAAGCGACGACCTTCGATCAATACGTCCTGCAGAGCAAGGTGGAGCACGGCGTGGACATCTTCCTCATCGTCCACCAGCAGCAGCTTCCACGAGTTGCCGGCGTGCGCGACTTCACGGTCGACCGTGTCCCCCTCAAGCGAGACCAGCAGGGACCCAGCCTCGGCGGCCACAAGGCTGCTCGCTGCGACCTCTGCGGCAGTTGTTCCGCTACCCGCACCCGGACGCCCATCCTGCGAGCCGACGGACAACGACGCTTTCTCGCTCAACCGGGTCTTCTCCTCTCCGGCAACATGGCCCAATCAACCGATCGACCGCTCCGGCAACCCAGTCTGCCGCAACCGGTTGGCGGTCCACATCGGCCAGATACGGCACGAATACGCTCCAACTTTAGAGTCGATCGGTCTTCGGCGCCGGTTTGCTGGGCCGCACTCTGCACACGGGACGTCTGGTCAGCCCTGCTCGATGGGTGGCGCCACCTTGAACACTTCCGCCAGGGTCGTCACGCCGGCAGCGATCTTCATTGCCCCCGAGATGCGCAGGGGTTTCATGCCTTCGCGGAAAGCAAGGTCGCGAATCTTCGCGATATCCTTGTTCTCGCCGATCGCCAGCTTGATGTCCGGCGACAACATCAGAATCTCGTAGAGTCCGACACGCCCGAGGTAGCCGGTCATCCGGCAATCGAGACAACCCACCGGCCGGTAGAAGCGCGCCGGGCGGTTCGACTTCCAGGGTGCCACCAGTTGATCCCACATCGTCTCCTCGACCGGGCTCGCCGGGTGCACCTGCTTGCATTGCGGGCAGAGGATGCGCACCAGACGCTGCGCCATCACCCCGAGCACCGTTGCGCCGAGCAGATACGATGGAACACCGAGATCGAGCATGCGGGTGATCGCCGAGGGTGCGTCGTTGGTATGCAGGGTCGACAACACCAGGTGACCGGTCAGGGCAGCCTGAATCGCCACCTCCGCCGTCTCCAGGTCACGGATCTCACCTATCATGATGATGTCGGGGTCCTGGCGCATCAGCGCGCGAACCCCCTGCGCGAAGCCGAGATCGATGACGTTTTGCACCTGCATCTGGTTGAACGCCGGCTCGACCATTTCGATCGGATCTTCGATCGTGCACACGTTGACCGCCGGTGTGGCCAGCTGTTTGAGCGTCGAATACAGTGTCGTCGTTTTTCCCGACCCGGTGGGTCCGGTGACCAGGATGATGCCGTTCGGCCTTTCCGCCATCGCCTTCCAGCGCGCCTGGTCCTCCTCAGTGAAACCGAGTTCCGAAAAGCCGCGAACGAGTACCTCGGGATCAAAAATGCGCATCACCAGTTTCTCGCCGAAGGCGGTCGGCAGGGTCGACAGACGCAGCTCCGCTTCCTGACCATCAACCGTCCGTGTCTTGATCCGGCCATCCTGCGGTCGGCGCTTCTCGACCACGTCCATACGACCGAGAATCTTGACGCGGTTGATCATCGCCGCCAGGACACTCATCGGAATCTGGTACACCTGATGCAGAACACCGTCGATCCGAAAGCGGACGATCCCGACCTCACGCCGTGGCTCGATATGGATGTCGCTCGCCCGCTGTTCGAAGGCGTATTGCCATAACCAGTCGACGATGTTGACGATGTGCTGGTCATTGGCGTCGAACTGGCGATTGGTACGACCAAGT
>NZ_JAEUOL010000181.1 GCF_016789985.1 Accumulibacter sp.
ACCACCGAGCCGGTGACCGGGCTCAAGCCCTACGATCCGGTGCGCCTGACCGGCCGCGACGTGTATGTCCGCGAAGGTTGCTTCCTGTGCCACTCGCAGATGATCCGGCCGTTCCGTGCGGAGACCGAGCGCTATGGCCATTATTCGGTGGCCGGTGAGTTTGTGTACGACCACCCCTTCCAGTGGGGTTCCAAGCGCACCGGGCCGGATCTCCATCGGGTCGGCGGGCGCTATTCGGATGAATGGCACCGTGCGCACCTGATCAATCCGCGTGATGTCGTTCCCGAGTCGAACATGCCCGCTTTTGCCTTCCTCGAGAAGGCGCCGGCCGATGCGAGCACCATCGAGGCAAAGATGAGCGCTCTGCGCAAGGTCGGCGTTCCCTATACCGACGAAGAGATTGCCGCCTCGCGGAAGCAGCTTGAAGGCAAGAGCGAACTCGACGCCCTCATCGCCTACCTGCAGGGGATGGGCCTGGAAATGAAGAACGCCAAGTAAGCGTATGGATATCAACGATCTGCGATCCATCGTCACCGTCGTCTCCCTGCTGACCTTTCTTGGTGTGGTGTGGTGGGCGTACGGCGTGAAGGGCAACAAGAAGCGCTTCGAAGAAGCAGCGATGCTGCCGTTCACCGATGAAGAAGCGGATCGGGCCGAACTGGGCCTGGATCGCAACGGACAAAGGAAAGCATCATGAACGATTTTGTGAATCAGTTTTGGAACTGGTATGTGATTCTGCTCGTGCTGGTAAGCATCATCGCCTGCGGCGTGTTGCTGTGGACGCAGAGCCTGCCGCCACCGAGCAAGGTTGACACTACTGGCCACGTGTGGGACGAGACCCTCGAGGAGTACAATAACCCGCTGCCGAAATGGTGGATGTGGCTGTTTTACATCACGGTGATCTTCTCGCTGGTGTATGGCGTGCTTTATCCGACCTTCGGCAGCTACCAGGGAGTGCTTGGCTGGTCTTCGAGCGGTCAGTTGGCGAAGGAAGTGGCAAAAGCGGATGAGCAAACCAAACCCTTGTATGCCAAGTACCTGAAAACCGATCTGAAGGCGCTGGCGGCCGACAAGGAGGCCAACGAGACGGGCAAGCGGCTGTATCTGACTTACTGCATGCAGTGCCATGGTGCCGATGCGCGTGGCTCGAAGGGGTTTCCGAATCTTGCCGACAACGACTGGCAGTGGGGTGGCGAGCCGGCGCAGGTCGTCGAAACGATCAGCAATGGCCGGATGGGCGTGATGCCGCCGCATGCCCAGCTCGGAGGCGAGACAATCAAGGATCTGGCCAATTACGTGCGTTCGCTGTCGGGTCTGCCGGCCGATTCCGTGCGCGTCAGCAAAGGCCAGGAGGCGTTCAACAGCGCTGGTTGTTCCGGTTGCCACGGTCAGGATGGCAAGGGCATGCACGCCCTGGGGGCGCCCAACCTGACTGACAAGATCTGGCTTTACGGCAGCTCGGAGGCAACGATCATCGAGACCATCACGAAAGGGCGCAACAACCAGATGCCGGCCTGGAAGGAGTTTCTCGGAGACGAGAAGGTACATGTCCTCGCCGCGTACGTGCTGAGTCTGAGCCCAGGTGCTGGCAGCAAGTAATTGCAGGTGATATCGACGGAGCGGCGGTGCCGCTCCGTTTTCTTTCGCGTGGTCAACGACTGGCCGACCGAGCCACCGTGGACTGCGAGACATGTGTGCCAGCCGCCCACTGCAACCGTTCGTGGGAGCCATGGTTCCGCCGGATCAGCGCCGACGGCAGCGCAGGCGACAACACAATTCGTTATGCCTGTCGTCATGAGCTAATCCTCCGGTGACTGATTCAGATCAAGTTCGCTCTCGAGCCAGAAGGTAATATTAGAGTTTGGTGTAATTCTGAAATAGATCGGAGCCAGGATCATGGACCAAACGGCCGGCAGCAGGGCCAAGGCAGTTCCCATAAACGTCGACGGCTTGTACGAGAAGCACAAGACGGTCTATGCGCGCAGCGTCGCAGGCACCTTCAACAACTGGCGCTGGGCAATGGTCTTCTTCACCCAGGCCTTGTTCTACGGTCTTTGCTGGCTTGACTGGGGCGACCGCCAGGCGGTGCTGTTCCACATCGTCGAACGCAAGTTCTACATCTTCGGCCTGGTATTCTGGCCGCAGGACGTGATCTATCTGGCGATCCTCCTGGTCATCTCGGCGTACGGCCTGTTCCTCGTCACGGCGGTCGGTGGGCGCCTGTTCTGTGGCTACGCTTGCCCGCAGACCGTCTACACCGAGATCCTGATGTGGATCGAACGTAAAATCGAGGGGGAACGGCCGGCGCGAATGAAGCTCGACGCGCAGCCAATGAATGCGCGCAAGTTGCGCCTGAAGGCCACCAAGCATGCACTCTGGTTGCTCGTTGCCCTGTGGACCGGGATCACCTTCGTCGGCTATTTCACACCGATCAAGGAATTGCTTCCGGCGATCGCCAGTTTCGAACTGGGGCCCTGGGAGGCTTTCTGGATTTTCTTCTATGCTGCCTTCCTCTACATGATGGCGGGTTTCCTGCGCGAGCAGGTCTGCAAGTACATGTGTCCCTACGCCCGTTTCCAGGGGGTGATGTTCGACCCCGATACGCTGATCATCAGCTATGACCCGGAACGGGGTGAGCCACGCGGCGCGCGCCGCAAAGGCGCAGCGGCGAAGTTGCCGCCGCTCGGTGATTGCGTCGACTGCAGCATCTGTGTTCAGGTTTGTCCGACCGGTATCGATATTCGCAATGGCCTGCAACTGGAGTGCATTGCCTGCGCTGCCTGTATCGACGCTTGCGATCAGGTCATGGACAAGGTGGGATCGCCGCGCGGGCTGATCCGCTACTCGACCGAGAACGCTCTCGCCAAGCACTATACGGCGCGCGAGATGGTCGCTCACCTGTTACGTGCACGAACCCTGCTGTACACCAGCATTCTTCTCGCCATCATCCTGGCGACCGCCTGGAGCCTCGCACACCGGGTGCCGCTGAAGGTTGACGTGCTGCGCGACCGTTCGACGCTGTCACGCGAGGCCGACGACGGGCGCATCGAGAATGTCTTCAGTCTGCACATCTCGAACACCGACGAGACAACGCATCGCTATGCCATCAGTGTCAGCGGGATAGAGGGTATGGATATCGTCGGCGAGCACCTGGTGGAAGTCCCTGCCGCGTCATCAAAGACTTTTGCACTGTCAGCGCGCGTCGAACCGGATACCGGCAGGAAGGGATCGAACCTGATCTACTTCGAAGTACGGGCGGAAGATGATGACCAGATCGCCGTGCGTGAGAAGACAAGCTTCTTCCTGCCATGACCAACCCCTTGCACACGGCTGCACCACCGTGGTACCGGGAGCCATGGCCATGGCTCCTGATGCTGGGTCCACTGATCGTCGTCATTGCCGGCTTCTTTACCGCCTATCTGGCGGTGATCAGTAATGATGGATTGGTCGAGGACGATTACTACAAGCAGGGGCTGGGGGTCAATCAGCGCACCGCGCGCGATCAGCATGCCGCCGAATTGAAGATTGAGGCCGATCTCGTGCTCGGCGGCGACGGCGAGCGAATTCGCGTTCTGCTGCGCGCCAACGAGGGTTTTCGCTTGCCGGAGGCACTGGGTTTGCGCATTGCTCACCCCACACGTCCGGGTTTCGATCAGAAACTGGTGCTTCCCGCCGAGGGAGGAGGGAGCTATGCCGGCAGGCTGACACCCTTGCATGGGCGCTGGCATGTTACGCTCGAGGACGATCGGCAGGAATGGCGTCTGGTGGGCGATTGGGTGGCGGAGAAGCAGGCGGTGTTGCGTTTGACAGCCCCGGTTGCGGCAACCGTTGCAGGGCAGGGCGATTTGGCGAGGAGGAGGTAAGAGAGATGGCTTGGGATTTGCTGTTTTCGACCGACTACGGGCTGTTTAGCTTGTTTGTCATCGTGTTCGTGATTGGCATGTCGGTCTGGTTTTCGCGTTTCTTCAGCAGAAAGATTCGCGAGGATCAGGCTCAGACTGGCAAGTAGGGCGACCGACGGCCGTGGCCGGCTCTGGCCGGCCGGGAAGTTACTGCAGTCAGCCCCGCAGGCAAGCATCGGAGAGGGGCCAGAAGTGTTCGTGGCCAGGGTTGTACTTCACTTCACGCTCGCGTGCTCCGCATGACAACGTGCCTGCCGGCCGCCCACCGGGTGTTCCAGGCCCGTAAAGGGGCCACGGTACGCAGCGTGGTTTTGCGCCGTGCCGCTGTCATGATGGCCGGGGTGCGACCCAATCGTTCGCTCGATGCTTGAGTCGCCGCGTACGCGCCTGCTGTCTGCCCTGCTTGCCTCGTTTCTGCTGCATGCGGGGTTGTTGACTCCGGTGTTCAGGCGGTTGCCTCCACCGTCTGTGATGGCGCCGGCTGCCATCGAGGCAGTGTTGGTAGCAACTGCGAATACTGCGCATACGCTGCCGGCCAGAGTGACCCCGGAAGAACCTGCACCAAAGACGCGGTCGCCAGTGGGAACGCCTGTGCGCGCTCGGCCGACACAGCCCGGGACGGTCCGGCGGCTCGCCGACGATGCTCTCCCTGCCCGACGCGAGCCCTCAGGCGAACCGCGGCTGATTGTCGCGCCGACACCGGCGGCTAACCGTGACACGCCAGCCGAAGCTTTGCCGGCCGCCATAGCAGGCCCGACGGGAGGGTCTGCAGGGGGGGTAAGTCCTGACGACCTGCGCCAGTACCGTGTCTCCCTGGCGGTCGCTGCGCGCCGCTTCAAGCGCTATCCGGTGCTGGCGCGGGAGCGTGGTTGGGAAGGGCGGGTCGAGGTGACGGTCAGTATGAGCGCCTGGCAGCCGCGTCCGCTGGTTTCGCTGGCGCGTTCCAGTGGGCGCGCGACCTTGGATGAGCAGGCCATTACCATGCTCGAGCGGGCTTCGGCAAACACGGCGCTGCCTGAAGGCCTCAAGGGGAGGGAATTCAGCCTCCTGCTGCCGATCGAGTTCACACTTGATGAAGATCGCTAGCCAGTCGCTGATCACGCTGGATGGTCTCCTCGTGAAAGCCGAAGTGACCTGCCTTGCGGTCGGAAAAATAGGCCTGCAGGCTTAGCGTGACGCTCTGAAAGGCCAACGATTTCCAGGGCAGGCTGTCTTCGGCGAAGAGCTCCGCCTCGAGCGTCTCGAGGCCTGCGGAGAAGTCCGGGTCGAGCAGTTGCGCGCGGTAGAACAGATGGACCTGGTTGATGTGTGGCACATTGACCAGCGAGAAGAGCTGCCTGATGTCTACCCGGGCGCAGGCTTCTTCCAGCGTCTCGCGGATTGCTGCCTGACTGGTCGTCTCGCCATTTTCCATAAAGCCCGCAGGCAGCGTCCACCGGCCGTAGCGTGGTGCAATGGAGCGTCGGCAGAGCAGTATCCGGTCCTGCCACTCGGCAATGCAGCCGACCACCAGCTTGGGATTGAGGTAATGAATCGATCCGCAATGTTGGCAGACGTGACGTGGCAGGCTGTCACCCGCGGGGATCGCCAGTTGGACGGGGCCACCGCATTGACTGCAGAAATTCATCCTTCAAGTTCCTCGGGCAGTGTCATTTGACCACACGATGAGTGTATATGATTTTCGCCACACTGCGCAGGGCGCCGACTGGACGCTTACCAGCGGCCTGTCTTGCCGTGTGTTCTGACTCCGTGTGAGCGGCCGGAGCGGCCGGCGACGTTGCATCTTGGCGGAGACGAGCCGGAGCAATGAGAAAAAGAGCCCTTCTTCGCCCAGAAGCGCGCTGTGGCAGTGGTCGTGCAGTGATTCCTGCAATTGCCGGATGCCCATGCTGCCCAATGTGGCTACAATGCGCGACAGCAATCGGCTGCGGTCTGCTGCAATGGCGGCACGCACCGTGAAGAGGGAGGGCGGATGTTTCTGATTGTCGGGTATGTGATCATTCTGGCTTCGGCCTTGGGGACGTATGCGGTTCACGGCAGCCTGGCCGCCCTGTGGGTACCGCTCGAGTACATCGCAATCGTCGGCCTGACGATTGGTGGCTTTGTCGCTTCCAACGACATCAAGATCATCAAATCGACGGTCGGCGCGCTGCCAGGAATTTTCAAGGGTTCCAAGTTCAGCAAAGCGCTTTACATCGATCTGCTTGCGATGCTCTTCGAGGTGTTGTCCAAGGTGCGCAAGGAAGGGCTGATGTCGATCGAGAACGACGTCGAGAATCCGCACGACAGTCCGATCTTCGGCAAGTACCCGGCGCTTTCCGGCGACCACCACGTGATGGCATTCATTACCGACTACCTGCGGATGATGGTGGGCGGCAACCTCAATGCGATCGAGATCGAAAGCCTGATGGACATTGAAATCGAGACCCACCATCACGAGGTGGAGACTCCCGGCCATGTGATGTCCAAGGTTGGCGATGCGGTACCGGCGTTCGGTATCGTTGTCGCGGTCATGGGGGTGGTCAATGTCATGGGTTCGGTGGGCGAGCCGCCCGCCGTGCTGGGGAAGATGATTGGGGGAGCACTGGTCGGCACCTTCCTCGGCATTCTGATTGCCTACGGGTTTGTCTCGCCGCTGGCCAATCTGCTCGAGCAGAAGGCGCAAGAAGGCTCGAAGATTTATCAGGTCATCAAGGTCGTCCTGCTCGCGTCGATGTCGGGTTACGCACCGCAAGTGGCCGTCGAGTTCGGGCGCAAGGCGCTGGCTGCCGACGTTCGCCCGAGTTTCCGCGAACTCGAGGAAGAACTCAAGAATCGCAAGGGCAAGTAAGCGGTGCGCGGGTGCCTGACCGGGGAGATTGAATGAGCGACGATGTGCGGCCGATAGTCGTCAAGCGCGTGAAGAAAGTTGCGGGTGGTCACCATGGTGGCGCCTGGAAGATCGCCTACGCCGATTTCGTGACCGCAATGATGGCTTTCTTCCTGCTGATGTGGCTGTTGGGGTCGACTGCCAGCGGTGACCTGAAGGGAATCGCCGATTTTTTTCAGAATCCGCTGAAGATTGCCGCACAGGGTGGGTCGGGAACGGGCGATAGTTCGAGTGTGTTGAAGGGTGGCGGCAAGGATCTGACGCGCACTGCGGGTCAGGTCAAGAGTGGCGACATCGATGCCAAGAGCAAGACGGTGAACCTCAAGGAGACCAACGCGGAGCAGGCACGCAAGGAGTTCGAGGAGCGCGAGAAGGTGATGCTTGGTGAATTGAAGGCGAGCATCGAGAAGCTGATCGAGAGCAATCCTGCACTCAAGCAGTTCAAGAATCAGTTGCTGATCGACATCACCAGCGAGGGATTGCGCATCCAGATCGTAGACGAACAGAATCGGCCGATGTTCGACACCAGTAGTGCCGACGTCAAGCCTTACACGAGGGTGATTCTGCGCGAAATCGGCAGGGCGCTGAATGCCGTCCCCAACAAGTTGAGTCTGTCGGGTCACACCGATGCTGCCCAGTTTGGCGGAGGTGACAAGGGGTTTTCGAACTGGGAGTTGTCGGCCAATCGTGCCAATGCGTCGCGGCGTGAGTTGATCGCGGGTGGCATGGACGAGCACAAGGTGTTGCGGGTTGTCGGGCTCGCTTCCACGGTATTGTTCGACAAGAATGATCCGCTGAGTTCGATCAATCGTCGGATCAGTATCGTGGTCCTGAACAGAAAGACCGAGGAGTCGCTATTGCAGGAGGACGGCAAGGGCGATGACGTGGAAGTCGGTGGACCGGGAATCGGCGTCAGCGCAATATCTTCCGGGAAGACGACCGGACAGTGAGACTGACGACAGTGGGTGATGATCCGGGAGTGGATTGCCACTGGCAGATCCAGGCAACCAGACTGCCGGCGTTGGGGACTGGCGCACGATCATCCTGATCGATCACTTGTGGGAGGTAAACGCGTATGGGAAGAAATTGGGTTCGCCGTTGCTTGCTGGCCATCTTCCTAACCGCCGCAAGCGCCGGCCCGGTTCACGCGCTGGAGTCCGGCAGCAGCGAGGAGACTCGTTACGGTGCGCACTTCGGAGACGACGGCTGGGTACATTTCGTCGTCCACGCACCCGAGGCCACCGCGGTCGAATTGCTGCTCTACCCCGGACCGCGGGCACAGGCCCCCAGGTATCGCCTCGGCATGATCCGTTCCGGCGACGATTGGAAGGTGCGGGTTCGCGGGCCAAGGATAGGACGGGGCCTGTTCTACATGTACCAGGCGAACGGTCTGCGTCGCGCCTCTCCTGAACACCCCTACGGAGCTTTGTTCAACCAGGCCTATGTGCTCAACGACCCTTACGCCTACCGAACCGACAACGTCAGGTACGACACCTTCTTCAAGGATGTCCCTTTTACCGACATGCCAGGTCCGGTCTATGCCGGTGGTGGCAAGAGCATGGTTTATGACCATTCCCGAGATCCCTTTCCAGGACACGTCCAGATCAGGCCCGAAGACCTGATCGTTTACGAGTTGCATGTCCAGGACTACACGGCGACGCTTGCCGGGTTGCCTGCCAGCCAACGTGGCACCTATCGGGGACTGACGCGTGGCGGTCTCAAGACACCGGCGGGTCTATCGGCAGGCATCGATCATCTGGTCGACCTGGGCGTTAACGCCGTCGAGTTGATGCCGGTCATGGAATACGACGAACAAACCGGGAATGAAGCCGGCCGCCTCAACCACTGGGGCTACATGACCACCAATTTCTTCGCCCCGGAAGCGCGCTATGCCTCTCGTCCGGGGCGCCAGGTGATCGAACTGAAACAGTTGGTTCGCGCGCTGCACGAGCGTGGGATCGCGGTTTTCATGGATGTGGTGTACAACCACAGCGGCGAGCAGGGGCCGTGGGTGGCGAATGGTCGGCTGGCAGCCAAGTGCTTCAACCTGATGTGTCTGGCTGCCGACCGGATATACCGCGGAACGCCGGACAAGCGCCACTACATGAACAATACGGGTACAGGCAACGATCTTGATTTTTCCGGCGGTCAGCGCTTCAGCAAGCAACTGGTCAGGGACTCGCTGGCCATGTGGCATCAGGTTTACGGGATCGATGGCTTCCGTTTCGACTTGGCACGAATCCTGGCCGAAGGGTCCGACGATGCGGCCGACTGGGTGGACAACGATCCCCGCTATGCGGCGGCACATCTTCATGCCGAACCCTGGGATATGGGCGGGCAGTGGTGGGACTTCATGGACAGTGGTGGCTGGAGCGCCGACAACAACCGCTGGGCCAAATGGCTGGGGCGCTATCGCGACAAGGTCCGCCGCTTTTCCCAGTCGGCGCTCAAGGACCCTGCGACCTTCAAGCAACTCATCGAGGGTTACGGGGCAGTGGGCGACGGTAACGGGCCGGCCGCATCAAGTCGCCCGTGGCGGTCGATCAACCTGGTTGCCGTACATGACGGCTATACATTGCGCGATTGCACCTGGTTCAACGATTCCGACGGGTCGCAGAACTGCTGGGACAGCAACCAGGACGAGAACCTGCGGCGCCAGAGGGAAAAACTGCTGCTTGGCATTCTGTTCACGTCGCAGGGCATACCAGTCCTCCTGCAGGGCGACGAATTCGGTCAGACCAAGGCCGGAGCGGTGTCACAGGAGGGGGCGCGCAACAGTTACAACTACGAGTCCAGCACCGGCGATCTGACCGTGAACCGGGTTAACTGGATCGATTGGCGTCTCAAGGACGGGGACAACAGTGTCTCGCCGACCGGCCCGCGTTACGGCGGTGAGCTGTTCCGGTGGACGCGGGGCTTGATCAGCCTGCGCAAGCAATGGGGCCATTTCCGGCGCAGCGAGTTCGCACGCTACGTACGTGAAGCCCCGGACGACCGGTCCGGACCGAGTAATGATGGTGGTTACACCTATAGCTGGGAGGGTCCGCCGAGTGGGGAGCCGTCGCAACTCGCCGTCGTCTGGTGGGGCAAGGCGGGTGAGCCGGATCTGATGGTCATCTACAATGAGCGTTGGGAACCGTTTACGGTCAACAATCTGCGCGACTGGTCTCAGGGCAACTGGAAAATCCTCGCTCGCTCCTGGCTTGCCTCCGGGGACGATCTGTGTGCTTCGGCCGATTGGGCGAAGTCCTGTCCCGATGCAGGCGAACTCATCACGGTGGCCGCTCGCTCGATGGCCATTCTGGTCAGCGACAACAACTAGGGCGGGCTGCGGGGGAGGCCGGGTTTTCCTTTTGCCTAGTCCGCGAAGCGACTACGGACGCCCTGTCGGGTGGCGAACGTGTGGCGACGAGTGGGCAAAACGCAGAGGGCCGCCTTGTCGCGTCAGGCAGCCCTCGCTTGGTGCTCGGCCGAGTCAGGCTTGCGGAACGGTTTCCATAAAAGCTGGGCGGCGCATCAGCTTGTCATAGAGGCGAGCCAGGTTGGGGTGCTTTTCCCGCCAATCGATCTCCGGAAAGCGGAAGACGAGATAACCGAGCGCGCAGCCGACAGCGACATCGGCGAGCGAAAAATGGGTTCCCATGCACCAGTTGTGATCGCCAAGCTCGCTGGACATGTACTCGATGGTCTGGATGATCTTTGTTTCCTGGCGAGCAATCCACTCGGGATTCTGCTGCGCCATGGGCCGCTTTTTCTCCAGAAAGACGAGTGCGGCCGCATCGCACAGCCCGTCGGCCAGTGCTTCCCAACGCTTGACTTCGGACCGCTCTCGATTCGGTCCAGGCATCAGCTTGTTGTTGGGAGCGACATTGTCGAGGTATTCGACAATGACGCGCGAATCGAACAGGGCGGTGTTGTCGTCGAGCAGCAGCACCGGAATCTTGCCGAGCGGATTGACGTTCGCCACCTGGTTTTCCGGGGTCCACGGAGAATCGATTCCGAAATCGTAATCGATCTTCTTCTCGGCCAGGACGACGCGCGTCTTGCGCACGTAGGGGCTGGTTAGTGATCCGATAAGCTTCATGTGATTCCTGAATGTAAAAAGCTGCGCAAGATTATAGCATCGTGCCTGGATCCGGTTTACGGGTGCATCGCCGAGGCAGGTAAAATAGAAGACTGTGCCGCCTAACCGTCGAGGACGTCCCTGTATGCCTTTTTCTCAGCTCACTTCCCTGTCGCCACTGGATGGTCGCTATGCCAGGAAGCTGGATCCCTTACGTCCCGAGTTTTCGGAGTGCGGCCTGATCAGGCGTCGCCTGCAGGTCGAGATCGAGTGGCTCAAGGCCCTCGCCGCTGAACCGCATTTTGTCGAGATACCGGACTTCTCGCCGGCGACCCGGCACGAACTCGATACCCTGCTGGCCGACTTTGGTCCGCAGCAGGCCGCCGAGGTGAAGGAAATCGAGGCGGTGACCAATCACGACGTCAAGGCGCTGGAGTATTGGATCAAGAAGCGCCTGGCCAGCAACGTGGAGGTCATGGGTGTCGCAGAGTTCATCCACTTCGCCTGCACTTCGGAGGACATCAACAATCTGGCGCATGCGCTGATGTTGCAGGCGGCGCGCGACCAGACCATGCTGCCGATGCTGGACCGACTGCTCGAATGCCTGTGCGATCTGGCGCACGAGTTTGCCGCGCTGCCGATGATGTCGCGCACGCATGGTCAGCCGGCAACGCCGACGACCTTGGGTAAGGAAATGGCCAACGTGGCTTTTCGCCTGCGGCGAGCCCGCTCGGCGATTGCCGGGGTCCGGCTGTTGGGCAAGATCAATGGCGCGGTCGGAAACTACAATGCACATCTGGCAGCCTATCCGGGCTATGACTGGGAAAACTTTGCCCGACGCTTCGTCGAATCACTGGGCCTACAGTTCAATCCCTATACGATCCAGATCGAACCGCACGACGCCCTGTCGGAGTTGTTTGATGCTTTTGCGCGAGCGAATCTGATCCTGATCGACCTCAATCGCGATGTCTGGGGCTACATCTCGCTTGGTTTCTTCCGCCAGAAACTCAAGGCTGGCGAGATTGGCTCGTCGACCATGCCGCACAAGGTCAATCCGATCGACTTCGAGAATTCGGAGGGCAATCTTGGGCTGGCCAATGCACTGCTCCGCCATCTGGCCGATAAACTGCCGGTCTCGCGCTGGCAACGCGATCTGACCGATTCGACCGTCTTGCGCAACATGGGCGTCGCCCTAGGCTATACGCTGCTGGCCTATGACTCGTTGCTGCGCGGTTTGAACAAACTTGAAGCCGATGCCGATCGCCTACATGCGGATCTTGACGCCAACTGGGAACTGCTGGCCGAACCGGTGCAGACGGTGATGCGTCGGCATGGTGTAGCCAATCCCTACGAAAAACTCAAGGAACTGACGCGTGGCAAGCGCATTGCGCGTGAGGACATGCAGGCGTTCGTCGAATCACTGGCGATTCCGGCCGCAGCCAAGGCCGAATTGCTGGAATTGACTCCCTGGACTTACACCGGACTGGCCAGTGAGCTGGCGAGGAGAGTCTGATGTCCGGCGAAGGCAGAGTCCTGGAAACGCCAAAGCCGGTATCCGATGGCGATCCTGAAATGATCGTCTGCCCCAGCTGTGAGCAGTTGGTTCCGCAGGGCTCTTCGTACTGTCCGCATTGTTGTGGTGAGGACGGGCGGCGCGGTGCGATCGGACGCGGTGCCATGTTCGGCTGGCTTTTCGGTTTCCTGGTGGGCGGTCTGGCGAGCGCCGCGTGGTCTTCGGTGGTTGGCACCGAGCAGACCACCTGGACCCCCGTGCTGACGATGACCTTCGGCTGCGCCTTGGCGGGCGTGGTTATCGGAATCCTCCTCAACTGGCGGAGGTGAAGGGTGCCATCGTTCGCCGAGAATCTCAGGAAGCTGCCAGGAATTTCTCACCTCGCCGCCATACGACTGCTCGATACGGAAGGTAAGGTGGTCGCCAGTGTAGACAACCGGGCCGGAAGCCAGGGTGCACTGGTGGTGTATAACCATCTGGCGCAGACCTACGGGGCGATCACGCCGGAGGCCGCCCGCAAGGGACTCGAGCTCTTTGCCGAGCACTGTGAGTGCGCGCTGGCCAACCCCGGCAAACATCCAAACATCGATCGCCTCTTCCTCCTCATCGAAGAGCACAGAACGCTGCGCACCAAGCACATCTTCGCGGTGTGACTTGCCGTCGGAGGCGCAGTTTCTGCGACCTGGGTTACAGCCTTCCAGGAGCACCTGATCTAGGCTGCGGGGCGGCCGGAAGAGAAGACCGGCATGCGTTGAGCACTGGTTTGTCGTATACCCTTGACGTAGAGAAAAAATCAAAAAGACTATTGTCGCCCTGCTGCTCGCCGGCATTTCGATTGCCGTTTCTGCCCAGCAGGCCTTGAAACCCGAGGAAATGATCAAGTTCCGCAAGACCGGATACAGCTTCATGTCGTGGAACATGGACAAGATCAAGGCCAACCTCGAAGGCAGCTACAGCAAGGAGCAGGTCATGGCCGCCGCCAACGTGGTCGCCGCGGCGGCCAGTTCGGGAATGGGGGCGTTGTTCGGGCCGGGTACCGACAAGGAGGCCGCGGGCCAGACGAGCGGCGTCAAACCGGAGTTCTTCAACCTAAATTCCTCTGTTAGCCCATTGCGGCAGCCAGACCAGGAGGGGCCAGGGCCGTGTGCCGCGGCATCTTGGGTTTGACTGCGATGATTTTGTCGACGATGTAGCGAACCAGTGCAGGCCAGCGGGCGGCTTTCGGCA
>NZ_JAEUOL010000183.1 GCF_016789985.1 Accumulibacter sp.
CGGTGAAGGTCCGGTTAGGCGCCGGGGTCGGGCCTTCATTCGTATTGCGACCTCTACGCGCCTGCGTGCCACCTCACATGGTGCACCCGATCAGGGCTTTCATGCTCGGGGGCGAGTAAGCCGAATCATGAATGGTTAGGAGAATTGTTTGATGAAATCAGGATCACTCGCCCTGTTCCTGCTGTTGCCGGCATTAACCGCCGGTGCGGCAGAGAAACTGTCCTGCCCGAATCTGGTGACCGCCATGCAGGTCGGCAACTGTCCCTCCGAGGTCGAACTGCAATTCACCTTCAACGGGTTCTGCAGCGACAACCGGCGTATGTACCAGGACGATGCCGCGCTATGCACCGACTACCGGGACTATCGGCAGCACAAGAACGTCGTGGCGTGGGAGTCGCAGGACGGCGCGTTCATGGCCTACCTGTCCTGCGATTTGCCGGCGGCCAGTATCAAGGCGGCGCGCGTCATCAGGATCGAGGTGGCGCGCCAGGGCAAGATCAGCCGGGTTGCCTGTCACTACGGTGAAGGAATCACCTTCACACACCGTTCCCGGCGGGAATGCAGGCTTGCCGGCCCGGCGGAATGCGCCGGCAGTCCGCTATCGTGCCAGGCAAGCTGCGAGTGAAACGGCGGACCGGTCGCCGATAGCGCCCGCCGGGAGACCTCGCGCAGCGAAATCCGGCATGCGGCGCTGCGCCGGGCTGTGGCCGCAGGAAGGCACGTCGCAAAATGAAACGCGGCGCGATACCAGAGGTATGCGCCGCGCGTGATGCTCTACCGACAAATCAGGTCTTGGGTTTGGCCGGTGTGCTCATTTCCGTCTGGCCATCCTTGGCTTTTTCAGCCGAGCAGGCGACAGCAGTTGCACTTGAAAGCGCCAGCGCCAGGGCCATCAGGCCGGCGACCAGTTTCCCCATACGCTTCTCCTCGTGGCTGCCGACATTGGCCACCACACTGTAGGCCCAAGAACTGCGAAACACAACCCCGTTTTCGTCAATGCTTTTCAGCACAGCTTGACGACGATGTTGTCGAGCGCGCGCGCCGCATCGGCAACGCGGTCGGCGGCGTTGGAGAGGTGGCGATAGGTTTCGCGGCGCTTGAACATGTTCAGGTAGTCGTCACCCTGGAAAAGCGCGGTAATTGCCCGGCGGTACGATTTTTCCACCGTGCGCTCGGCTTTCCGCGCCGCGTTGGCATCGACGCCGGCGCCCGCCGGATCTGTTGCCAGGCGGGCAAAACCCTTGGCCAATGCTTCGGTACCTTCGCGAATGTGCAGGGCGATTTCCAGGCTGTGCTTGTCGGGTTGCAGACCCAGCATGTCCATCTCGACCACCGTCGATTTGCAGTAGTTGACAATGTCGTCGAGCGTGGTGATTGCGCGGAACAGGTCTTCACGATCGATCGGCGTCGAGAAGGCATCGCTCAGCACGCTGAGGTTGGCGGCCTTGATGCGGTCGGCTTCGTGCTCGTCATCGCGAACTCTCTGGGCGACGGTCACGTCGCCGGTTTCCATGAACTCGACGAGCAGGCGGGTGGTCTCGGCGGCGTTCGAACTCTGTTCGGCCAGCATGCCGAAGAAGTCGGCGACGGTCGGGAAAACCCGCTCGTAGAGACGGCGGAAGATGGGCTTGTTGTCTTCGTCTTGATTGTTGTCCATGGTTTATCTCCTCAGTTAGTGTTGGCCAAGCATGATTCGGGCGAGTGCATAGCAGACAATGGCGGTGAGTGCCGAGGCCGGGATGGTGATCACCCAGGTTTTTGCGATGTCGACCGCCTTCTTCCAGCGCACGGCGCGCGGGTGTTCGGAATAGCCGATGCCCATGATCGAGGTGGCCACCACGTGCGTCGTCGATACGGGTGCGCCGAGGTATGAGGCGGAGAGGATCAGCAGGCCGGAAGTGAGCTGCGACGACAAGGCGTGCAGCGGGCGTACACGATAGATGGCAAAACCGAGCGTCCGGACGATGCGCCAGCCACCGGACAGGATGCCGAGCGTGATTGCCGTGGCACAGGCCAGGACCACCCAGAACGGTACGTCGAACTTGGGAATGAAGCCACCGAGCAGCAACACCAGCGTCAGCATGCCCATGCTCTTCTGTGCGTCGTTGGCACCGTGCGAGAAGGCAAGGCAGGCCGCACTGGCGAATTGCAGTTTGCGCAGCGTGTTGTTGGCGCTTGGTTTGGCTCCGGCCATCATCTTGCGCCCGATACGGAACACCAGGAAACCGACCCAGAAGCCGAGTAATGGCGAGGCGAACAGGGAAACCAGCACCTTCATCACGCCGATCAGCTTGCCATCCTGCATGAGCGGCGTCCAGCCCCAGATCACGTACTGTGATCCGACCGCCGCAACGACCGCGCCGGCCAGTCCGCCGACCAGCGCATGCGACGACGACGAAGGAATACCGAACCACCAGGTGGCGAGATTCCAGACGATGGCACCGAGCAGGCCACAGAAGAGGATCAGGACGGCGAGTTCCGCGTCCACTGTCGACAGGTCGACAGGTCGACGAACTTGCCGATGGTGTTGGCCACCGCGGTACCGCCGAGCAGGGGTCCGAGGAATTCGAAGACACCGACGATGACGACCGCCTGCGCCGGGGTCATCGCGCGGGAAGCGATGATCGTGGCGACGATGTTGGCAGCGTCGTGAAAGCCGTTCGTGTAATCGAAAAACAAGACGACCAGCACAGTGGCCACGGCCATCCAATAGAGATTCTCCATACGCGCCCCTCCTGTTAACGAACCTCGCCGGTCCGCTTCTTGTAAAAAGTCCGCGGATTATGCACGAAAATCTGACTTTGTCCACCTTTCACTGATCCTGGCGACGGTCGGATGACCATTGGGGGACAAACCATGCATATGCTGAAGCACTGCGCCTTGCCCGCCGTTCTGTTAGCATTGACGGCGAGTGATGCGAGCGATGGAGGATGATCCGTGCGCCTGGAAGAACAAGACGCAAGCCAGAACGTCGAGGACAGAAGAGGGGGTGGCGGGCGCGCTGGCGTCGGCATCGGGACTCTGGTGATCGCACTGGCCGCCGGCTACTTTCTCGGCATCGACCCGGCGGTGATTCTCGGGCTGGCCTCGAATGCCGGTTCGCCGGCCTCGGCCGTCAGACCGGCACAGAAACCGCCGGCGACCGATGAAATGGCCACCTTTGTCGCCAAGGTGCTCGGCAGCACCGAGACCACCTGGCATGCCGTCTTCAACGAGGCGGGGCGCCGCTACCAGGAGCCGAAGCTGGTCCTGTTCACCGGGGCGACCCCGACGGCATGCGGCACGGGACAGTCGGCGATGGGCCCCTTCTACTGCCCGGCCGATCAGAAGGTCTATATCGACCTGGCGTTTTACCGGGATCTCCGCGAGCGTTTCCAGGCCCCCGGCGAGTTTGCGCAGGCCTACGTGATCGCGCACGAAGTCGGCCACCATGTGCAGAACCTGCTGGGCATTTCGGACAAGGTGCATGCCGCACAGCAGCGCAGTCGCAACCGGGCTGCGGCCAATGCCCTCTCGGTGCGACTGGAACTGCAGGCCGACTGTTTTGCCGGGGTCTGGGGCCATCGTGCCGACAGCATGAAGAAGATCCTCGAACCGGGCGAAACCGAGCAGGCGCTGACCGCTGCCTCGGCGATTGGTGACGACCGCCTGCAAAAGCAGACGCGCGGCCAGATCGTTCCCGAATCCTTCACTCACGGTACCTCCGAACAGCGCGTGCGCTGGTTCAAGCGGGGCATGGAAAGCGGCGACGTTCGCCAGTGCGACACCTTCAGCGCGGCAGCGCTCTAGCCGGCATGGCAGGGCTTTCGACCATCCGGCGCGCTGTCGTCATGGGCAGCGCCTGGCTGTTGATCGTGCTGCGGCCGGCCGGGACAGAGGCTTCGCTGCCTCGGCAAGCCAGTGTTCCCGGCGGCGTGGCGCAGGTGTCGCTCGGTCCTGCGGCGGCCGGCGGCCGTCCACCGCAGGCCTGGCTCGGCGAGCAGCCGGTCCTCGTCGTCAAGGAGCACGGACAGTGGATCGCGGTCGTCGGGCTGGCGCTGGATATTGCGCCCGGAGAGCACGAACTGCGGGTGCAGAGCGTCGATCAGGCGGCCGAGAAGCCGGTGGGAGAAGTCCGCAGCGTCCCCTTCGGTGTCAGCCCGAAGAACTACCCCGAGCAACGGATCACCCTCAAGGACAGCAGCAAGGTGCAGTTGTCGCCCGCGGATGTGGCTCGGGTTGAGGGTGAAATCGCCGCCATCCAGCGTCTCAAACGCCACTGGCGGCCGGTCGACGCGGTCGATCTGAACTTTGTTCTGCCGGCCGCGGGGCGGCTGAGCGGACGTTTCGGCCTGCGTCGCTACTTCAACGGCGAGCCGCGCTCGCCACATGCCGGCTTCGACATCGCCACGCCGCGCGGCTCAGCCGTCAGGGCCAATGCCGAGGGCATCGTGCTTGCCGCCGATGACTACTTTTTCAATGGCCGGACGGTTTTCGTCGACCACGGCAACGGGCTGATCAGCATGTACTGCCACCTCGACCGGGTCGATGTACAGCCCGGCGAGGTGGTTGGCAAGGGACAGCGTCTGGGGCTCTCGGGGATGACCGGCCGCGCCACCGGCCCGCACCTGCACTGGGGGGTCGTGCTCAACGGCGCGATGGTCGATCCGGAGCTTTTTGTCGCCGGTCGCGGCCAGGTGCGCTGAAAGACCGCGCTGATCAGTCACTACAACAAGCCTCTTCTGGAGCAAGCATGAAACACGTCATCTGGGTACTCTGGCCGGCCTTCATTGCGGCGGGCATTGCCGAAACGATCTTCTTCACCCTGATCGATCCGGCGCAACTGTATCTGTTTGGAGAGCGCGTCGAATGGTCGGCGACGGCCACCTATTCGACGGGCTTCCTGCTCTTCTGGCTGGTCTGCTCGGGATCGAGCCTGATGACCTATTTCATGATGCCCGAAGTTGCCAAGGAGGCGCTGAGAAAGGCCGCCAGCGAGCGCGAAGACCTGGCCCGCCCGAAGAAGCGCCGGGAAGACACCGGCAGCCAGCGCTAGATCGACGACAGGCCGCGCTCGAGGTCGTTCTGCAGGTCGGTCACTGCTTCCAGGCCGACCGCGATGCGCAGCAGGTCCTCGCCGATGCCTGCCGCGGCGCGCTGTTCGGGAGTGATGCGACCGTGCGTCGTCGAGGCGGGGTGGGTCAGTGTCGTCTTGGTGTCGCCGAGATTGGCGGTGATCGACAGCAGGCGACAGCTATCGATCACCTTCCAGGCCTCGGGCCGGCCGCCCTTGACGGTGAAGGAAACGATTGCGCCGCCGCTGTGCTGCTGCCGCCGGGCGAGATCGAACTGCGGGTGCGACGGCAGGCCCGGGTAATGGACGCGTGCCACCCTGGAATGTTCCTCCAGCCAGCGCGCCAGTTGCAGCGCGCGTGACGATTGCGTTTCGATGCGAATCTGCAGCGTTTCCAGCCCCTTGAGCAGCACCCATGCGTTGAATGCCGAGAGCGTTGGTCCGGCCGTACGCAGGAAGCGGAACACTTCGTCGGTCAGGCGCCTGGGCCCGGCGACGGCACCACCGAGAACCCGTCCCTGACCATCAAGAAACTTGGTTGCCGAGTGCACGACGAGATCGGCGCCGAGGTCAAGCGGACGCTGCAGAATCGGCGTGCAGAAACAGTTGTCGACGGCCAGAAGGACGCCGCGTGCGCGGGCAAGCCTTGCCAGGGCCGGAATGTCGGCGATCTCGGTCAGCGGGTTCGACGGCGTTTCGAGAAAGAACAGCCTGGTTTCCGGTCGCATCGCCGCCTGCCAGGCAGCGACATCGGTTTGCGAGACGAAGCTGGTCTGAATGCCGAAACGCGGCAGTATGGTGCCGAGCAATTGCTGGGTGGCACCGAACAGTCCGTTCGAGGCTACGATGTGGTCGCCGGCACTGCACAGCGCCATGATCAGCGACAGGATGGCCGACATGCCCGATGCCGTGGCGATGCATGCTTCGGCCCCTTCGAGCGCGGCAAGGCGATCCTGGAAGGCAGCAACCGTCGGATTGGTGAAGCGCGAGTAGACATTGCCTTCCTCCTCACCCGAGAAGCGGGCGGCTGCCTGGGCTGCGCTGGTGAAGACAAAACTCGAAGTGAGGTAGAGTGCTTCGCTGTGCTCGTTGAACTGGCTGCGCTCCTGCCCGGCACGCACCGCCAGGGTCTCGATGGAATAGTCACGACTGTTTTTCATGGCCGTCAGCCCGCAGACATCAGATTGAGTTGCAATTGTCTCGACGCCCAGCGCTCTTCCTTGCTGACCGTTCGGTGACCTTCCCTGGCCATTTCGATGGCCGTCAGGTACTCCGTCGTGACATCGCCGGTGACGTAGCATCCATCGAAGCAGGAGGTGTCGAAGTGGCACAGCGCCGGTTTGAGGTCGCTAATCGAAGCGGTGAGTGCCTCCAGATCCTGATAGACCAGCGCATCGGCACCGATCTCATGGCCAATCTCTTCTCCGGTGCGCCCGGTGGCGATCAGTTCGCCGCGCGTCGGCATGTCGATGCCATAGACGTTGGGATAGCGGACGGGGGGCGAAGCGGACGCGAAATAGACCTTCAGGGCGCCGGCGGCGCGCGCCATCTCGACGATCTCGCGGCTGGTGGTGCCGCGCACGATCGAATCATCGACCAGCAGGACGCGCTTGCCCTTGAACTCCTGGGCGACCGTGTTGAGCTTCTGGCGGACCGAGCGTTTGCGGACGGCCTGGCCCGGCATGATGAAGGTGCGACCGATGTAGCGGTTCTTGACAAAACCCTCGCGGTAGGGGACTCCGATGCGCTGCGCGAGTTGCATCGCCGACGGGCGACTCGAATCGGGAATCGGAATGACCACATCGATCTGGTCGACCGGGATATGCCTGACCAGCTTGTCGGCCAGGTGCTCGCCCATGCGCAGGCGCGCCTCATAGACCGATACTCCGTCGATCACCGAGTCCGGGCGGGCGAGATAGACAAACTCGAAGACGCACGGCGAGAGCGCCGCATGGCTGGCGCACTGACGCTGATGCAGCCGGTGGTCGAGGTCGACGAAGATCGCTTCACCGGGTGCCACGTCGCGCAGCACCTGGAAACCGAGCGTGTCGAGCGCCACCGACTCGGAGGCAAAAAGGTACTCGATACCCTCCGCGCTATCGTTGGTTCCGAAAACCAGTGGCCGGATGCCAAAGGGGTCACGGAAGGCGAGCATGCCGTGCCCGGCGATGATCGCGACGACGGCATAGGCGCCACGGCAGCGCCGGTGAACTGCGGCTACGGCGGCAAAGATGGTGTCGAGATCCAGCCGACAGCCCTTGGCGGTGGCCTGCAGTTCATGCGCCAGAATGTTGAGCAGGACTTCCGAATCGGAGCCGGTGTTGATATGCCGCAGGTCCTGACGGAACATTTCATCCTTGAGTTGTTCGGTATTGGTCAGGTTGCCGTTGTGTCCGAGAACGATGCCGAACGGCGAGTTTACGTAGAACGGTTGCGAGAGGGCGGAATCGAAGGCCGAGCCGGCGGTCGGGTAGCGGCAGTGAGCGATGCCCATGTTGCCGGGCAGAGCGCGCATGTTGCGGGTGCGAAACACGTCGCGCACCAGCCCGGAGCCCTTGTGCATGTGAAAGGCGTCGTCTTCGGCGGTCACGATGCCGGCGGCGTCCTGGCCGCGGTGCTGCAGGACCATCAGCCCATCATAAAGCAGCTGGTTGACCGGTGTGGTTGCGACAACTCCGAGAATTCCGCACATAGTCGTTCCCTACCCAAACCTGATTCGTTTAGCCACGTCGGACGGCAACCAGGGCTTGCTTGCCAGGACGGCCGTTTCGAGCGGGGCAGCGAAGTAGGCCTCGCTCCACCACCTTTCCTTGGGTAGTGCCGTCATGCCGCCGATGGCAACCAGGATCGTGACGATCACCAGCCCCCTGGCGATGCCGAAGACCACACCCAGCAGCCGATCGCTCAGGCTCATCCCGAGGGCCTTGAGCAGACTGCGCACGGCCAGGCGGAGCAGGGCCATGGCGACCAGCACTCCGACGAACACCGCTGCCCAGCCGGCGACCAGACGTATCGTCGGATCGGCAATGCCGCCGAACCACCCGGCCAGCTCGGCACCCCACCATTTGGCCGCGAAGAACGCCAGGACCCAGGCGGCCAGAGCAATGATCTCGCCGACTACGCCGCGCCACATGCCGAGCAGGAGAGAGGCGCCGATGATGACCAGCACGAGATAGTCGAAGACTGTCATTGCCGGCCGGCGACGACTCCACTGACGCCAATGGCTTTCAACTTCTCCATGGCGCGGTCGGCAGCCTCACGGTTGGGGAAGGGGCCGGCCCGCACGCGCGTCTTCTTGCCGTCCGGTGTTTCAAGGATTTCGGTATAGGTGCTGACCCCGGCCGCGCTGATCTTGCCCTGCAGTTGTTTGGCGTTATCGGGATTGGCAAAGGCGCCAATCAGGATGACCTGCTGGCCGCCGGATTTCGCCGCTGCCGCCGACGGTTTTGCCGGTGCTGCACTGGCCGGCGAGGCATCGTCGGCGGCGGGCTTGCTGCTTTCCTCGGAACCGCTCTCGGCCGGTTTGTCGACCTTCTTGACCGGTGCTTTCTCGGGTGCCTTTTCAGCCGGTTTGTCGAGTTTCTTCTCGGGCGGTTTCTCCGGCACCTTCTCCGCCGGTCTGGCGGGCGGTTTTTCCGGTGTCTTCTCTGTTGGCTTGGCCAGTGTCTTCTCGACTGGCTTGGCAGGCGGCTTCTCGGGTGCTTTCTCGGACGGCTTCTCGGCCGGTTTGACGGGTTTCTTGTCGGCAGGTTTCTCTGGTGGTTTCTCTGCGGGCTTGTCGATCTTCTTGACCGGTGGCCTCTCGGGCGGCTTCTCAGCCGGTTTGTCGGCTTTCCTGTCGCTGGCCTGGTCATTCGGCGGGGCAACCGTGGCGACTGGTTTGTCTGTCGGGACGGGCGCTGCCAGCTTGTCGGGCCCCTCGCCGACAGCCGTGCTGCCGGTGGCAGGTGCGGCCGTGCGGGCCGCCAGTCTGGGCTGGAACGGTACCTGATCCTGGCCGGGAATTCTTATCTGGACGTCCTGGACCTGTTGCTTGGGCTCCTCGTCCATGACCATCGGCAGGACGACCGCCGCCAGTCCGGCGAAGGCCACCGCTCCGACCAGTCGGCGCCGGGCCCGTTTCTTGAGCTGCAATTGCGGGTCGGGTGTTTCAGTCATCGCCATCGGGGAGTCCACTCGTGTCGCTTCGATCAGCGACCATGCTGCCTGTTGCGCATGACGGCCGCGACCGTGTAGAACGATCCAAAGACGACGATTCTATCATTTTCCCCGGCCAGCTCGGCAGAACGCTCGAAAGCGAGCGTCGGTGAAGCAAAACATTCCGTCTTGCCACCGAGCGCGGCGCGGCTTACGACGCTGGCCAGGGTTTGCGACGATGCGCCACGCGCAACATCGAGGTCGGCCAGCAGCCAGCAATCAACCTTGCCGGCCAGTGGCGCGAGCGAGCCTGCGATGTCCTTGTCGGCCAGCATGCCGACGACGGCGATCGTTCTGGCAGAGAAAGGCATGCCGGCAAGCTTGTCGGCCAAGCCGGTCACCGCCTGCGGATTGTGCGCCACGTCGAGGATGACGGCCGGCCGGCCGGGGAGAATCTGAAAACGTCCCGGCAGCTTCACTTCACTCAGTCCGCGCCGCATCGCCTGCATCGAGACCGGCAGCTGTTGCCGCAGCGAGTCGACAGCGGCGAGCGCGGCCGAGGCATTGGCCAGTTGTCCGGCGCCGCGCAGGGCAGGATGGGCGAGGCCGCCTCGCCGCTGTCCGCCGCGCGTCCAGAAGGTCCATTGCTGGAGGTTCCCGAAGTAGCCGAAATCGCGCCCGAGGAGCTTCAGGTCGGCCGCCACCGCCTGTGCGTATTCGAGCAGGCTGCGGGGTGGATCGGGATCGGCACAGATTGCCGGTCTGTCGCGACGAAAGATGCCGGCCTTCTCGAAACCGATCGCCTCGCGAGTCGATCCGAGCCAGTCGGTGTGATCGAGTGCAATGCCGGTGACGATGGCACAGTCCGGGGCATAGGCGTTGACTGCGTCGAGGCGGCCACCCAGTCCGACTTCAAGAATCAGGACTTCCACCTGCTGCGCGAGAAAAACCTCGACGGCGGCCAGCGTACCGAACTCGAAGTAGGTCAGTGCCACCTTGCCGGCCGTCTGGCGAGCCGCTTCGACCCTGGCAAACGCCGTGCACAAGGCGGCATCGCTGACTGGCTGCCGATCGATGCGTACGCGCTCATTGTACTCGAGCAGATGTGGCGAGGTGTAGCAGCCGACGTGATAGCCGGCAAAGCTGTAGATGGCCTCGAGATAGGCGCAGGTCGAACCCTTGCCGTTGGTGCCGCCAACGATGATTACCGGGCACTGCATGTCCTGTGCCAGCTCCCGCTGGACTTGCCGGACACGCTCCAGGCCAAGTTCGATTCCACCTTGTCCGCGTGGATGAAGGCTTTCGAGGTGAGCCAGCCAGAGCGATAGCGAAGGACGGGAGTGCACGCGCTCGGCAGTTGGCTGCTCTGCGTGCTCGTCGTCGCTCACAACCGGTGGCTCACTGCAATGCAGGCCGTTTCTGCAGCAGTGCGAGCACGCCGGCCACCCGCTCCTTCATCTGGCGGCGATCGACGATCAGATCGAGGGCGCCTTTCTCGATCAGGAACTCGGAACGTTGAAAACCCTCCGGCAGTGTTTCGCGGACGGTCTGTTCGATCACACGGGGGCCGGCAAAGCCGATCAAGGCTCCTGGCTCGGCGATCACCACGTCGCCGATGAAGGCGAAGGAAGCCGACACTCCGCCCATCGTCGGGTCGGTGAGAATCGAAATGAAGGGCAGCTTCGCCTGCGACAGACGAGTCAGGATCGCCGTCGTCTTGGCCATCTGCATCAGCGAAAACAGGCCTTCCTGCATGCGCGCGCCGCCCGATGCGGTGACACAGATGAAAGGCTCGCCGTGGTCGACCGCCGCTTGCACCCCGCGCACGAAACGTTCGCCGAGCACCGAACCCATCGAGCCGCCCATGAAATCGAACTCGAAAACGGCCAGGACGACCGGCCAGCCGGCCAGCGAACCGCGCATGACGATCAGCGCGTCGGTCTCGCCGGTGGCCTCGGTGGCGTCCTGCAAACGGTCGGGGTAGCGGCGGCTGTCCTTGAACGAGAGCGAGTCGACCGGCAGCACTTCGGCTGCGATCTCCGAGCGGCCTGCGGGATCGAGCAGCAGATCGATGCGCGCGCGCGCTTCGAGCCGCTTGTGATGTCCGCACTTCGGACAGACGTTGCTGTTGTTGACCAGATCGGTCGCGTAGAGCACGGTTTCGCACGCCGGACACTTGCTCCACAGTCCTTCGGGCAGCGACGAGCGGCGTGCAATCCCGCTGTCGTTGCGCTTGATCTTTGGTGGCAACAGTTTGTTCAGCCAACCCATTCTTGTCCTCCCGCGGCAACTGCTGCAGCATCCATCCCGCGACGAATGCCGGCAAGCAGGGCAAACACTTTTTCACAGGCCTCGCCGGAGGCGGAGTGTTCGATCTCTTCGATGATCCGGCTGCCGACGACCACTGCATCGGCCACTCCGGCCACTGCGGCGGCCGTTGCGGCATCGCGGATGCCGAATCCGACTCCCACCGGCACCCCGGTGCGCGCCCTGATTTCCGGGATACGCGCGGCGACCGCTGCGACGTCAAGCGCGGCCGAACCGGTGACACCCTTCAGCGAGACATAGTAGATGTAGCCGCTGGCCAGTGCGCCGACCTCTGTGATACGTGCGTCGCTCGACGTTGGTGCCAGCAGGAAGATCGGATCGAGTGCCCGGCGCTGCAGTGCATCGGCCAACTCGCTGCTTTCCTCGGGCGGGTAATCGACGACCAGTACCCCATCCACTCCGGCAGTGCCGGCGGCGGCGGCAAATGCCGCGATCCCCATCGCTTCGATCGGGTTGGCGTAGCCCATGAGAACGACCGGTGTCTGCCGATCGTCGGCCCGGAAGGCGGCGACCAGCGCCAGTACCTGCCGCAGGTTGACACCTCGCGCCAAGGCGCGCTCCGAGGCGCGCTGGATGGTTGGTCCGTCCGCCATCGGATCGGAGAAAGGTACGCCGAGTTCGATGATGTCGGCTCCGGCACGGACCAGGGCGTGCATCAAGGGTACGGTCAGTGCCGGGTCGGGGTCGCCGGCGGTGATGAACGGGATCAGCGCCTTGCGCCCGCGGGCCTGCAAGCGCTCGAATGTCTCGGTAATCTTTCCCATGGTCAGAACCTGATTCCCGATTTGTCGGCAACGGTGTGCATGTCCTTGTCCCCGCGCCCGGAGAGATTGACCAGCAGGATGTTGTCGCGCGGCAGCGTCGGCGCCAACTGGCTGGCGTAGGCCAGAGCATGGCTCGATTCCAGCGCCGGGATGATGCCTTCCAGACGGCAGAGGTCATGGAAGGCCTGCAGCGCCTCGCCGTCACTGACGCTGACATAGGTGGCCCGACCGCTGTCCTTGAGCCAGGCGTGCTCGGGGCCGACGCCGGGATAATCGAGACCGGCCGATACCGAGTGTGTCTCGATGATCTGCCCGTCCTCATCCTGCAGCAGATAGGTGCGGTTGCCGTGCAGCACGCCCGGACGCCCGGCGGTCAGTGAGGCGGCGTGGTGGCCGCTGGCGATGCCTTCGCCGGCCGCCTCGACGCCGATCAGACGTACGCCGGCGACCCCGACATAGGGGTGGAAGATTCCCATCGCATTGGAGCCGCCTCCGACACAGGCAATCACTGCGTCTGGCTGGCGTCCGCAGTGCTCCTGCATCTGCCCGATGCACTCGCGACCGATGACCGATTGGAAGTCACGCACCATCATCGGGTAGGGATGCGGACCGGCGACCGTGCCGATGATGTAGAAGGTATCGGAGACCTTGGTCACCCAGTCGCGCATCGCCTCGTTCAAGGCATCCTTGAGCGTCCGTGAGCCGCTTTCGACGGGGGTCACGGTCGCGCCGAGCAGTTTCATGCGGTAAACGTTGGCCGCTTGCCGCCGGATGTCTTCGGAACCCATGTAAACCACGCACGCCATGCCGTAACGTGCGGCAACGGTGGCCGTCGCGACGCCATGCTGGCCGGCGCCGGTTTCGGCGATCACCCGTGGTTTGCCCATGCGCCGCGCGAGCAGCGCCTGGCCGATGCAGTTGTTGATCTTGTGCGCGCCGGTGTGATTGAGATCTTCCCGTTTCAGGTAAATCTGCGCGCCACCGAGCAGGTCCGACCAGCGCCGGGCGTGATAGACCGGACTGGGGCGACCGACATAATGCTTCAGCTCATATTCGAATTCGGCGACGAACTGTGGATCCTGCCGGGCGACGGCGTAGGCTTCCTTCAGTTCATCGAGTGCCCCGATCAGGGTTTCTGCGACGAAAACACCACCGTAGGGGCCAAAATGGCCCCTGGCGTCAGGTAAATCATATCCATGCACGGCCATCAACATCTCCTTGCGCCTTGTTGCGAGACAACGCTGGTAGAGCATCGGTCAAGACCACCAAGCGTTGCCGCCTCAGGTATGTTTGGCCAGGTGTTGACGCCAGCAGGTCCGCGTCCGTCCACCAGATTTCTTGCGCATGAACAGCCTCGTCAAGACATTTCGCAGCACTCGCCGCCAGGCGATCCAGCCGACCGGACCGCTGTCACGAAGGCGCGAATCTTTGCGCCATCCTTGATTCCCCTGCCTGCCTCGACCCCGGACGACACATCGACCGCGTCGGGTCTCAGGCGGCGCACGGCCTCTCCTACGTTGTCCGCATCAAGGCCGCCGGACAGTATCAGGGGCTTGCCGAGCGAGGCAGGTACCAGTGACCAGTCGAAAACTTTGCCGCCGCCACCGTAACCGTCCACAAAGGCATCGAGCAGGATTGCCTGGGCCGAAGGGAAAGCAGCCGCGTATTGTATCAAATCCATGCCGGGCCGAACGCGCGCCGCCTTGATGTAGGGCCGATCGAACTGGCAGCAGTAGGTCTCATCCTCGTCACCGTGCAGTTGCAACACGTGGAGCGGCACGGCAGCGAGTGTGGCCCGCACGGTCTGCGGATCGGCGTTGACGAACAGTCCGACGATGCTGATGAAGGGAGGCACGGCGCGCGCCAGTCGGGTGGCAGTCGGCACATCGACATAGCGCGGACTCGGTGGGTAGAAAACCAGGCCCAGTGCGTCGGCCCCCGCCTGCACGGCCTGCTGCAGGTCCTCGATGCGCGTCAGGCCGCAGATCTTGATGCGTGGCGTCATGTCGTCAACTGCGTTGCTTGCAGGTCGGGCATGAGAGGCTGGCCGGCGCTTTCGTCGGCCGGTGGCAAACCCCAGCGCGCCGGATAGTGGACCGCAACCAGATAGAGACCGGCCGCCGGAAAAGTCGGTGCGGCCAGGCGCCGGTCGCGGTTGGCCAGCAATTCGGCGATCCACTCCGGTGGATGCCTGCCCTGGCCGATGGCAACGAGGCTGCCGACCAGGTTGCGCACCATATGGTGCAAGAAGGCCGATGCCTCGAAATCGAGGACGATCAGGTCCCCGAAGCGCTGTAGCTCGGCTCGGTGCATGATCTTGACCGGCGATATGGCTTGGCATTCGGCGGCGCGAAAAGCGGAAAAATCCTGCTCGCCGAGCAGGAGGTCGGCCGCCGCACGCATCGCAGCGAGGTCGAGCGGCTGATGGTACCAACCCACCCTGCCGTGCCAGACGCCGGTCCGGTGTGCCCGATTGACCAGTAGATAGCGATAGTGGCGCGCCCTGGCGGCCGAGCGTGCGTGGAAGTCCGG